>CAJBBN010000195.1 GCA_903951325.1 uncultured bacterium
CCGATCTGGTGGTCAAAATAAAGTACCTAGATTATCAAACGATAGAAAAATTGCAGATCAATTAATTGGATAATGAATTCAGAAGATAAAAAACATATAGCTATACTTGGATCTACCGGATCTATTGGCACGCAAACTTTAGAAGTGATTGCTGCTAATCTGCATTTATTTAAAGTAGAAGTGTTAACTGCTCATTCCAATGCCGAATTATTGGCAAGTCAGGCCATACAGTTTGATGTAAACGCAGTTGTTATCACAGATGAAAGTAAATATGCTTGGTTAAAAGAAAAATTAGCTCATACCGATATTAAAGTTTTTGCTGGCGAACAAGCCTTATCAGAAGTAGTTACTTTTGAGAAAATTCAATTGGTATTAACTGCATTAGTTGGCTATGCTGGTTTAAAACCAACCATTGCAGCCATTAAAGCAAAAAAGAATATTGCCTTAGCTAACAAAGAAACATTGGTGGTAGCTGGCGATTTAATTACCAAATTAGCGGAAGAATATGATGTCTCTATATTACCTGTAGACTCTGAACATTCTGCCATTTTTCAATGTTTAGCTGGCGAATGGCATAATAAAATTGAAAAGATATATCTTACCGCATCGGGCGGACCTTTTAGAGGAATGGATCGTTCGGCTTTAGCGAGTAAAACAAAAGCGCAAGCGCTTAAACATCCTAATTGGACAATGGGTGCAAAAATCACCATCGACTCTGCATCGCTTATGAATAAAGGCTTAGAGGTAATCGAAGCCAAGTGGTTATTTAATTTACATGCCAATCAAATTGATGTAATTGTGCATCCGCAATCCATTATTCATTCTATTGTACAATTCGAAGATGGATCGATGAAAGCGCAAATGGGATTACCCGATATGAAATTGCCTATTCAATATGCATTAACTTATCCAATGCGAACCATCACCGATTTTCCACGATTTGATTTTTTAAATTATCCAACTTTGAGTTTTGAAAAAGCCGATACCGAAACTTTTCGAAATTTAGCATTGGCTTTTCAAGCGATGAAACAAGGCGGCAATATGCCTTGTATATTAAATGCAGCAAACGAAGTGGTAGTAGAAGCTTTTTTAAATGATCAAATTGGTTTTTTAGAAATGTCGGATGCCATTACAGATTGTATGCAAAAAATTACATTTATAGACACACCTAATTACGATGATTATGTAGCTACCGATACAGAAAGCCGTATATTTACACGCAATTGGATTTTAAATAAATAATATATTTTTTATGAACGGACTTATCATGGCTGCGCAATTAATCGCAGGCCTTTCCATTTTAGTAGTATTACACGAGTTAGGACATTTTTTAGCAGCCCGTGCATTTGGAATTAAAGTAGAAAAATTTTATTTGTTTTTTGACGCTTGGGGTTTCAAGCTTTTTAGTGTTAAAATAGGAGAGACAGAATATGGTATTGGATGGTTGCCACTTGGCGGTTATGTGAAAATTGCCGGTATGATAGATGAATCGATGGATGTGGAAGCGATGAAAGCACCTGCAGAGCCCTGGGAGTTTAGATCTAAACCCGCTTGGCAAAGATTCATCGTCATGATTGGTGGTGTAACCGTGAATGTCATATTAGGAATTTTTATTTTTTGGATGTTAAC
>CAJBBN010000196.1 GCA_903951325.1 uncultured bacterium
CAATATAGAAGCTTTTGGGCCGGTAAGTACGCTTATGCCTTATCAACATTTAACAGATGCCATTGCACTGAGTAAATTAGGCAAAGGAAGTTTAGTTTGTTCGATTGTAACCAATGATCAAAAAATTGCAAAAGAATTTGTGGTTGGCGCGGCATCTTACCACGGACGAATACTAGTTTTAAATAATGAATGTGCAAAAGAAAGTACAGGACATGGTTCGCCAATGCCTTTGCTAACGCACGGTGGTCCGGGTAGAGCAGGCGGCGGAGAAGAAATGGGCGGTAAACGTGGAGTTTTACATTATATGCAACGCACCGCTATTCAAGGCTCGCCAAGTATGTTAACAGCTATTACCAATCAATATCAAATTGGTGCGACCCAACTTGAAAAAGAAGTGCATGTTTTTCGTAAACATTTTGAAGATATTGAAATTGGAGAAACAGTTGTTACTGCAAAGCGAACTATTACAGAAGCCGATATTGTGAATTTCTCAAACGTAAGTTGGGATCATTTTTATGCACATACCGATGCCACTTCTTTAGTGGGAACTATTTTTAATGGTAGGGTTGCGCATGGTTATTTTATCTTATCTGCTGCAGCTGGTTTATTTGTTGATGCTAAGAAAGGCCCAGTCCTGTTGAATTACGGACTTGATGAATGTAGATTTACCAAACCAGTTTATCCTGGAATGACAATAGGCGTGCGTTTAACAGTTAAAGAAAAAATGGATCAAGAAAAACGCGATGATCAAGATGTTGCCAAAGGAATCGTAAAGTTTTTAGTCGATGTATATGACGAAACTGGAGAGACCGTTGCCATCGCTACCATCTTGACAATGGTCAAAAAAAGAATTGATATTTAACCTAAAGAGCTTTTTTCTAAGTGGTACATCTTTATGTACTATTTAAAATTTATTTTTTATTTTTTAAATGTGCTAGTTTGCTTTTTTAACTAAAAAAACAAAGTTTACAGCACATGAAAAATGACAATGTCTTAGTTAGTTTTATCAACGAAAACGTAATGCTAAGCGAAGAAGAATTAGCCTTTGTAATTGATCTATTCGAATACATTTCTTATCAAAAAGGCCAGCAAATTAAAGGAATTGATGAAGTATGCAGCTATACATATTTACTCATAGATGGTGTAGTCAGGCAATTCCAAATTTTTAATAATAAAGAAGTCAACGAACAGTTTTTCTTTCCTTCAGATTTCTTTTCTGAATACCAAAGTTTTACTAAACAAGCTGCTTCCAGAAGAATTTTGATTGCAAAGACGGATGTCACTCTTTACCAAATTTCTTATGCCAATTTACACCTCATTTACGAACGGATTCCTCGTTTTCAAAATTTAAGTAGAAAGATGTTAGAGGAAAATTTAAATTTCATTATGGAATTAAATTCCATGATTGTAAACGATTCGCCTGAAGTAAGGTATTTGAAGTTGAAAGAAATTCGACCAGAAGTAATCCAAGAAATTCCACAGTATATGATTGCTACCTTTTTGGGCATGACGGCAGAAGCCTTGAGCCGTTTAAAAGGAAGGTTGGCCAGAACTAGATTTGAGCAGGATCCTAAAAAAGGTCCTAAAAACTTACCGAATTAAATACAAATGCATGCTTTGCTAAATTTGATTTTATTTATCTTTGAGATAAGACAATTAAAATCAATTGAACAATGGAACAAACTGCTTTTGTAAAAACGGC
Source organism: uncultured bacterium (assembly GCA_903951325.1). Lineage (GTDB taxonomy): Bacteria > Bacteroidota > Bacteroidia > Sphingobacteriales > Sphingobacteriaceae > CAIKLP01. Next base: position 1,703 of record CAJBBN010000196.1, read on the forward strand.
TATTGAAAATGGTATTGCAACTATCAATTTTTATCATCCGCAAAGTAATTCTTTGCCAGGTGAAATTTTAAGAAAGCTTGCAGCAGAAATTTCAGCAGCGGGACATGATCAAGCGGTTAAAGTGATTGTTATACAAAGTGAAGGGGAAAAAGCTTTTTGTGCAGGTGCGAGTTTTGATGAATTAATTTCTATTAAAGATTTAGCAACTGGAATTAATTTCTTTTCTGGTTTTGCAAGTGTAATTAATGCCATAAGAAAAGCGCCTAAATTTGTTATTGCCAGAGTACAAGGAAAGGCAGTGGGAGGTGGCGTCGGCATTGCATCGGCAGCCGATTATACCCTTGCATCCACCCATGCTTCCGTAAAATTAAGTGAACTTGCGGTAGGTATTGGTCCATTTGTGGTAGGCCCTGCAGTAGAAAGAAAAATTGGTTCTGCTGCTTTTTGTCAATTAGCAATTAATGCTAGCGAATGGCAAAGTGCTGATTGGGCTAGAGAAAAAGGATTGTTTGCCGAAGTGCACGAAAGCACGCAGGCTTTAGATCAAGCGGTG
>CAJBBN010000197.1 GCA_903951325.1 uncultured bacterium
ACTACCGCATATACCTGCTCAAAAAAATTATTTTCAGATTTATTCAAAACTAAATTTTAAATAATTAATATTTTTACCAACTGCTAAATATTTTTTTTCGTAAGTGGTTTGAATTTGCAGTAATTCATCTAGCATTTCATCGTTATATAAATCGGTAGTTGCGGCCAAAACCTGAATTGGTTTGTCTTGTACTAGGTAATGAGTATAATCATACAAGGCATCGCTATCTGTTTTAAGATGTACAATTCCATTTGGTTTGAGTAGGCTTTGATAGTAGTTTAAGAATCGAACAGAGGTGAGCCTTTTTCTTTCTCGACTAATTTGAGGCTGAGGATCTGGAAAAGTAATCCATATTTCTGAGATTTCTGCAGCCGAAAAATGGTCTAAAATATTTTCAATTTCTATTCTCAGAAATGCCACATTTTGCATGTTGTTTTCTATGGCTGTTTTTGCTCCTCGCCATATCCTTGCCCCTTTTATATCTATGCCAATGAAGTTTTTATCAGGATACTTTTCGGCCAGATTAACCGTATACTCGCCTCTTCCGCAACCTAATTCTAATACGATAGGGTGAGTATTCTTAAAGTAGTTTGCACCCCAAAAGCCCTTATGTACTGGCTCCATCTCAAATACATTCGCAAAGGTTGCAATTTCGATAAAGCGTTTTAATTTATCTTTTCCCAATTGGTTTATAATTTTAGCAAAGGTTGTAAAAATATTGCATTTTATAATTAGCTATAAAGGATTAATGTTATAATTTATGAGAAGATAAATGTATTTTTGAAAATTAATAGGAATTCGTATTACGCATGAATAAAGATTCGAAAATATATATTGCTGGCCACAGAGGCATGGTTGGTTCTGCCATTTTAAGAAAATTAACAGCTGCTGGTTTTCAAAATATTATTTGTAAAACTTCGGCCGAATTAGATTTAAGAAATCAATCGGATGTTATGCAGTTTTTTGAAAAAGAAAAACCAGCATACGTTTTTTTAGCTGCTGCAAAAGTTGGTGGAATTGTAGCGAATAATACTTACCGTGCAGACTTCTTATACGAAAACCTTGCCATACAAAATAATATTATTCATGCTTCCTATATTCATCAAGTTAGTAAACTTTTATTCTTAGGTTCTTCTTGCATCTATCCAAAATTAGCACCGCAACCCTTAAAAGAAGAAAGCTTGTTAACGGGATTATTAGAATACACGAACGAACCTTATGCCATTGCAAAAATTGCAGGCATTAAAATGTGCGAAGCTTATAGAAGTCAATATGGTTGCAATTTTATTGCTGTTATGCCAACAAATCTATATGGCTACAACGATAATTACCATCCGCAAAATTCACATGTGTTGCCTGCTTTAATTAGGAAATTTCACGAAGCAAAAGTAAATGGCGCAAGTCATGTTGAGATATGGGGAACAGGCACACCCCTGCGCGAATTCTTATTTGCAGACGATTTAGCCGATGCTTGTTATTTCTTGATGCAAAATTATGATGGTGCGGAATTCTTAAATGTGGGGGTAGGTCACGATATCAGCATTAAAGATTTAGCATTGCTTATTAAACAAATTATTGGTTTTGATGGAGAAATAAAATTTGATACAAGCAAGCCAGATGGCACGCCAAGAAAATTAATGGATGTAAGTAAACTGAGCGCATTAGGTTGGAAATACCAAACCGAATTAGCCGAAGGCATTCAATTGGCTTATGCAGATTTTTTAAGCAAAAATTAATTGCCAGAAAAATTCGCTTTTCTTTTTTCTAAAAACGCAGTCGTGCCTTCTTTAAAATCTTTTGTTCCAAAACAAGCGCCAAAGTTTTCGATTTCGCTTGCATAACCATTCTGGCCTTCTTCAAAACCAGCGTTCACAGATTTAATGGCATAACTAATTGCAACCGGAGATTTAGTAATAATCTTCGAAACAATTTCTTCGCATTTAGCAATTAAATTTTCGGGCGCTACTACATGGTTCACCAATCCCATTCTATATGCTTCGGCCGCATTGATTACATCGGCGGTAACAATCATTTCCATTGCTCTGCCTTTGCCAATTAATTGCGCTAATCGTTGTGTGCCGCCATAACCAGGTATTACCCCTAAGCCTACTTCTGGTAATCCCATTTTTGCAGTTTCAGAAGCCACGCGAATATGGCAGGCCATAGCTAATTCTAAGCCACCTCCCAATGCAAAACCATTGATGGCCGCAATAACAGGTTTCGGACTATTTTCGATTAAATTAAAAACCTGCATATGGCCTTCGCTACTTAATGCAGCACCTTGCGCAACAGAGAAATCTGCAAACTCCGCAATATCTGCACCGGCAACAAATGCCTTTGCGCCATCGCCAGTTAAAATAATTGCGCGCACTTCTTCATCTACAAATGCGGCTTGAAACGCTGCGTTTAATTCAGATAAAGTCGCTTTATTTAATGCATTTAATTTACTTGCACGATTAATAGTAATATGCAAGGTTGCATTTTTATGCTCGGTTAAAATGTTTTCGTAAGGCATTAGTTAAAGATTATTTTTTCTATATCAATTACTTTTTTTCTGTATGATTTTTTATGAGATTGGGAGCTCAGGATGCACCAAACTGGGCTCGTAGTTCCTTTGTTAATGATTAAAACCCGCGTATCTCCAACGATCCATTCATAGCCTATTGTGGTCGAAATTGTATCGGCTTTTGTAGTGGCATTTTCTAAAATTTTAGGTGACCCAAAATCTGTGCTCAATTTGGCAACGACATTTCCTAACTCTTTAAACCTTAAATCAAAATGTACTTCTACCAATGCTTCTTTATAAAAACGAAAATTGCAATAGTTGTAATGAAATCCTGCATAAAAAATAGAGTCTTTATTATTGATTTCGCAATTACTGAATTGATCGCCTGCATTGGTTTGACTGCATTTGGCTAATACCGGAATCGTATTTTTATTAGACCCCCAACTATAAATCTTATAACCAGTGCTTGCAATTTGCGCATTGGCATGGATTGAAATTAAAAATAAAATCAATGTGCAGATTTTTTTCATTAGAAATTTCTATTAGCCGATACCCATTGGGTAATATAAGTAACAATATTGGAAGTGGCTGTGCCTGGCGCAAACAGTTGCCCTACGCCCATCTGAGTCAATTTTTCCATGTCGGGTTCTGGAATAATTCCGCCACCGGTTAGTAGCACATCATTCATTCCTTTTTCTTTCATTAGATTAATAATTTTTGGAAAAACGGTTAAATGTGCGCCACTTAAAATGCTCACACCAATAGCGTCAACGTCTTCTTGCAAAGCAGCGTTTACGATCATTTCGGGCGTTTGTCTAAGTCCTGTATAAATCACTTCCATTCCAGCATCACGCAGCGAAGTGGCAATTATTTTTGCGCCTCTATCGTGTCCATCTAATCCGCATTTTGCTACTAAAACTCTAATTGGTCTTTTCATAGTGGTTTGCTTTTGATTGTGTTTATGCTATGCTATTGAATTGATCGATTGCAATATTTAATCGCTTCACAATGCGTTCTTTACCGATTAATGACGTAAGCTCAAATATAGCAGGACCAGCCGCTTGACCCGAGATTGCAATTCTAAATATTTGCATAACAGCGCCTGCGCCAATGCCATTTTTTTCAGCACATGCTTTAAATAAATCTTCGATACTTAGCGCATCAAAACTTTCGGTTGAATTTAAATCTGCCGCTAAATTAGCCATGAATGCGGGTACTGCATCTTTCCATTTTTTACGAACTAAGTCCATATCAAATGAATTTGGTTCTTCGAAAAAATAACTTGCTAAAGACCAAAACTCATTCGAAAATTGCGCCTTCTCTTTTACTAATTCGCAAACCGCTTGAATATATGTTATTGGATAATCAAAACCCTTAGCCTTAATTTCTGTTTCGAAAATTTTTGCTAAATCTTCAGAAGGTGTTTGTCTTAAATATTGCTGATTAAACCATTTGGTTTTTGCAGCATCGAATTTTGCACCCGACTTAGAAATTCTTTCAATGCTAAATGCTTCGATTAATTCCGACATGCTGAAAATTTCTTGTGGCGTTCCAGGATTCCATCCTAACAAGGCTAACATATTAATAAAAGCAGCTGGAATGTATCCGTTTTCTCTATAGCCAGAACTAATTTCTTCGGTAAATGGATCTTGCCATTTTAATGGAAAAACAGGGAAGCCTAGTCTGTCTCCATCTCGCTTACTCAATTTACCATTGCCATCTGGCTTAAGCAATAATGGTAAATGCGCAAATTGTGGCATCACCTCTTCCCATCCTAAATATCTATAAAGTAATACATGTAAGGGAGCCGATGGTAACCATTCTTCTCCTCTAATAACATGGGTAATTTTCATTAAATAATCATCTACCACATTGGCTAAATGATAAGTTGGCATACCATCAGATTTGAACAAAACTTTGTCGTCCATTTGTGAAGTTTGCACTAACACATTTCCTCTAATTAAATCTACCACGCGCACTTCTTCTTTACGAGGAATTTTCATTCGAATTACATAAGCATCGCCGGCCGCTAATCTGCGTTCCACTTCGTCGCTAGGCAAAGTGAGTGAGTTTTTCATACCCTCTCTGGTAATATAATTGTATTGAGGAGAAGCGACGTTCGCCGCTTTTAAATTTTCACGCATGGTTTCTAATTCTTCCATGGTATCAAAAGCATAATAAGCATGCCCCGATTCGATTAATTGCAAAGCATATTGCTTGTACATTTCTTTTCTTTCGGATTGACGATAAGGCGCATGCGGACCTCCCACATGAACTCCCTCATCGAAAGTAATGCCACACCATGCCAAAGATTCGATGATATAATTTTCTGCCCCTGGCACATACCTGGTTTGATCGGTATCTTCGATACGAAGCAACATATCTCCGCCGTGTTTTTTAGCAAACAAATAATTATATAATGCCGTTCGAACACCACCCATATGTAATGGGCCAGTTGGACTAGGCGCAAAGCGAACGCGTACTTTTCTTTCCATAAGCACACAAATATAAGTATTTTGAGCGCTAAATAGCGCCAATTAAGCAATTTTGGGTTAGATTTTGGGCTGATTTTGGAAAATTATTGAATTCTTAAAATATACATCGATCAACGATTAATTAGTATTTTCGTTCGATGAACAAACCAGAAACCAAAAAAAATAGAAAAATATTGCTGCTCCTATTTGCGGTAGTCATTGGGCTGTCTTCTTTGGTCTACACAAATATTTTGGTGAAGCGCTTACAAATCGAAGAAAAACAAAAAATTGAACTTCGTATTGAGGCTACCAAACAATTAATCAAAGCAACAGATGGCGAGTTTATTGTTTTTCTATTTGAAAATATTATTAACAATAACGACATGGCAACCATTATTGCCGATTCCAATAATGTTGTTTTACATAGCAGAGGATTAGATACTACCAAAACATTTGACGCAACAAACGAACCTAATAAACAATTCGATCCAAATTATTTTCAAGCACAATTAGCCATCATGAAACAACAACATGATCCGATAATTTATGAAGTAATTCCTGGCGAAAAACAGTTTATTTATTATAAAGATTCTTCTATTTTAATGCAGTTGAAAATTTATCCATACATACAACTTGCTATTATTGCCGTATTTTTATTTGTTTCTTATTTGGCATTTAGTGCAAGTAGAAAATCGGAGCAAAACCGCGTATGGGTTGGTTTAGCAAAAGAAACCGCGCATCAACTTGGCACCCCAATTTCTTCGTTATTGGCTTGGATTGAACATTTAAAATTAAAAATTTCGACCCAAGAAATTAGCATCGTAGACGAAATGGAAAACGATGTAAAAAAATTAGAAATAGTAGCCGATCGTTTTTCTAAAATTGGATCTGTTCCAGTGTTGAAACCAGAAAATGTTTATGAAACGCTCGAAAGAAATATAGCATACATTAAAAAACGGACCAGCGAAAAAATTACTTTTGAAATAACTGGCGATCAAACTATTCATGCACAAGTAAATGCCTCGTTGTTTGATTGGGTAATCGAAAATTTATGCAACAATGCGATTAATGCCATAGGCATTCAAGGTGCTATTAAACTCGCTATCTCTCAGCAAAAGAATAAAGTATTTATCGATATTTCAGATACCGGTGCTGGCATTCCTAAATCAAAATTCGAAACTGTTTTTGAACCAGGATATACCACCCGAAAAAGAGGATGGGGCCTAGGACTATCGCTGGCTAAGCGAATCATCGAAAACTACCACAATGGCCAAATTGCCGTAAAAGAATCTGTGCTTGGAAAAGGCAGTACTTTTAGAATTACGCTATATGCATAAAAGACTTTTATTTTTATTGCTATTTTTCTTTTTTTCTGCGCAAATTTCAGCGCAAGAATGTAAAACAAAAGCAATCAGTCCAATGGCATATTTTGATAGTAGCCAAATTAATTTGACTTATCTACATGCGGACTGGCAAGTAGATCCAAAAGTAAATTACATAACTGGAGCTATTACCTATTACTTTCGAACTAGTCAACTAACCAATAAACTTTATTTTTCGCTTGCAAAAAATTTAAGCGTTGATACCATATTATATCATCAAAATAGCATTGCTTATTCGCACGATTACTTAAATAAATTACAGATTTTTTTACCCATTGCAATTGAGGCTAATCAAATAGATTCCATTACCATTCGATACCAAGGTGTACCTTCTCGATCTGGATTTGGCGCATTCACCCAAAGCAATCATGGCTATGGCCCAGTTATTTGGACCCTTTCGGAGCCTTTTGGTGCTATGGAGTGGTGGCCTTCTAAATTAAGTTTAGACGATAAAATTGATTCTCTAGATATTTTTATTCGAACGCCTAAGCCCTATTTGGCTGCAGCTAATGGTTTACTAGTAGCGAGCGATTCAATTGGGAATGATTTTATTTATCATTGGAAACACCGCTATCCAATTACAAGTTATTTAGTTGCTTTTGCCGTAAGTAATTACGAACAATATACCGATACCGCAGATTTAATAAATGGCCCATTGCCTATTTTAAATTATGTGTATCCGCAAAATTTAATCAATGCTAAAATTCAAACAAAAGCAGTGATTCCAATTTTAAAATTATATGAAAAACTAGTTGGCCCCTACCCTTTTGCAAAAGAAAAATATGGTCATGCGCAATGTGGTTTTTCTGGCGGCATGGAACACCAAACCATGAGCTTTATGGGCAATTTTAATAGAGGATTAATTGCACACGAATTAGCGCATCAATGGTTTGGCGATATGGTTACTTGCGCTGGATGGGAAGATATTTGGCTAAATGAAGGTTTTGCAACTTATTTTGCAGCATTAATCAACGATTTTGGCGTAGATCCGGCACAATGGAATTTATTTAAGACCAGCACCATTAGTTATGTAACCGATGTAAGTGATGGGTCGGTAAAAGTGAGCGACACCAATAATGTATCTAGTATTTTTAACGAAAGATTGTCTTATAAAAAAGGTTCCTATTTATTACATATGCTAAGAGGCATTATGGGAGATTCTCTTTTCTTTTCTGGCTTAAGAAATTATTTGAACGATCAAAATTTACAACATGACTATGCAAGCACAGGTAGTTTAGCTTACCATTTATCGGCCGTTGCCGGAAAAGACATGCAATGGTTTTTTGATGATTGGTTTATTGGTGAAGGTTATCCGAACTATGAAATACTTTGGAGAAACGAAGTAAATAACCAAGTGGTAGTTACCATCAAACAAAAAAGTAGTGCGGCAGCTGTCTCCTTTTTTGAAATGCCCATCGAATTACAACTTTCCAATAGTACAAAAGATACTCTAGTAAGGATAGACCATTTATTTTCGGGGCAAGATTTTGTGCTCCGTTTAAATTTTGCCCCCGATAAATTAGACTTTGATCCGAATCGCTGGATACTAGCAAAATCAAAGGTTTCAAACGTTGCAGACGTTACAAATTTAGGAAAAATAACTTTGCAGATTAGACCAAACCCAGCTTCAGAAAATGTCAGTTTAGCATTTTCAAAAGCCATTTCCTTGAATGAATTAAAAATCATCAACGTGCAAGGAGAAATTATAAAAACCATCAACTACAGCGGAAATTTTACGATTAGCGAAAATGTATACATTGGCGATTTGCCAGCTGGATATTATCTGGTGCGAATAAAAACAGATAAAGAAATTTTAATCAATAGCTTGATTAAATTTTAACATAAAAAAAGCCCGAATGTTATTCGGGCTTTTTTTATGTTGCACTAATTTTTTATTTGATCACGAATTTGCTACTGCTTGTTTTATCTCCGCTAATTGCCTGAATAAAATAAACACCTTTTGCTAAATGTGTTAAATCTAATTGTTCACGATGCTGATTAGTCGGCTCGTTATTTTCTAATTCAAATACTACTTTACCTAATTGGTCTACTACTTTTAATTGCAATGCAGTAGGGTTTTCTGTTGCAAGCATTACATTTAAAATACCCGAACTTGGATTTGGAGTTACCTTAAATACTTTAACCTGTGTCGAAATTCCTGCCAATGCAGTTACTTCGATTGTTCTAGTTGCCGTATTTGAACAACCCGAAGTATCGGTGAAAGTATAGGTAATATTAAAAATACCTACGCCACTTACCGCTGGATCAAAGATGCCATTACTCACTCCTGTGCCAGTATAAACGCCACCTGTAGGTAATCCGCCATACAATGTAACAGGTCTTCCGCTTGGGTTAACAGGCATTAAACTATCTAGCGTTACCACTGGTAAAGGTTTAAATCTAATTTTAAAAGTATCGGTTGTTGCGGTACACAATCCATTTGATGCTAAAATAGTACAGTAATAATCTCCGGTCGTCGAAACAGTAATGCTTCTAGAAGTTGCACCTGTGTTCCAAGCATATGTTGCGGAAGCTTGAGTTGCCGTAATTGTTACCGTTTTGCCTACACATAAATTATTTCCGCTTACAATACCTGTTGTTTTTGGCAACACATTTACAATTACATAACCATCTTTATCCTGCACTTTTCCATCTACGGTTAAAGTAGTTTTAAATCTTCCATTAGTAGCATAGGTTACTGTTGGATTAGCTGCTGTAGAAGTTGCAGGCGTTCCACCTGCAAATGTCCATGCAATATTGCTGCCTGTAAAATTCGAAGTGTTTGTATATGTAATTGATTCGCCTGCGCATACAACTTTTTTATCTGAAGTAAAATCTGCAGTAATTGCATTTGGTTTTACTTGCGCCCACCAAGTTGCCCAAGTATTTGAAGTGTAACCAGCGTATTCTTGAACAGTCCAAAATGTAGAATCATTCACTGGATCAACTGTTGTATTGGTATAATCTCCCCAACGATTTCTTGTTCCACCAAAATCTTTAAAATAAATATTTTCGCCACCTTTAAATAGGTATTCATCTCTCATGGTATTGATTGGATCTGCCGCCGCTCTGAAAGAATACGAACCACTTGCATATTGCAATGGAGAAAAACTCGAATAACCAATTAACATATCGTTTGCTTTATTAACTGCAATACTTGGAAAAGAATAAAACTTTTTACCTGTTGGATCGTCAATTCTGCTTCTTTGCAATACCGCTCCTGTTGAATCAAATTGCCACCATTGAACGCTACTTCTAACTGCGCCGGTATTTGGCAAAAAGACGGTGTGTACTGCATAGACTTTCCCATCTCTAACTACTACTTGTCTCATGCGATGATCATTTGTAGCGATGGTTTTGATGGTGCCTAATTGTGGCCCAAAATTAGTATTGTTATTCCCGGAGCTAGCCCATGGATTAGGAGTGGTAATGACAGTTTCGCTAGACAAAACTTCTGCGCCTACTTGGCCTGTAATTGTTCTCATACCTAAAACACCATTGCCTCCACTACTTCCAGAAGAAACTCTGAAGGTGTACATTTTTCCAATTGATCTATCGTAATGTATAGAAGGACATGCAATAGCTGTTGCTTCGTTTGTAATTTCAAATCTTTTAAATAAACCAGTACCACCTGCATATAAATCTGCTTTATTCCAAACATAAATTTGATGCGAGGTACCCGAATTATTTGGCATGGCAAATAAATTCATTTGCACAACAATCCATTTATCATTAAAACCGATACTTGGATAATCTACCCATTTTTTATTTGTAGAGTCTACATCAACTCTGTATAACTTCCAACCTGCAGTAGGGTCGCCAGTATTAGAGATGGCTAATAAAGTACTTGAGTTTACCGTTTGTGCATTACACGATGCAACCATCATCCATCTATTGGCTTCGTGATCGTATAAAACTTTTGGATCATAACAACCCGAAGCAGAACCTACAGGCGCCCAAAAAGCATCTAAGGTAACCGTGCTAATTGTTAGCCCATTTCTATCCGAAATTCTAACTTGCGTATTGAGTGTTGTCATCACATGTGTTAGTCCAACTGTTCCATTCACATCTGGAGGAATAGAAGTATTGTTATCGCTGATACCTGCAAAATTTGAAATAGGAGATGGCGAAGGGTTTGGCACTGCAACGCTTTTTGCAAAGTTTTGTGTGATACCAAATGGATCGACATGTACTGTTTTGTTTTTACGGTTTATATCCATTTCTGGAATCTCGCGCGCTTTGCGATTGCCAATAAATTGAATCGGCTTAGTCGCAGTTTTATTATACGCATTGACCAAAGCAATGGCTTTAAAATTGATTGTTGCCTGCTCGGTTGCATGACCCATGTCCGAAGTAACTACGCTTTCCGATTGCGCATTTACTTGAATGCTGAACATGGTAAGCGCTATAGCTAATACACTGAAATATTTGTTGTTTTTCATGCTAATTGAATTGATATATAAAGTAAATATAATCATAAAACATAAAAGCGCGCATAAGGTTTGTCAGCTTATTTTAGCAATTTTATTACTTTAGCAGAAATTGCCACTAACAAAATGAAAAAACTGACTTTTAGCCTTATCATACTTGCATTTGCTACACTTTTAAATAGTTGTGGTACACAAAAAACGGTGGCCCTTAAACCAGATTTAGGTATTGCGAAAAAGATTACTATACCCCTTTCCACTATCAATTTACCCATTAGCGTGAATTGTTTAATCCTTGAAAACAATATCAATAAGCAATTTGCTGGCGTTTTATATAATGACGAGAGTTTTGAAAACAATAACAACGATAATTTAATCGTAAAGATTAGTAAGCTAGCAGACTTTAAAATTAGTGGCAAAGGAGATAAAATTTCTATTACTGCACCCATCGAAATTTATGTAAAAGGCAGATTAAAAAAAGATTTCTTTAGTATGTTCGATCAGACAGTTGGTGTAGACCAATCTAAAGACGCCACTTTTAAAATCAATTTAACCATCAATAGTAAAATTGGAATTAACGCAAATTGGGACGTACAAATAAGTTCCGAAACTGATTTTCAATGGCTCGAAAAACCATTTCTATCTTTAGGATTGATTAAAATACCGATTGGTGCGGTAATAGAAACAGCATTGAATTTAAAAACAAAAGAATTAAACGAAAAATTAGATATTGAAGTAAGTAAATTATTAAAAATAAAACCTACCGTAGAAAAATATTGGAATGAATTTCAACAAGCGCAATTAATTAATGAAACCTATAAAAGCTATTTAGTTATTTCACCGGAATCTATTTCGGCATCAAAAATTAATTGCGACGGAAAATCTATTTATTTTTACATGGGCATAAAGGCTGGAATAGCTGTGGTTTCGGGAGAAAAGCCAATAATTACTAGCTATAAAAAACTACCAAATTTAACACAGCAACAAAAATACGACAGTAGTTTTGCCATTTATTGCAAAGCAACCATCGACTACACGCAGGCGAGTTTATTAGCGAATGAGGCATTAGCCGGTAAAACATTTACTTATGAAAACGGTAAAGAAATTATTACCATCAACCAGATAAATATTTTTAATAATGGCGACAGGGTTGCTGCTAAAATTAATTTGAACGCTGCTGTTACCAAAGGACTATTCACTAAAAAAATTAATGCAGAAATTTATGCGCTTGGCACGCCTATATATGACAGAGTAAACCAAGAATTAAAAATTACCAATTTTGATTTCGATATAAAAAGTAAAAATGCCTTGGTTGGTGCGACAGCATTTCTTTTTAAAAGCTCCTTTAAAAAACAAATAGAGTTGCAATTGGCCTATCCGATGAAAACACAATTGTTGCAAGCGCAACAAAATGCAAACAACGCACTTACTAGTGCAAAATTTGATTTCATTCAATTAAATGGTAATATTATTCGATTTGAACCTACAGACATTTTATTGGAAGAACAAGCAATTGCCATTCAACTAGCTTGTATAGGCAAACTTACCGTAGAGGTTAAAGGTTTTTAAAATAATATTAAAAAAAAGTATATTTAAAAAAGAAAAAAATAAATATGGATCGTTATTTCGGAATTTTTGGTATCATCGCTATTTTAGGTATTGCATTTTTACTTTCCAATAATAAAAAAGCAATCGATAAAAAACTAGTATTTACAGGCTTGCTCATTCAAGCGTTACTAGCTGTTTTTATACTAAAGGTGCCATTAGGACAAATCGTGTTTGCAAAAATCGGTTACTTTATAACGATGCTGTTAGACTTCTCTAACAAGGGCGCCGACTTTGTATTTGGACCATTAGTGAACTCCTCTTTATTAGCGCCCGTATTTGGCATTAGCAATACTTTTATTTTCTTTTTTAAAATTATTCCTACTATTATTTTTGTATCTGTATTAGTAAGCATTGCATACCACGTTGGCATCATGCAAAGAATTGTGGCCGTGTTTGCAAAAGCAGTGCATAAGCTAATGGGCGTAAGCGGTTCGGAAGCATTGTCGAATGTAGGCAGTGCATTTGTTGGACAAGTAGAAGCGCAGATTATGATCAAACCATATATTTCTGGAATGACTAAATCGGAATTGCTGGCTAGTATGGCAGGGAGTATGGCTTGTATTGCAGGAGGCGTAATGGCGGTTTATATTTCGATGGGCGTACCTGCAGAATATTTAATTGCGGCTAGTATTATGGCAGCTCCGGGCGCATTGGTGATTGCAAAAATTGTATACCCCGAAACCGAAGTTTCCGAAACAAAAGGAACCGTAAAAATTGAAATTAAAAAAGCGCATGCTAATTTAATGGATGCTATTTCGCATGGAGCAAGTGACGGTATGCGTATTTCGTTAAATGTAATTGCTATGCTACTCGGTTTTATTGCATTAATTGCCATGGTCGATGCGGGCTTAGGTTATTTAGGTAGGGCCTTATATTATAACACCAGCTTAGATTTAAGCATGATTGGTATTTCTTTAAAAGAACTTAGTTTGAAAGAAATTTTAGGCTCTGTGTTTTCTGTTTTTGCTTACCTCATGGGTGTGCCTTCAAAAGATACACACCTAGTTGGTGCGCTCATGGGCACCAAATTAGTAATCAACGAATTTGTAGCTTACTCTAATTTATCGCCTATGATAGCGGCGGGCATTTTATCGAAAAAATCAATTGTGATTGTGAGTTTTGCGTTATGTGGATTTGCTAATTTTAGCTCTATCGCAATACAAGTAGGCGGCATTGGCGAACTAGCACCCGATAGACGCGCAGACTTAGCTAAGCTTGGATTTAAAGCGCTTATTTGCGGAACGCTGGCTTCTTATTTATCGGCTACGATTGCAGGTTTGTTGATGTAAATTTAATTGTTAGATAATTACAGAATAAATAGCATGTGCTGCTACTTGTAATTGAATTGATTCGGCATTTAATTGTAAAATTAATTGCTGACTGTTTTCGCTCTGATTTAGAACAACCACGCAAATTTTCCCATCTGTATTTTTAAACGCAGTTGCTTGAATATTACTTCTACTAGTAGAACAAGCAATTCTTTTAGCACCAGGCCTAATGAATTTAGAAAAATGGCCTAAATAGTAAAATGCATTTGTATAAATAACTTCGTCTGTTTTAGTATTTAAATGTACGGGTGCAAAACAGAAATTTCCAACATGATTTGGTCCGCCTTTTTCATCCAAAAAAATATTCCAATCGGTCCATGCGGCCACTCCACTATTAAAATCTTTGATCATTGCATTAGCATAATATTCTCCAATGCTCCAATTGGTATACTTCTCTGCATTAAAAGTTTCTTTACAGCCTTCCGTAAAAATTAATTGTTTATCGGGATAAGTGTCTTTAACTAATGTTACATTGTCGAACATTTGTGTGCCACCTGCCCAGGTTTCATACCAATGAAAGCCAATACCCCATGCATATTTTGCTGCTTCTTTATCTTCGAATATGACATTTGCTCGCTGAAAAATTAAATCTCTGTTGTGGTCCCAAACTATAATTTTTTTACTAGCCAAGTTTGCATTTGAAATAGTTGGGCCTAAATAATTTTTTAAAAAATCTCGCTCTTCTGTTGCAGTGTAAATACAAGACTCCCATCTTTGTGTAGCCATCGGTTCGTTCTGAATAGATAAACCCCAAACTGGCACTCCTTCGTTTTCATATGCATTGATAAACTTAACATAATAGTTTGCCCATGATTGGTAGTACTTTGGCAACAACTTACCACCATGCAACATGTCATTATTGCTTTTCATAAATGCAGGAGGACTCCATGGGGAAGCAAAAAGTTTTATGTTATTTTCCGCAGTAGCAAATGCGATTTTAATTAATGGAATTTTAAATTGCAGATCGGGTTTAATAGAAAAAGTCTTTAAATCTGCATCGCCTTCTTTAATATAGGTATAACTTGCACTTGAAAAGTCGCAGCTATTCATATTGGTTCGTATCAAAGAATAGCCTATACCCGTAGTTTGATCAAAAAAATCATTTGCTAATTTTTTTTGTGTTTTTAATGACATTTTTGCAAAGCTTTCGGCACTTGCATCTGTAATTGCAGCACCTATTCCAACCATCTCTTGGAAGGTTTTACTGGAGTCTAAAAAAATAGCGACTTCGGATTCTAAAACTTGTGCTTGTGCCTTAAAATAAAGTGTATCACTTAACTGAGAAAGTTTGCGGTTGCTATCTTTTTCGGTAGCAAAAACAATCGCAGTTTTATTTTTAACAAGTAATTGAGCAAATGCATTTTTATTAAATACCAATGCAATAGAGAAAAAAATAAATAATGACTTACTCCAATTTAACATGTTTAATTTTTTTAAAATAAATATTACCAGACAAACGTAACTAGTTCGCCAGGCTGAATCGAATAATTAAAATATTTTTCTGCTACAATTACTTGTACTTTTTTTACGGTAGATAAATGGTTGTAAGCTAATAGTACCTTGCTGCCATCGGTATTTAAATAAGCAACATTGGAAATCCCTTGACTCCTAGTATCGGCAGTTTCAATTAACTCCGCATTTAATTTTAAAAATTTAGAGGTATGCCCTAACACAAAATACTCTATATTTCTATCGACATTTTTTGTGACAGAATTGACTGTTACTACTCCTCTACAATCTTGACATCCTCCATTTTTAGGGCCATAATTTTCATCTAATGCTAGGTTCCAAAATAATACCGTTTTGGCATGATTACGCGGCGCACCAATTATTAGATTTTCAATATTCCATTCCAAATTACTCCCAAAATCGTTGGCCCAATTACCGCCCGAACACTCTGTGAAATAAATGCCTTTGTCGGGGTAAGCATTTGCTACTTGAGACATGGCCGAAACATTGCCTCCATAACAATGGAAAGCACTACCTGCAATATATTTTCGAGCGTCAGCATCTGCTAATGTTGCCAATGGATAATCTGTTCGATCCCAATTATGATCGTAAATTATAATTTTAGTTAGTAAGCCATATTTTTGAAATGCAGGGCCTAAAAATTCTTTGATAAAAGTACTTTGTTCGTAGGCAGACATTTCTGTGCTCATATATGGAGCAGCGTATAGCGGCTCGTTCTGAATTGTTATTGCGTCAATATTTATCCCGCGGTCTTTGAATGCTTGAATGTATTTCACAAAATACATGGCATATGCTTTATAATATTGCGCTTGCACTTTGCCACCTTGAATTAATTTTTTATTTGATTTCATCCACGCCGGTGCGCTCCATGGAGAACCTAATATTTTTACATCGGGATTGATTGCTAAAATTTCTTTTAATACAGGAACGAGGTATTGGTCTTCTGTGGCTAATGAAAAATTAACCATGGCAGTATCTTGCAGATTTACATCTATGTCGTTGTAGGTAAAATTTGACAAAGAGAAATCCGAAGCCCCCATTGTTAATCTTAAATAGCTTAAACCAATTCCTGTTGTAGTTGAAAATAAATCTTTCAAGCAAACTTGTCTTTGAAAAGCAGACAAACTATTCATTAAGACATAGGCGGATGAGCCAGTAAGTGCAGCGCCAAACCCTTCCATCTCTTGCTTTGTTTTAGCAACATCAATAGTAATATCTAATGCATCACTAACACTCACTTGTAATTTTAAATTGGTAGGTAATTTATATAAACAAAAGGAGCCATCATGACTGGTTTTCCAAACTGAAATAGTACCGTCATTTGGAGTGATTGGCCCACCAGGCGTTAATATTTCTTTACCCTTACAGCTGGCTTGTAGTAATAAAATGGAAATGAGTATGCTTGCTGTAATTGTTCTCATATTACAATATTAAGATATTTTTAAATTATAAAAAAGCAACGGGAAATTCCCGTTGCTTTTTCTTGAAACACTATAAGCTTTTTGATGAATAACAAAAATTTTACTTACCAATGAAAAAACTTTATAAAAAGCTATCCTTGTTTCAATTTTACAGTAATTATTTTACCATAAATCTTTGAACTGATTTACTTCCGTTATTTACTACTTCTAATAAGTAAACACCTTGAGATAAACCACCTACTGAAACTTGTGCTTCAAAATCTGTTGAATTTCTTTTTACATTTTCTGAAGAAATTAACGCACCATTTACAGAATAGATATTTAATTTAATATCATTTTGGTTAGCTGAAGTTAATTTAATACCGATGTAATCACTTGCAATACTAGGGAATACAGTAAAGCTAAATGGTTTTTTAACATCCACTCCGGTAGTTACTAAATTACACGTTCCAAAAACATAAGTTGGAACTTTACCTGTAGCCATATTCGAAATATCAAATACGCGATTTTTTCCTGCATTTGAACAAGCAGTTGGAGGCGTTTCTTCTGTACCCCATGCATCGCCATTTAAGTATTTGTATTGCAATGATAAAATAGACGCCAAAATTGTTACTGAACTTGCCTCGTAAGTTGTACCACTAGTAAATGCTAAACCAGTTGCACTTGGAGTCCAACCGTTAAAGTTACCTGCAACATGAACGCCAGCAGAACCAACTGTTTGGCCATCCATACTAACTCCAAAAGAAATTGTTTTTGTTGCGATAATAGAAGGACAACCGTTGAAAGGTACAACGTCAATTGTCTGATCTGAACTACCCGCAGTAAAAATTCTATTGTGACCACCAACAGTACATGGAGAAGGTGCAGATTCTTCTGTACCCCATGCATCTCCATTCATAAATTTGTATTCAACGTCCGAACCTGGTGTTACAGCAAGTGTAATTGTCCAAACATTATTACCTGCATCGGTTAATGCATTTGCGCTTGGATTCCAACCATTGAAACTACCTGCAACGTGAACGCCAGCAGTAGGTACTGTAAATCCTGTCATGTTAACAGAAATGGTTGCATTGATTGTTTGCGCTTGAACATAAATGCCCACAAGCAACAAAGCGATAAGTGTAGTGATTTTTTTCATAATTGTTTTTTTTAGATTTAAATTTATTTGGTTAATTAGGTTTTTATTTTTTTGATTAATACCCTGGATTCTGTGTTAATTTTGGATTACGATCTAATTCATTTTGCGGAATTGGAAATAATAATTTTTCTGAAGTCATATTGTAGTTCAAGGAAAGATTGTTCAACTTTTCGACAGCTTTGCCCGAACGTTTTAAGTCTAACCATCTATGTCCTTCAAATGCTAGCTCTAATCTTCTTTCGTTTGCAATGGAATCTCTAAGTTGTTCTTGACTCGTCGCCTTAGTATCCACTAATAGCGCTCTTCTTCTAATAGTATTTAAATCCTGCGTTGCACCCACTAAATCATTGAGTTCGTTTTTTGCTTCTGCTTGTAATAAAATAATATCCGCTAGCCTTAACAAAATATTGTTGTTTGGGCTTGCCCAACCATTTGCAGTTTTCCATTTATATACGAAAGGAATATTTCCGTCTGGATATTTTCCATCTTTCCAAGGCAAACCAGATTCCCAAATCACAGATGCATTGAAACGGAGTGTATCTCCAGCTGCTCTAAAAGCATCCATTAAATCGTTAGATGGGGTATTGAATTTTCTCCAACTATCTTTTGTGATTGATGGTGGTAATAGTAATTGTGGGCCCCAATTCGCTTCACTGCCAGTCGAAATAAATTGTGTTTCGAAAATAGATTCTACACAATTTTCGTGATTTCCATCAAAAAGAAATCTGTAATCTGTAACTAAACTATAAGGAGAACCATTAATGACCTCTTGTGTTGTTTGCAATACCAAAGCCCAATTTGGAGATGGCATTTGTGCATAAACTTTTGCTAATAAAGCGTTAGCCGCTCCTTTGGTTGCGCGTTGTTTGCCCTGTGGAAATTGTGCTGGCAAATTAGCTGCCGCAAATTGTAAATCTTTAACGATATTCTCATAAATCAATGCCGATGAAACCCTTGGCTGATAAACAATTGCAGGATCTGTAGAATTTACTTTATGTAAATTTAAAGGCGCATCACCATATAAAGTAACTAACTGAAAATAATGAAACGCTCTTAAAAAACTAGCTTCGCCTAAAATTTCTTGTTTTCTTTCAATAGTTAAATCTGGAGATTCTATTTTACCAACATTGTCTAAAACTGCATTGGTTCTACTAATGGCATCGTATAAGTAAACCCAGTCTCTGTATACATTTCCATTTAAAGGAGTAGTGGTAAAATTATCTATCTGAAAGTTGTTTGGATTATCTCCGCCAGAATAACAATTATCAGATATAACATCACTATTGATATAATAATCGAAAACGTAAATCTCTGCTTGCAAAACGTCGTACGCTGCAATGATGGCTGCCTCTGCATCTGCACCGGTTTTAAAGAAGTTACCTTCGGTTAAATCCGAAATTGGTTCGCGATCTAAAAAATCTTTTCTGCAACCTGCAAGGCTAATCATTAAAAATAATATTGCGATTTTGGTTATATGTTTTTTCATCTTTTCTTCCTAATTAAAATTCAATTTTAACACCACCAATAATTGTTCTGTTTTGAGGATAGGTTCCGTAATCTATTCCTTGTGATATACTATTGCCATCTCTATTTACTTCAGGATCGTAGCCACTATAATTAGAAAGTACAAACATATTTTGACCACTTAAGTAAATGTCAAACTTCTGCAAACGAAACCCTTTAATTATTTTTTTAGGCATATGATAAGTTAAGGCAAGCGATCTTAATCTTAAGTAAGAGCCGTCTTCGATAAATCGTGAACTAATCCTGCTATTTTTGGCAGGGTCTCCAAACACTGCAATTGGCATTGCAGTAATGTCGCCTGGTGTTTGCCAACGATCAATGGTTTCAGCGCTTCCGTTCTTCACAGAAAACATGCCTTCTGTTTCTATGCGTGTAGCGTTGAACACTTCGTTGCCATAACAAGCTTGAAAAAGAAAATCGAAATCGAAATTTTTATAGCTGAATGTATTTGATAATCCAATGATAAAATCTGGTGTGGCATTACCTATTACCGTACGATCAAAATCATCTATTAATCCATCACCATTTAAATCTTTAAAAACAAGATTTCCTGTTTGAGGATCTACCCCTTCGCTCACATATCCGTAAAAATTACCAATAGACCCGCCTTGTTTTACAATAGTTGTATATCCTTTTTCAGGAATATCGCCACCATAAATCACTTTGTCTTCGCCACCAATATTGATGACTTTATTTTTATTTGCTGAGAAATTAAAATTACTCATCCAAGTAAAATTGGAGTTAGCAATATTTCTTGTACGAACAGAAAGTTCGTATCCGCTATTTTCTACTTCCCCTAAGTTTTGAATGCCACTGCTAAATCCTGTGCTCAAAGGCAAATCAACATTCACTAATAAATCTTTTGTGCGTTTGATATAATAATCGGCAGTTAAAGTAATTGCATAATTCAAGAAACTATAATCAACCCCTAAATCAGATTGTATAGTACTTTCCCATTTTAAATTAGCATTGCCAATAGTAGATGGTTTTGTTCCTGGATAAACTGTACCATTAAAATTATAACTAGCGCCCATTGCATACAAACCATAGGTTGCATAATTGCCAATGTTTTGATTACCATTTGCGCCAACACTTAATCTTAATTTTAAGTCGTCAACCCATTTCGATTTATGGATAAAATTTTCCTCAGAAATTCTCCAACCAATAGATGCAGATGGAAAATAACCATAACGATTATTTTTTCCAAACCTCGAAGAGCCATCTATCCTGAAATTAGCATCTGCTAAATATTTATTTTTATACTTATAAGATACCCTTCCTAAATAAGATAGCATTGCCCACTCTGCAGCATCGGAAGTAGATTCTACTTTTCTACTGCCGGCATTCAAAGTAGTTACCGAAGCATTTGGAAAGCCTTCGTTGCGCGCATATGTTCCTTGATATTTAGATTCTTGGGCTGTAAATCCGCCAAGAAATTCTAAGTGATGATCCTCAATTTGTTTTTTATAGGTTAACGTATTTTCTGCTAACCACACCAATTCTTGACTAGTGCTTACCGATGCAACGCCTTTTAAACTTCTACCATACTGCGTTCTGAATGGATCTAAAAAATAATCATTGCGACTAAAATAGGTTTCTGTACTAAATGAAGTTTTAAGCGTCAAGCCTTCTAATACGTCTAACTCTGCGAAAATATTTCCGATTAAACGAATGGTATTGGTATAGTCAATAGGAGCTTCGATACTTGCTATTGGATTTTCCCAAGCTTGTAAAGGATTAACGGTATAGGTTCCATCTGGATTATAAATACCCATCAATGGTGGAGAAGACAATGCGCCTAAAATAACTCCTCCTTGATTTACTCGACTATTATCCGGCACGTTATCGTAATCAATTTTTGCAATGGAAATATTAGACCCCATTCTTAAACCTGGCCTTAATTCGTTCGACATATTTAAACGTAAGCCTGTTCTATTAAATCCCGAACCTTTTACAATGCCTTCTTGCGATTGATTGTTTACAGATAAGTAGTATTTATTTTTAGCAGTCCCTCCAGAAAATGTCAATTGATTATTGGAAGTCATGGCACGACGAAAAACTTCGTTTTGCCAATTGGTATTTGCCGTAAAATCTGCTGGATCTAATCTTGCTGTTTGGCTAGCATTGATATAAGACTCGTTGATTAATTTGATATAATCTGAGGTACCTAATGTGCCTAATTTTTTTGTCACTTCACTAAATCCATAATAAGTATTAAAACTCGCTTCCGATTTATTAGCTACACCAGCTTTAGAAGTAATTAATACCACTCCGTTTGCTGCCCTTGCGCCATAAATAGCCGAAGCACTTGCATCCTTTAATACTTCTACAGATGCGATGTCTGCAGGGTTAATTCCTTCTGCCGAAAGCAATGGAATACCATCCATTACAAACAAGGGCTCGTTTCCAGCCGACAAAGAAGTTGCCCCTCTAATTCTTAAAGACATGGCATTACCTGGCTTACCAGAGTATTGAGTTACTTGAACCCCAGCCGCTTGACCTTGCAAAATATTTTCCATTCTAGCAATTGGCTTCTTTTCCATATCTTTTGCAGAAACAGAAGAGATTGCCCCAGTAATATCTTTTCGATTTTTTGTGCCATAACCCACCACAACTGCTTCAGATAATTCTTCGGTTGCAGATTTTAATAAAATGGTGATTGATTGAGAATTCAAAACAAGTATTTCTTTGTTTTGATAACCTGTATAACGCACCAAAAGCACTTCGCCTTTTTCTGCTTCAATACTGAATTGACCATTCAAGTCGGTGAATTTACCGGCATTACTTCCCTTTTTTTGAATAGTAGCCCCAACTAATGCTTCATTAGTTTTACTATCTCTTATTTCGCCAGTAATTACCTGAGCAGACAACGAAAATGCAAGGAATACTAAAATAAATGTAAAAGTTAACCTCATATGCTTGTTATATTTAATTCTTTTTACCTGACAATTTTGAATAAAAACCTTGTTAATTATATGTTAAATAATGATTTTGTAAAAACTAAAGCGTTTTAAGCTTGCT
>CAJBBN010000198.1 GCA_903951325.1 uncultured bacterium
CTGGACGAGTAGTAACAGCTGCAATTTCAGTAATTGAAATAGAAGAAGTATTGGTTGCTAATATGGCATTTGGCCCAGCTAATGCTGATAAATCTTCAAAAATTTTCTTTTTAATAGTAGGGTTTTCTGTAGCAGCTTCAATAATTAAATCGGCATTTTTAACGCCATCTGCTAAAGAAGTATGGGTAGTAATGTTTGCAAGTGTTTGTGCTTTGATTTCCTCGCTGATACTGCCTTTGCTAACCATACGATCGAGGTTTTTTGCAATGGTAGCTAAAGCTCTTGCTAAAGCCTCTGGATTAATATCAATTAAAGCAACTGCATAATTATTTTGTGCAAAAGTATGGGCAATACCATTACCCATTGTTCCCGAACCTATTACTGAAATATTTTTCATTGATTTTTTTCTTACAATATTAGAATTTTGAAATGATTTTTTCAAGTATTTCCATTCCTTGATCGATGTGTTGTTTTTCCATGGTCAAAGCGGGTCTAAAACGAATAGTTTGGTGGCCACAGCCTAAAAACATCACATTATTTTCCATTCCTTTATTTAAAAAATTATCTCTTATTTCTTTGCTAGGAAAATCAAATGCGGTAATTAATCCTTTACCTCTTACATTCGAAACAACTTCGTGTTTAGCAGCAATTTGATGCAAACTATCTTGCAAGTAAGCTCCTGTTGAAGCTGCATTTGCCAATAAATGATCTTCTTCAATAATTTCCATTACTTTAGCCGAACGTACCATATCTACAAGGTTTCCGCCCCATGTAGAATTGATTCGAGAAGAAACTCTGAATACATTTGTTTCTATTTCATCTACTTTATTACCAGCTAAAATTCCGCAAACTTGCATTTTCTTACCAAATGCTAAAATGTCTGGTCTTGCATTAGCTCCAAAATGTTCATGTGCCCAAAATTTACCTGAAAG
This sequence comes from uncultured bacterium, assembly GCA_903951325.1. GTDB lineage: Bacteria > Bacteroidota > Bacteroidia > Sphingobacteriales > Sphingobacteriaceae > CAIKLP01. The sequence continues at coordinate 933 of CAJBBN010000198.1, forward strand.
TCCAACACCTGTTTGTACTTCATCGTAAATTAAAAAGCATTCGTTTTCGTCTGCTAAAACTCTTAATTTTTCTAAAAATTCTTGACGGAAATGATTGTCGCCACCTTCTGATTGAATGGGTTCAATGATGATTGCACAAATTTCGTCTGTGTTATCTTGAAAAGCTTGTTTGATTTGTGCAATACTGATTGCCTCTCTTTGCTCAACATCAGCAATGCTTTCGGGCGTTAATGGAAATTTAATTTTAGGATTACTTACCCTAGGCCAATCAAATTTTGCAAACCATTTGGTTTTATCTGGTAAAGTATTGGTTAGACTTAATGTATATCCAGATCTTCCATGAAACGCTTGTTCGAAATGAAGAATTTTAAATCCTTTTTCTTCTTTATGTCCTTTTTGAAAGTTCTTTTGTACTTTCCAATCCATGGCCACTTTTAAAGCATTCTCAATAGCTAAAGAACCACCTGCAATAAAAAAAGCATTGGGTAAATAGCTTGGAATACCCACTCTGCCAAAGGTTTCCACAAAGTGTGCATATTGCGTGGTATAGATATCTGAATTAGATGGGTTGGTTAATGCAGCCATCATCAAATCTTTTTTGAATTGCTCATCTCCAATCATTTTTGGATGATTATAACCAAGTGGTACAGAAGCAAAGCAAGTAAAAAAGTCTAAATATTTTTTGTCGTTTTTACTGTCATACATCCAAACGCCATTACTTTTTTCCATGTCAAAAACCATATCGTAACCATCGGCTAAAATGTGTTTACTCAATGTGGCTTGTACATCTGATGGCTTAATTTGTGTGCTATTCATAATTGATGTTTTTTTCAAAAATAATGATAAAAGAAGCAATTTCCTGCTTTTGAAATTATAAAGTCAGATTTGGTACTTTTTACTTTATTGTTAGTTTAACAAAGATATTGCTTCTGAATTAGCTGATCTAATCAGTAAAAATAGGGGTTTATTGTAGCTTGTCTTTCATGCCCAGGTTACCAATTAAGCCACCCGTATGAATAAATAAGACTTTTTCTCTCGGTTGAATTATTGATTGTTGAATGAGGTCGTACACCGCAAATAAAGCCTTGGCCGTATAAACTGGATCCAATAAAATGCCTGTTGCTTGCTGAAATTTTTTCATAAAAGAAATTAAATCAGGACTGGTTTTTGCATAGGCACCAAAATGATAATTTTCTTGAATACTATAATGAGGGTGTGTTGTTTTGGAAGTTGTATAATCTACAATTTCTTGAATGCCTTTATGAACAACAACTGCATGTACTTTAGTGCTTAAATGGTGTTTGGCACAACCATTTAAAATACCGCAAAAGGTACTGCCTGTTCCGGCTGCTAATACAATGTGGTCGAAGGTTTGTGGCAATTCATCAATTAATTCGGAACAACCTAAAATGGCTTCATCCGAACGGCCTCCTTCATCAATAAAAAAAGCGTCTAAATTATTTGAAAAATATTTTTCGAATAATTCCGCTTTATTTAAATAGGAAATTCGGTCTACAAAAATCATTTTCATACCAAATTGTTCGCAAAGAAATAAGGTATGATTGCTTGCGTCTAGTTCTTCGCCTCTTACAAAACCTACAGATTTAAAGCCTTTCAGCGCGGCCGCACAGGCAGTGGCTAATAAATGATTTGAATAAGCCCCACCAAAAGTAACGAGTGTTTTTTTATTTTGTAATTGTGCCGTTTGAATCAAATATTTTAATTTCCGCCATTTATTTCCGGAAATATAAGGATGAATTAAGTCATCTCTTTTTATATATAACTCAATACCATTGGGTATTTCAAACTGTATTTGCTCTAAGGGTGAATGTATTTCCATTGAATAATAATTTGGATTATTTCAAATCCAAATTAAAACCTAAACCAACAGAAGTAAGAGGATATTCACCAAATGTTTTACTAGCATTTACTGTTAAGAATAAAAATTTAAATCGACCACCAACCGTTGCAGTTGCACCATTAGCGCCATCTACATTGATGTTAACAGGATTGGTTAATACATCAATAACCTTTTTACCATAATTTACATCTGTAATTCTATCTTCAAAAGAGGTTAATGGATAATCGCCATTTAATGCGATAGTAGTAGTGCTTGATTGGTAATTTAAACCTGCATAAACAGTAACCATTAATACTTTTTTAGATAATATTATACCATAGGTTTGCGCGGTAGTTGTCATATCAAATACTTGGTTATCGAATGAACTACTCTTTCCTGTTTTCATATTGGTGAAAGGATCTGGCGCTAATGATAAATTACTCGCTATATTGAATCTAGTAAATCCTGCATAAGCCGATAAATCAAAAGGTAATTTATTGACAAAGGGAATCCATTGTTTTAAGCTGTGTTTAATGCCTAAACCTACTAAACCTATTTTACCATAATTTGCAACATTATAGGTTGGACAGTATCGAATCATTAATTCGGTATTTTTTAACAAGCCAACAGCCAATTGAACCGTTGGAGCCCCCGAATAACCTATACCATATCCGGCCGGAGCACCAAAAGAACTAAAAACGGTATCGGTATTGGTAAAAGGACTCTTGCCATTTACTTGAAAAACGGCATTATTACTTCCTGTAGTTGAGCTACCCGCAAAAGTTTGTGCAACATTATTTGCATTATTTGCAAGTGTTAAATTCTGAAAAACCAATTTGCTAGCATAAAAAAATTTATCTGCATCTGGAATGGTTGCCGCATTGATACTTAAGGTAACATCAAATCGAGCAAGTCCATGTGGCTTTGCCGTATGATACCAACCACCGTTCATGCCTGCGCCAAAACCTTTAGCTATTGGACCTATATAAGCGGATGTAAGCGTACTTACATCGGCTGCGCCAGCTTTTATTAAGGTAGTGATGTTTTCTTGTGCATGCGCTATTTGTATGCTTAATAAGCTTGTTAAGCCTAAGAAAAGTGTTTTACGAAATGTGCTATTTTTCATTTTATCTTATTATTAATTGTTGCTTTAAATTTATTCATTTTTATTTAGTCCAAGACATTTTTTTCAATTTTGTTGGAATAGCCATTAAATCATAGAGTTTCGACCAATTAGATTAATTATATTTGCCAAATGATTCAAGATGAACTATTAAACGAAGGGGAAGAACAAGATCTATTTGAGCACTTTAGGTTAGTGGTCGATAAGGGACAATCGTTATTAAGAATAGATAAATTCTTGATGAATAGAATGGAAAATGCCACTCGAAATCGCATCCAAAACGCTGCAGATTTAGGTTGTATTTTAGTCAATGAAAAAGCGGTTAAATCGAGTTATAAGGTTAAACCATTAGATGTCATTTCTATTGTTTTACCTCATCCGCCGCGTGATACCGAAATTTATCCTGAAAACATTCCACTGAATATTGTTTTTGAAGATGAGGAAATCGTGATCATCAATAAAACAGCTGGCATGGTGGTGCATCCTGGTTTTAATAATTATACCGGAACCTTAGTACATGCATTAGCTTATCATTTCGAAAATTTACCCAATTTGAATGGTAATTATGCAAGACCAGGTTTAGTCCATCGCATCGATAAAGATACTTCTGGATTATTGGTGATTAGTAAAAACGAACAAGCCATGACATTCCTTGCTAAACAGTTTTTTGACCATAGTATTCATCGTAAATATGTTGCCTTAGTATGGGGCGATATAGCAGAAGGGGGAACCGTTTCGGGGTATATTGGCCGCAGTTTAAAAGACAGGCGTGTAATGGATATTTACGATACTGAAGAAAAAGGAAAATGGTCTGTTACGCATTATAAAGTTTTAGAAAGATTAAATTACGTTACGCTCATTGAATGTGAATTAGAAACTGGTCGAACTCACCAAATTAGGGCACACATGCAACACATAGGACATCCATTGTTTAATGATGCAA
>CAJBBN010000199.1 GCA_903951325.1 uncultured bacterium
AAATAGCTTTTTTTAGATAGATAAGGCGATAGGTAACCAAATCAGGTATAAATAGCAATAAAAGCCTTTAAAATAGGGCCTTAATCACTTTCGCATACTTTATTCAATGCTAATTTTCGCATCTATTTTGCCCGTATAATATATATTTATTTTCTGTTGTGCGCGAATAAGGATGAAGTTGTGTTTATGTATTTTATTATTGTTAGTTGCTAGTATCGATATTAACTTATTAATTGAATTTGTTTTTTCACCATTCATTCCAATGATTAAATCTCCTGTTTTAAATCCCATTTGATCAAGGGGGCTTTCATTTTTAATTTCACCAAATGCAACGCCGGATACTTCAAAGCCAACCCCAAATGCGGACATGGATTCATCCTTGGGCTCGGTAATTTTGGTGCCCATCCATAAGGCAGCTATTGCTTTTGTTTTATTTACTTTATTAAGTAAAGTGGGGAATGTTGGAATTTTAGCAATTCTTTTAAATTTTTGATTGGTAACGCCAAAATGGGTCATGTCAAAATTGACAAAGCCTAATTTCGATAAAGCAGCTTTGTTTAAAACAGTAAAATCGCCTACTGTAGGATTTCTAAATTGCGGGTCGCCCATGATTGAATTTGAATCGCATCCGTTCTGAACGAATAAATGATTATTGGAGGTGTCGCCCATAAAAAAGTTAGCATCAATTAATTTTCCCCATTTTTTATTTTCTCCAATCGTATTGTTCATTAATATTTCTTTGTAAGTGCCAAACAATATATTTTTTGTAAAAACATCACCACTTTCCTTATACCCAACATGTGGGTGAAAGCTATTATTTACGATAATATTATTGGTGGCTGTTCTGTTATAACCTTCTCTAAATTTCAAACCCCCATTTAATAATAAATTATTATAAACTTCATATTGACTGGAGCCATCATCCAAGTCAATGTCCCAGCCATGGTCACATCTCCAGCGGTTATGACGAATAATATTTTTGTCAAGCATATCTAAAAAGGGGAGGGTATTATTCTTTGCTACTTGTTCGTGCACGATGCGTTGACTCGGACTCCAGTACCTATCGCGACCCCAGGAATTAAAACTTCCATGATCCCCGGTTTCAATTACCGTATTAAATATGTCTGAATTTTCAATGACATGTCCGCCAAATGCACCTTCACTAATATTAATGCCTGCTCTTGGAACATCATAAATAGAACAATGATTTACATGTATTTTATTAGCGATTGATATTTGTATGGGCGCTGTTTGTTTTTCAACCCTGCCCGTCATAGTGATTAAACAATCTTCCACTAAGCAATTACTTGGGTAGTTATTATTTAATGGCCCCTTGGTCGTATCAAGTGTTTCATAATTTTGACGTCCATACCCAATTTTTCTATTGCGAACAGCCAAAGTATCGCCCACAAATACGATACCACTAGCACCACTATTGTGTATATAACAACTTTTAATGTGTATGTTTTTATTGTAATGATTGACGAGGATGGTATTGCCGCCTACTTGGTCAAACTCGCAGTTGCTAATTTCACAGTTTTCTGCCCCTGTAAAAATGATGGCGCCGCCTCTATATATGGTCCAGTCTGAACGTAATAAGGGATCCTTGTTTTCCATAAAAGTGCGCGCTGTATGTCTAAATACAAATCCTTTGATATTAATATTTGTTACTGGATTTTCAATGCTGCCATTGATTTCAATCAAATGGGGTAATCGTACAATTTCAACTTTTGCATCATTGATGTTTTTATTTTTTGGGTAGTAATAAAGTTTATTTGACACTTCATTTAAATACCATTCGCCAGGGGCATCTAATTCCTCGAAAATATTTTCAACCATTCTAAATAC
>CAJBBN010000200.1 GCA_903951325.1 uncultured bacterium
CATTCGTTAATAGTGGTATCGTATTGTACTCCTGGATCTGCACAAGCCCAAGCAGCAAATGCAACATCGTTCCATAATTTTTCTGAAGGAATTGAACCAATTGGCTTACCTGTTGTACGCGCAATTAAATCCCAATTTTTTCCTTCTTTTAATGCATGGAAAAAAGTATTTGGAATACGAATAGAGTTATTAGAGTTTTGGCCAGCTACTGTACGGTAAGCTTCTCCTTCGTAATCTGAAGAATAACCAGCTGCAATTAATGCCGCAACTTTTTTCTCTTCTTCTACTTTCCAGTTTACAAAACTTTCAATTTCTGGATGGTCTAAGTCTAGGCAAACCATTTTAGCTGCACGACGTGTGGTACCACCCGATTTAATTGCTCCCGCTGCGCGGTCACCAATTTTTAAGAAAGAGATTAATCCAGAAGAGTGACCTCCGCCCGATAATTTTTCGCTCTCGCCTCTAATTTTAGAGAAGTTGGTTCCTACACCCGATCCGTATTTAAAAATTCTTGCTTCGCGAACCCATAAGTCCATGATACCGCCTTCGTTTACCAAGTCATCATCAACTGATAAAATAAAACAAGCATGTGGCTGTGGTCTTTCGTAAGCAGAAGTAGATTTACTTAATTTTTCTGTTTTAGGATCTACGTAGTAGTGACCTTGTGGTTTACCAGTAATTTGGTAAGAGCTATGTAAGCCAGTATTGAACCATTGTGGCGAGTTTGGTGCCGCTAATTGTCCAACAATGGTATAAACTAATTCATCGTAAAAAACTTGTGCATCGTCGTTGGTTGCAAAATAACCATAACGTTTACCCCAATCCATCCAGCAATTTGCCATACGGTGTGCCACTTGTTTGATTGATCTTTCACCCCCTAAAGAACCATCTGCTTGAGGCACGCCAGCTTTACGGAAATATTTTTGAGCTAAAATATCCGTTGCTACTTGTGACCATGTATTTGGTACTTCTACATCATTCATTTCAAATACTGCATCACCTGCAGGATTTCTAATAACGGATGTTCTTTTTTCGTAGGTAAATAAATCGTAAGCTGTTAAGCCTTTTTTTGTGAAAAATCTGTCGATTTTCATTCCTTTTGCTGTTGTCTCTTTTTTGCTCATTGGGGTATGGTATTAAAAAATTAAAAATTGATTAAAAAAAATATTGGGGGTTTTTCATCAAATTTAAACTTTAGTATAGCTGCTGTCAAAAATGAGTTTTCCACACTGCATCTAATAAAACAGCCCCTAATAAACAAGATGCATATAAATAGCTGTTTACTAGGGGCTAATGTCTGTGGAAAAGAATAAAAATTGCGGTAAAAACAGCCGAAATTTGTAATTTTTCTAACTACTTGATAACGCTTACTTTAATCGTATTGGTCCGTCCACTTCGGCCAATTGGCGTGCTGGCTGTATTCACAATTACTTGTCCTTTTTTAACCAATTTAGTTTTTTTCAGTATGTCGTTTACATCTAAAATAGTTTGATCGGTACTGACAAATTTATCGTAGAAATAACCTCTTACTCCCCAAACTAAACTGAGGGTACATAACAATGATTGGTTAGTCGTAAAAATAAGGGTCAAAGCCTTGGGCCGGTGACTAGAAATTTTAAATGCAGTATAACCCGAATGCGTCATGGATGCAATACCTACCGCATCATTTTGTTGAGCAATAATACAGGCCGTATAGCAAACCGTATCCGATAAAAAAGTCGGAGAACTTTTGGCCGGGCTGTGCATTTGCTCATAAGGGTAACTGGTACTTTCTACTTTATTGATAATTTGTTGCATGGCAGCAATTACTTCTACAGGATAAGCCCCCACAGAGGTTTCGCCGCTTAACATAACTGCATCGGCACCATCTAATACAGAGTTGGCTACATCGTTTACTTCTGCTCGTGTTGGCCTGGCATTGGTAATCATACTCTCCATCATTTGGGTAGCAATAATTACCGGTTTAGCTTGTTCCATGCATTTTTTAGCAATCATTTTTTGAATGATGGGTAAATCTTCCATTGGACATTCCACCCCTAGATCACCTCTGGCAACCATCACCCCATCGGTTGCGGCAATAATCGCATCAATATTTTTTAAGGCTTCGGGCTTTTCAATTTTAGCAATTACCCTCGATGTGCTTCCGCGTTTTTTAATAATTTCTTTTAATTCAATAATATCTTTCGTTTCTCTTACAAAAGATAATCCAATCCACTCAATATTGTGTTTCAATATAAAGTCTAAATCTTTTAAGTCTTTAGGTGTTAAGCTTGGAATAGAAACTTTGGTGTCGGGTAAATTCACTCCTTTATTAGATGATAAAATACCACCATAAATCACCTTCACTTTAACCGCATCTCTTTTATTTGATTCAATTACTTTGAATTGTAATTTACCATCATCTAATAAAATAGTTTCGCCTGCTTTTACATCTTTAGGGAATGCTTGGTAAGAAATATAAAGCTTCTCCCCATTGCCAATGCAGGCTTTGGTGGTCATCGTTAAAATCTGATTTTTCTTTAACAGCACGCCATTGTTTTCCATTTCGCCAACCCTAATTTTTGGGCCTTGTAAATCGGCAAGAATTCCTACGTGTGTTTTATGTTTTTTATTGATCTCTCGAATGGTTTGAATTAACTTTAAAAGATCTTCGTGTTTACCATGAGAAAAATTAATTCTGCAGATATCCATTCCCGCTTTGATCATTTTCAACAAAACTTCTTTCGAAGAAGAAGCTGGGCCTAATGTTGCAACAATTTTTGTTCTATTGTGGTAATTTTTCATGAGATATTGGATTCAAATATGGGTTGAATGTACAGCTAATTATTTTTCAAAATTAACTTTTTTATTTGAAAGTGTAAAAAGTACACTTAGAATATTAAAAAGTTGTCTTTTGATTTTAAGGAATTAGGGTCAATCGCATAGGCTGTTTGAATAATATCTATTTGGTTCAAAGCTTTTATAAAGTCTTTTTCGTCTTGTTTGTTCATTTCTGGTGTGCAAAGCATAAAAAAGTCTATTTCTTTAATTTCGGGCGCGAGAAAACCGCTAGTGGCATTATTGGGCAATATATAAAGATCGCCCTCTATAGCTTCTATTTTATGCCTAAAAGAAGCGATTTCAAAACGGTCCCCTTGGTCGTTAAAAATGGGCAAATCTTTTTCTTCTCTAATAAATTGGAGGCCTAAATACTTATTAATAAACCAACAAAGTCGATAATCTCGACAAGCAGCCGCAATGCCAATAAGGCCAAAGTCGTACTCGGGTTCTATTCTTAAGATTTTTTTGCTCAACTTATTGCGTTTTAATTTGTCTAAAATATAAAAAAACCATACTATTGACAAAATAAACGCTCAAAATAGCGCTGAAATCAAGGAAAAAATAAAAGTTTGATTATTTGTTATAATATTTTTTTCTTTGCACTAAATTAGTAAAACCTTAAAAATTAAAATTATGTCAGATATTGCATCAAGAGTAAAGGCAATTATTGTAGAAAAATTAGGTGTTGATGAAAGTGAAGTTACACCAGAAGCAAGTTTTACAAACGACTTAGGTGCCGATTCATTGGACACTGTAGAGTTAATTATGGAATTCGAAAAAGAATTTAACGTTGCTATTCCAGACGAACAAGCGGAAACTATCGGTACAGTTGGTCAAGCAGTTTCTTATTTAGAAAAAAACGTTAAGTAAATCTTAATGGAACTTAAAAGAGTAGTAGTTACAGGGTTAGGTGCACTAACTCCGCTCGGCAATACTGTTCCAGAATTCTGGAATAATTTGATCGCCGGAGTTAGTGGAGCCGGTCCTATTACTCGTTTCGATGCTTCCAAATTCAAAACACAATTTGCTTGTGAATTGAAAAATTTCAATCCGGAAGATTTCATGGATAGAAAAGAAGCTAGAAAGCTCGATCCTTTTGTACAGTATGCCATGGCATCTGTAGATGAAGCGGTAAAAGATGCAAAGATTGATTTTACCACCTTAAATCCTGATAGAGCCGGAGTGATCTGGGGTTCAGGTATTGGTGGATTAAGAACATTCATTGACGAAATTACAGAATTCAACAAAGGAGATGGTACGCCAAGGTTCAATCCATTTTTTATCCCAAAAATGATTATTGATATTGCTCCAGGGCATATCTCTATAAAATATGGCCTCAGGGGGCCAAACTTTGCAACCGTTTCTGCTTGCGCATCTTCCACTAACGCGATCATCGATGCTTATAATTATATAAGATTAGGGATGGCCGATTTAATGGTAGCTGGTGGTTCAGAAGCGGGTGTGAACGAAGCGTCGGTTGGTGGTTTCAATGCCATGCACGCGCTTTCTACCCGAAATGATTCTCCAACAACTGCATCCAGACCGTTTGACCTCGACAGAGAAGGATTTGTTATTGGTGAAGGTGCTGGTGCATTGATACTAGAAGAATACCAACATGCTATTAATCGCGGGGCCACTATTTATGCAGAAATTGCAGGTGGTGGAATGTCTGCAGATGCAAATCACATTACAGCTCCTCATCCAGAAGGTTTAGGCGCATTAAATGTTATGAAAAATGCATTGAGCGATGCAAACATGACTCCGCAAGATATTGATTACATTAATGTTCACGGTACCTCAACTCCGCTAGGAGATATTTCTGAAGCTACTGCAATTATTAGGTTATTTGGAGATAGAGCATTTGAAGTAAACATTAGTTCTACAAAATCGATGACTGGCCATTTACTTGGAGCCGCAGGCGTGATTGAAACAATCGCATCTATTTTATCTGTTAAAAATAATATTGTTCCTCCAACAATCAATCATTTTACAGACGATCCTCAATTTGACCCTCGTTTAAATCTTACTTTTAACAAAGCACAACACAGAGAAGTTCGCGCTGCACTGAGTAATACTTTTGGTTTCGGTGGACATAATGCTTCTGTAATTGTAAAAAAAGTTTGAGTAATTTCTTAACAATCATTTTTTTTATTTTTTTCAATAAGTCTAGTTCCTTTAGGAAGGCGCAATCTGATTTTATATGCCAATAGGTTTTTTAAAATTATATACATCTGTTGATCGCAAAGAACTTCAAGCATTAAGAAACATTCTTGGCTTCATTCCTGGAAACCATGCGCTTTATCGATTGGCATTAAGACACAAATCTGTTGCTAACGACATCAATAATAAAGGGATAAAAAATAGCAACGAACGATTAGAGTTTTTAGGAGATGCCATATTGGGCTCGGTTGTAGCCGATGTGCTTTTCAAAAAATTTCCATATAAAGACGAGGGCTTTTTAACAGAAATGCGTTCAAAGCTTGTTAACCGTGCGCACCTAAATCAATTGTCCAAAAAAATGGGCATTGCAGATTTAATTAATTATGATGCAAAAATAACCAATCAAGGAAATAAAAACTCCTCGCTTTTTGGCGATGCTTTTGAAGCAATGATTGGTGCAATTTATTTAGATAAAGGCTATCGCGTAACACAAAGATTTATTATCAATAGAATTTTAAATACGCATGTAGATATTTCCAAATTAGCTGAAACAGAGTCGAACTACAAAAGCAGGTTATTGGAGTGGGCGCAAAAAGAAGGTAAAGAAGTAGTATTCGAAGTGATCGAAGACAAATCGCTAGGACAGTCGCGTTTGTTCAGTATAAGAGCTATGGTAGATGGTATTGATACCGGATTAGGCCAAGATTACAGTAAAAAAAATGCAGAAAAAAATGCAGCAGAAAAATCATGTCAATATTTAAATATTTAATATGAGAAAAATAGCAGGCGCCATATATTTATTTTATAGTCTGTCTGTTTTTTTTGCCGTCATGTTTTTACTATTGCCATTTTTTTTACTCTTCAGTTTATTGCCCTCAAAAATTTCTTATCCATTATTATTTTCATGCATTCGCTTGTGGTCTTGGATAACGATGACATTTATTTTTATTAAAATCAATACCCATAAAAATCCTAACTGGGATAAAAATAAATCTTATATATATATTGGAAACCATGGTTCGTATTTAGATTCGCCGGCTGTAATCCTATCTACACCTAGTATTTTCAAGCCATTGGGGAAAATAGAAATGGCCAAGTTTCCGGTATTTGGATGGATCTACAAAAAAATGGTAATTATGGTAGATCGAAAAGATAAAGAAAGCAGGGCGGCCAGTGTGGCGGCTTTGAAAGCAGAATTAAATGCGGGTATGTCTATACTCTTATTTCCAGAAGGTACCATGAATACTTCAGAATTAATGCTTAAAGATTTTTATGATGGCGCGTTTAAAATTTCTATAGAAACGCAAACACCCATTGCCCCCATGTTATTACTAAATGCAAAAAAAATGCTTCCTCGCAAACAGCCTTTAATGTTCAGTCCGGGAGTTTTACAGGTTATCTGTGCAGATATTATTTCGCCAGAAAACTATACGATGGACAACGTGGAGGCTTATAAACAAGCAGTTTTTAATGCGATGAATAATCAACTCATCCAGTTTCAGCATGATGACAAAATCGACTAAAGTTCACGGCTCCTTATTTCTTGTTTCCTTAATTTATGCAGCAACTTTTTCTATTGCAAAAGAAGTAATGCCACATTATATTAAGCCGATGGGCCTTATAACCATTAGGGTTTGGGGTGCTGTTTCTTTATTATGGGTCACTCATTTTTTGTTTGTAAAAGAATCAATTTTCGGTAAGAAAGATTTTTTAATGTTGTTGAAATGCGCGGTGTTTGGAGTGGCCGCAAACATGCTTTTGTTTTTTAAGGGCTTAGCCATTACCACACCAATTAACGCTGCTATTTTAATGGTAACTACGCCATTGTTTGTGGCTTTCTTTTCTTTCTTTTTGTTAAATGAGAAAGTCACTAAATTAAAAGTAATTGGTTTATGTTTTGGTGTTTTTGGCGCTATATTATTATTACTTGGTCCGTCGCTATCATTTAATTCTAGTACTTTATGGGGCGATTTAATGGTAATGACCAACGCAATTATTTATGCCTATTATTTAATTATTGCTAAACCATTACTTCATAAATATTCACCGCTTACCGTAATAAAATGGACTTTCTTTTTTGGAGGCTTATTGGTAATTCCATTTGGATTTACTGAATTAAAAGAAGTGCAATGGCAAGCGATTCCGAACAGCATATGGTCTGCTATTATTTTCTTAATTATAGGAGCAACCTTTATCACTTATGTATTAAATGCTTGGGCTTTGAGAAATGCGAATGCTACTTTAGTGGGTGCTTATATTTATTTGCAACCCGTTTTAGCTACTATCATTGCTGTTTCTATGGGGAAAGATAGCCTTACCTTACCTAAAGTATTGTTTTCGTTATTGATTTTTACCGGCGTTTATTTGGTTGGGCTTCCAAATGATGCGAAAAGTAAAATTTGATAATACTTAATTTTCTATCTTTATAAAAAAAATCAAAATGATTAAATCAATGACTGGCTATGGTTTAGCCACCACAGAGTATGAAAACAAAAAAATCAATGTTGAAATAAGATCATTGAATAGCAAGTTTTTAGAGCTCTTGGTAAAATTACCCAAGATTTATAATGATAAAGAAAATGTATTGAGAACAATTTGTGGTAAACAAATTGAAAGAGGAAAAGCCTCTGTAATTTTAGTTATTGAAAATACCAGCGAAGAAGTTACTGGAAATGCTACTTTAAATATCCCATTGTTTAAAACTTATTACGGACAATTAAGTGAATTAGCCAAATCATTAAATGCGGAAAATGCAAATATTTTTCAGGAAACATTAAAAATTTCGGAAGTATGGAACACGAAGCAAGCCGAAGTAAATGAGCAAGAATGGGAAGTCATCAATGCTACATTTTTAAAGGCGTTGGCGGCTTTTAATACTTTTAGAATTGATGAAGGAAATGTATTGGCAAATGATATGTCTGCTAGGGTTCAATTAATAAACGATAGCATTTTAGCAGTAGAAAAATTAGAGGTTGCTAGAGTACCTGCCATCAAAGAAAAAATAGAACAGTTATTAAAGGATACCGTAGGTGCTATCAATATTGATCAAAATAGATTGGAGCAAGAGCTGATTTTTTATGCCGAAAAATATGATATCACGGAAGAGAAAATAAGATTAAGAAGCCATTGTGATTATTTTCTTTCTATTATGAAAGAAGCAGAATCAAATGGAAAAAAATTAGGATTTATAGCACAAGAAATAGGAAGAGAAATAAATACCATGGGTTCGAAAGCAAATGATGCAAACATTCAAAAGATTGTAGTTGGCATGAAAGACGAACTGGAAAAGATTAAAGAACAATTATTAAATATTTTATAAGGAATGGATTCGGGTAAATTAATTATATTCTCTGCACCATCTGGCGCTGGTAAAACCACTATCGTGAGGCATTTGCTGGCTAAATTTCCAAATTTGAGTTTTTCGATTTCGGCCACTACGCGTCCTATTAGAGGCACAGAAGTGAATGGCCACGATTATTATTTTATTTCGAAGGAAGAGTTTTTACATAAAGTGGCAAAGCATGAATTTGCAGAATTCGAAGAAGTATATGCGGGCACTTATTATGGCACACTTGTTAAAGAAATACAAAGAATTTGGTCAGAAGATAAACAGGTGATTTTTGATTTAGATGTTCAAGGTGGCTTAAGATTAAAAAAGAAATTTGGTGCAAATGCTTTGGCTATTTTTGTAATGCCGCCATCGGTTGAAGTGTTAGCAGAAAGATTAAGTGATAGGGCAACAGATTCGCCAGCAAAAATTGAAGAGCGAATAGCAAAAGCAAAAATTGAATTAACGTTTGCAAATGATTTCGACATCACTTTACCAAACAATGATTTAAGTGTTGCCTGTGCTGAGGCAGAAAAAATAGTAAGCGATTTTTTAAATAAAAAGATTTAGTTTATGAATATTGGTTTATTCTTTGGTTCGTTTAATCCAATCCATATCGGACATCAAATTATTGCGCAGTATTTGCTGGAATTTACCACATTAGATCAAATATGGATCATTGTATCGCCTCAAAACCCTTTAAAAGATCCGGATTCATTAATTCATGCCTATGATCGTTTAGAGATGTGCAAATTGGCATTCGAAGATCAAGATGCTATACAAGTGAAAGACATTGAGCTTCATTTACCACAACCATCTTATACCATAGATACCTTAACTTATTTAAAAGAAAAATATACAACGCATCAATTCTCCTTAATTATGGGCGAAGATAATTTATTGAGTTTACCAAAATGGAAAAACTACGAATTATTATTAAGAGATTATCATTTGTATGTTTATCCTCGCACGGGCAGTGCAACCTCTATATTACACACCCATCCTCATGTGCATCTTACGGCAACACCTAAGATGGAAATAGCGGCAAGTTTTATACGAAATGCTATTAAAGAAGGAAAATCGATGCAATATTTTTTAGATAAAAAAGTATTTGATTTTATTCAAGCCAAAAACTTATATAAGTTATAAGCTATCATTTTTGCTTTTTCCCATTTTGTCGTATTGCGCTAAATTATATCGTTCAATCGTTTTGATTAATTGTTTAGCATAGGTTTTGCTTGAAGCGTATCCAGCGCGTTGTAGGCCCTTAGCCCAATGAACATAGTCTTGTTGGTTGTATTTAAATAAAAAAGCATATTTTTTATTCTTACTTAAGAAACTACTGCGATCTTGATAAGCTTCTGCTACTGTATTGTATTTTCTAAAACAATAATTTTTTTTATTCCCATTTCTATGAAATCTTTTTCCGTTCCAATTACTAGAACACCTTACACCAAAATGATTATTGGCTTTCATAGCTAATTGACTAGTACCATTTGCAGATTCGTGCAATGCTTGGGCTAAAGTGATACTTGCAGGAATGCCAGTCAATTGCATTTCAGTAATAGCTAGTTGTTGGTATTTAGTAATGTATTTTTCTGCAGCTGTAACTTTGGTTTGTGCCTCTGAAATTACTGGAAACAGGGTAATAAGAAGGAATAAATATTTTTTCATTTATTTTTTTCTTGCAATTAATAAGCCATCTCTAATAGGGAATAAAACATTTTCAACCCTATTGTCTGCTTGTACAAAAGCATTAAAATCTAAAATAGCTTGGGTGTCTTTATCTATTTTTTTTAATTCTGCTACCACTTTTCCGCTCCACAATACATTGTCTGCAATAATATATCCACCCGGATTAACATGATCAATAATCATGTCATAATATTGCTGGTAGTTTTCTTTGTCTGCATCTATAAAAACAATATCAAAAAATCCTTCCAAATTTTTTAGATATTCCATTGCGTTCGCATTGATATATTTAAGTTGATTTTTGTAAGCGGATTTTTGAAAATATTTTTGAACTAAATCGCTTAACTCTGCATTGATATCTATAGTGAGTAGCTGTCCGTCTGGTGTTAAACCCTCTGCTAAACACAGGGCCGAATAACCTGTATAGGTGCCTATTTCTAAAATATTCTTGGGTTGAATCATTTTAGAAAGCATACTCAATACCCTTCCCTGGAAATGGCCAGAAATCATGCGAGGCATTAAAACTTTGAGATTGGTTTCTCTTTCTAATTCTTGTAATAATATAGCCGATTCGCTGGTGTGCGCTACAATATAATTTGCAAGATTTTGTTCTAAAAATTCCATTATGATTCGGGTAAAAAGGTAAGTGAGCTTAGGTTTGCAGGCGATAATACTTCGTTGGCCACGCTGAGTATATCTTGCGCACTTACTAAATTTATTTTTCTATAAATTTCTGTGAGCGAATCTGCTTTTCCTTCTTCTATAATATTTTTTGCTAAAGAAATAATTACTGATAACCTATTTTCTTCGGCTAAGGATATTTGACCAATAAACTTTTGCTTTGCTTGATGTAAACTGATAGCACCTAATTTTTTATCAGTTAACTTTTTTAATTCTTTCAGCACTAATTTTTGACAGCGTTCCATTTTTTCTTTGTCGGTACCCATGTAAATACTGAATATACCTGTATCCGAAAAAGGAATATAATTAGATTCGATCGTATAACAAATGCCTTGTTTTTCTCTGATTTCTAAATTTAATTTAGCGCTCATGCCTGGTCCTCCTAAATAGTTATTTAGCAACAACATAGCAGTTTTTTTCGGATGCATATTTCCATAACATTGGCTTCCAATAATGGCATGAGACTGAACGATTGATTTATTTTTTACAACTTGTATCGCTTTGTTTTTTTTGGCTTTTAGCCTTTTGAAATTTCTTAAATTAGTTTTGACCTTACCAAAATATTTTTCTGCAATCGTAATTATTTTTTGAAAATCGCTACCGCCATCTACTGCAAAAATAATCTCATCGGTATGGTAATTATTTTTTAGAAATTGAATAACATCTTTTTTATTTATTTTGTTGACGGTTTCTGCCGTCCCCAATATATTATTTCCTAAAGCATGCCCTTTAAATAACAATCCTTCAAAATCATCTTGTATGGCTTCTTCTGGCAAATCTAAATAAGAATCTATCTCGTCTAAAATTACGCCTCTTTCTTTGTGAATTTCTTTTTCTGGAAATGTGGAATGAAATAATATATCGCTTATTAACTCTGCAGCTCTATCCAGGTGCTGATTTAAAAACGAAGCATGGATGCAAGTGTGCTCTTTTGTAGTATATGCATTGATGTCGCCTCCAACTACTTCGAGCCTGTTTAAAATCTGGTTCGTATTTCTGTTTGCGGTGCCTTTAAAAAACAAGTGTTCTAAAAAATGCGCTAATCCAATTTTATTTGGGTCTTCTTCTCTTGCGCCAGTATTGATCACTACACAGCAATGGCTAATGTCATTGGCATCGCTTTTTTTATGCAATACCCTAATGCCATTTTTTAAACTGTGTAATTGATATTCCATTTATTTGAAATTTTAAATTAATTTTATGCTATGATAAAAATTAAAGATAAAAACTTCCAGGCATTTATTTCTGAAGAAAGCGTACAAAATAGAGTAGCAGCACTGGCTAAGCAAATTTCTGCCGATTATGAAGGCAGAAACCCTATTTTAATTTCTGTTTTGTCTGGCGCTTTATTTTTTACCGCAGATTTAATGCGTTTATTAACGATTGATGCAAGTTTAGCTTGCGTAAAAGTAAATTCTTACGAAGGAGTAAATAGTACAGGAAGCTGTGAATTAACATTAGATGTCGCACTTTCACTCGAAGCAAAAGATATTATAATAATTGAGGATATTATTGATACCGGAAATACGATGCAATTTTTGTTGCAACATTTTCAACAAAAAAATCCTGCTAGCATTGCTGTGGCCAGTTTGTTATTTAAACCCGCAGCATTAGTGCATACCATCAAACCAGATTACGTTGGCTTTGAAATCGAGCCAATATTTGTGGTTGGTTATGGATTAGACTACGATCAAATTGGTCGAGGTCTACCAGCTATTTATCAATTGATAGTTTAATTATTTAGATAAGTACATTGATTTTTCTTTGTACAATTGTCTAAAGTAAGGATCTTCTAAATCTTTGATAAATCGAATAGCTTCTCCAGTTGATCTCATTTCTGGACCTAATTCTTTTTTAACTTCTGGGAATTTATGAAAAGAGAATACGGGTTCTTTAATTGCGTATCCAGTTAATTTTCTTTCGATGGTAAAATCTTTCAATTTATTTGCGCCATACATTATTTTCGCTGCATAATTAATGTAAGGCACATCGTATGCTTTGGCTATGAAAGGTACGGTTCTAGAAGCTCTTGGGTTTGCTTCAATCACAAACACTTCTTCATTTTTAATAGCAAACTGAATATTTAGTAAACCAATTACATTTAATGCTTTGGCTAGTTTAATACTGTAGTCTTCCATTTTATCCATTACATTTTTTGATAAATTAAATGGTGGCAAAACCGCACTCGAATCGCCTGAGTGAATTCCCGCAGGTTCAATGTGTTCCATCATACCAACAATATGAACATCATCACCATCGGATATAGAATCTGTTTCTGCTTCTTCTGCTCTATCTAAAAAATGGTCAATTAAAATTCTATTTCCTGGAATATCTCTTAACAGTTTTACTACTGCTTTTTCTAATTCATCATCGTTAATCACAATGCTCATGCCTTGTCCACCCAATACATAGCTTGGTCTTACTAACACTGGGTAACCTACTTCTTTGGCTACTATTAGGGCTTCGTCTGCACTTTCTGCTACACCATATTTTGGATATGGAATGCCCATCTCTTTTAATAAATCTGAAAAACGTCCACGGTCTTCTGCAATATCCATATTGTCGTAAGAGGTACCTAAAATTTTAATACCCGCTGCATGTAATTTCTCTGCCATTTTTAAAGCAGTTTGTCCGCCTAATTGCACCACTACGCCAATTGGTTTTTCTAGCTCAATAATTTCTCTAACATGTTCCCAAAAAACGGGTTCAAAATATAATTTATCCGCCATGTTAAAATCGGTAGAAACTGTTTCCGGGTTACAGTTGATCATGATTGATTCGTAACCACATTCTTTGGCAGCCATTAATCCATGAACACATGAATAGTCGAATTCTATTCCTTGTCCAATTCTGTTTGGTCCAGAGCCAAGTACAATAATTTTTTTCTTATCAGAAACAGTTGATTCGTTTTCTCCTTCGAAAGTAGAATAATAATAAGGTGTTTGTGCCGGAAATTCTGCTGCACAAGTATCAACCATTTTGTACACACGGTGCATGTTTAATGATTTTCGCTTATCGTATACTTCGTCTTCTGTTACGCCTAATATATAAGCAATTTGAATATCAGAATATCCTTTTTGCTTTGCATTAAACAAAACTGATTCTGGAATATTTGCTAATGAATAGCGTTTAATTTCTAATTCAATATTTACCAATTCGTTAATTTGCATTAAAAACCAACGGTCAATTTTAGTTGCTTTTTGAATAGAAGTTATAGGCACTCCTAAACTAATAGCATCTCTTACATGAAACAAACGATCCCAACTAGGATGTTCTAAAGAGTGCATAATTTCTTCTAAGTTTCTGCTTTGTTTACCGTCTGCGCCTAATCCGCTTCTGTTAATCTCTAAAGATTGACAAGCCTTTTGTAAGGCTTCGTTGAAACTTCTGCCAATGCCCATTACTTCACCAACCGATTTCATTTGCAAACCAAGTTCTCTGTTCGCACCTTTAAATTTATCGAAATTCCAACGTGGAATTTTTACAATCACATAATCAAGTGAAGGTTCGAAATAAGCAGAAGTAGTTTTGGTAATTTGATTTTCTATTTCGTCTAAGTTATATCCAATGGCGAGTTTAGCTGCAATTTTTGCAATTGGGTAACCGGTTGCTTTTGATGCCAATGCAGAAGAACGAGAAACCCTAGGGTTAATCTCAATGGCGATAATTGCTTCGGTAATTGGATCAACAGAAAACTGAACGTTACATCCACCTGCAAAATCACCAATCGCGCGCATCATTCTAATGGCTTGGTTACGCATGTCTTGGTAACATTTATCCGAAAGGGTCATGGCTGGCGCAACGGTTATAGAATCGCCAGTATGTATTCCCATTGGGTCAAAGTTTTCTATAGAGCATATAATAATGATGTTATTATTATTGTCTCTTAATAATTCTAATTCATATTCTTTCCAACCTAATACGGCTTGCTCTACTAATACTTCGTGTGTAGGAGAAGCTTGCAAACCATGATTTAATGCGGCGTCTATTCCTTCTTTGGTATGCACAAAACCTCCGCCATAACCACCTAAAGTATAGGATGGTCTAATAACCAATGGATATCCTATTTCTTGTGCTGCTTCTTTTCCTTCTAAAAATGAATTGGCAATTCTAGATTTAGCTACACCAATGCCAATATCAACCATTAATTGGCGAAAGGCTTCTCTATTTTCTGTTTTTTCAATCGCATCAAGTGCTACCCCAATAATCTTTACCCCATATTTTTCCCAAATTCCTCTTTCGGCTGCTTCTATACATAAGTTTAAAGCAGTTTGTCCGCCCATGGTTGGCAAAACGGCATCTATTTTACGTTCTTTTAATATTTGTTCAATAGAATCGCAGTTCAATGGCAATAAATATATATGATCTGCAATCACTTTATCGGTCATAATGGTAGCGGGATTACTATTGATAATCGACACTTCAATTCCTTCTTCTTTTAAAGATAAAGAGGCTTGAGAACCAGAATAGTCGAATTCACAAGCTTGACCAATAATAATAGGACCGGAACCAATGATTAATACAGAGCGTATATCGTTATTTTTAGGCATGGAGGGATATATTTAAATTGGACAAAGGTATATTATTAGATGCAGATTTCGAAAAATATCGAATAAAAATTCCAATATTTATTTCAAAACTTTCCCTTAATTATTTTCCTACTTTTGAACTTCAAGCAATCAAAAAAATAAATCCTCCAAACACATGATGAGCTATTTAGAAATAACCAGCTTTATTGCATCTATTTTAGCCGTTTGGTTAACCATTCAAAAAAATAAATGGTGTTGGTTTTGGAATGCTTTAAGCGCTTTGTTGTATTCCATTTATTTTGCTCAAATACAATTAATCGCAGACGCCATTTTGCAGTACTTTTTTATAATCGTAAGTATTTTTGGTTTTTATCAATGGCATGAAATAAAAAACCCCATCGAAACTAAATTAACATATTTAAACAATCGTAATCGATTGGCAATTGGATTATTTGCTATTTGTTTAACATGGATAATGGGCAAAACGCTTGAATTATATACGCTTGCAAGCCTTCCATACCTCGATAGTTTTTGTTTTGCATTGAGTATTATAGCAACCATACTCGCCATTAAAAAATATATTGATAATTGGCCTATTTGGATTTTTACGAATGCAATATATATTGCGATGTATATTTATAAAGCCGCCTATTTAACGGCATTTTTATATGGTTTGTTTTTTGTTTTAGCATTTAAAGGTTGGATGACATGGAAAAAACAATTAGCCATCAATTAATTAAAATAGCGATTGTTGGACCAGAGTCGACCGGAAAGTCTACGCTGGCGGCAGCAATAGCGCAAACTTTTAATACCCTTTGGGTAAAAGAGTTTGCCCGCGAATACTGCGAGCAATTAAATAATGATTGTACCCTAGCAGATGAATTGGCTATTTTTCATGGGCAATTAAAAGCAGAAGAAAAATGCATCGAAGATTTAATGGCGCTAGGTAATTCTCCAGCCATTCTAATTTCCGATACCACTATTTTAAATGTGAAAGTTTGGTGCGAACATGTTTTTGGAACGGCTCCTGAAATTGTCAAGCAAACTTGTGATACTAGAAAATACGATCTTTATTTTTTAATGAAAGATGATATTCCTTGGGAAGAAGATCCACTTAGAAATTTCCCTAATCAAAGGCCTTATTTTTTTAAAGTATTCCAAAATGAACTGGAATCTAGAAAAGAAAATTATGTTATTATTGAGGGAGATTTTGACAATAGAATTGCGCTAGCAAAAAAATATTTGAACAATTATATTTCCACGCTTCCGCTATAAACTAGTACAGCAGGGCCTTTAAGGTATACCTCTGTAAATTTATTATCCGTAAAATTAAAAGACACGGCTAAATTTCCACCTAATGTTTCTACTGAAATAGATTGTTGATTGTTTAAATTGTTTGCATAGGCGTAAGCAATTGCAGCAGCCGTTACTCCGGTTCCACAAGATAATGTTTCGTCTTCTACGCCACGCTCGTAAGTTCTTACAAATAGATTGTCAGTTAACTTTTCTACAAAATTAACATTGATGCCATCTTTAATAAATGCCTCTGAGTTTCTTATTTTTTTACCTTCAGAAAAAACAGGAAAATTTTTAATTTCGTTTACAAATTGAATGTAATGTGGCGAACCAGAATTTAAGCTTAGGGCATTTATAAAACTATTAATTTCAGTTACATCAATCATTTTTAAGGAAACTAAATTTTCTGAAATTTTGGCATAGTGTGCGCCATCAACTGCCAAAAAATTGGTTTCGGTATCTATAATATGTAAAGATTTTGCAAAATTGACCAAACACCTGCCGCCATTTCCACACATGCTGCTTTCGCCACCATCTGCATTATAATAAACCATTTTAAAATCAAAACCAGGGTGGTTTTCTAATAACATTAAGCCATCTGCACCAATACCAAACCTTCTGTCGCATAGGCTTTTAATTTGATTTTTTGTTAAAAAATCAAGCTCGTGCTGGCGATTATCAAAAATGATAAAATCGTTTCCGGTGCCTTGGTATTTATAGAAAGTGTGTTTCATTTTATTTTAACAGCGCTTTGTAAAATAGTTTTTACAAAACTACTGCAATTTATTGAATATTATTGACGTTCAAATGGCATTGATTTTGTAAGTAGTTCACAAACATTCAATTTAAAATTAAAATGAAGACAAAAGTAATTTATTTATTATCGGCAGCCTTTTTAGGGGGTTTAGTGGCTTTGGGCGCTAATAACTTATTTAGCGAAAATAAATCCTATAGTATGGAAGCGCATCAAAAAGCACAATTTGCAAGCTTACCAAGCTTTGTATCTGCAGCAGATGGCAACACAAATTTTACGATTGCGGCGGCTAAAACAGTGCCTGCAGTTGTACATATTAAAGTAACGCAAGAACAACAATCAGACGCGAATTATTTTGATCCATTCCGCGATTTTTTCGGAGAGGGTTATGGGGGTTTTAATTTTGGTCAAAGAGGACCTGCCGTTGGCTCTGGTTCTGGCGTAATTATATCTTCAGATGGATATATTGTTACCAATAATCATGTGGTAAAAGGAGCAGATAAAATTGAAGTGGTATTAAATGATCGCCGCTCGTATAAAGGCAAAATAATTGGAGTAGATCCTAATACCGATTTAGCACTGATTAAAATTGAGGCTACCAATTTACAATTTGTTACTTATGGTAATTCTGATGATGTAAAAATTGGTGAATGGGTTTTAGCAGTTGGAAATCCATTCAATTTAACTTCTACCGTAACGGCAGGTATTGTATCTGCTAAAGGAAGAAATATCAATATTATTGGAGAAAATGGCAGCACATCTGCATTTCCTATTGAATCATTTATTCAAACAGATGCGGCTGTAAACCCCGGAAATAGTGGTGGTGCGCTTGTAAATACTAATGGAGAATTAATTGGAATTAATACAGCTATTGCGTCTCAAACGGGCACCTATGCTGGTTATGCATTTGCGGTTCCAGTAAATTTAGTGAAAAAAGTAATGGACGATTTATTAGAATTCGGAAAAGTACAACGCGCATTCTTAGGCGTACAAATCACCGAAATAAATTCTGAAGTAGCTAAAGAAAAAGGATTGAGTTCTACTAGTGGAATATATGTTGCCAAAGTAAATATCGAAAGTGCAGCTGAAGCTGCCGGTATTAAAGAAGGAGACGTGATTATTTCGGTGGCCGATGTTGCGGTGAATACCACCAGTGAATTAACAGAACAAGTAGGCAGACATAGACCAGGAGATAAAATAAATATTGAGTTGTTTCGTGGCGAAAAGAAAAAAACGATTGCAGTAATTTTAAGAGGCGCAGACAATACAACGGCTGCAAATAAAAAAGAGCAAATTAATTCGGAAACTGCTTTAGGTGCAGATTTTGCAGAACTTTCTGCTGCAGAAAAAAAGAATTTTAAAATCAATAATGGTATTAAAATTCAAAGTATTAAAGCAGGAAAATTTGCAGCAAGTGGCATTCGTCAAGGTTTTATCATTACCAGATTAAATAGTAAATCGGTAGATGCCGTTGCCGATGTTGACAATATCATTAATGGTTCAGAAAA
>CAJBBN010000201.1 GCA_903951325.1 uncultured bacterium
TGTAAATAATTCGGATGCAATATTGATATTTTTATCTAATCCATTGAGTTGCGCATGAATGGCAATCTGATTAATATGGTGTTCGATGGCCCCTTTTTGAATTTGACTATTTTGGAAGTTTAAATTCCCAGCTATTTTTTCAAAGTTGGCCCCTATAAAATCGGCTTTTAATTTACTACTAATCACAAATGAATCCGTAGTCAAATGCAATGCCAGTAAGTCTATCCGCTTGATGGTAGCGGCTAATTGAAAGGCAGGTAATTCGATTTTTTTTAAATCTACCTTTCCATCGATGTCAAAATTCAGGGCATTTTCGTTAGAATGTATCGCGGCGTTTATTACTTTTTGATCAATAGCACCAATGGTATTTAAGTTTCGATAAGTATAATTATTCAGGCGAATGTCTAAGATGCTTGCATCAAATTTTGTTTTCAATTCGGCTAAACTAAAACCCTGCCCATCCAAATTTGCTTTGATATTACAAATGCCCATATTTTCTTGTGCAATTAAATTACCTAAGTCAAAATCAATGGTTTGTATTTCGCCTTTATAGCTTGCCACTTGATTGTCTGGCAATTTCATATTAAAATCTGCATAGATTCCGCCAATGGCAGATTGCATTTGACCTTTTAAATTGAAATCTTTTAAACGGCCTTGGTAATATCCCGAAAAACTAAAGGTGCCTAATCGTGCTAATTCATTAGGCAATAGGCTGCTGATTTCTTTTTGATCAACATTAATTAATATTTTTTTGGCATCAGCTAAATGGCTAATTAATTTATCTGCTTTAAAATACAATTCGGCATGTTCCATGTCTGGCATGCCTTTGATACTGAATTTACCTTCGCAATAGGTTGTGTCATTAGTCTTAATCGTTATTTCATCCGAAGCTAAATTGTCAACCGTTCCATATACTTTACCATTTGCGTAAATTGTTCCTGTATAATTAGCCAATTCATCTGTAAAATAAGCAACATCTTTGTAAGCAATTTTGCTATTCACAAAATTACTATTCATATAAACTTTTTCGAGGTAATTACCCATATCCGAAATGGAGTCATAGCGCATTAAATAATAATCGCGTATATGACTGCGTGGCGTAATTAAATCGAGTTTACTAAACTCCATTTCTGTTGGCGTCATTTTAAAATCAGTACTTAATTGACTGATGATAAAACCGCTCTTTTCCTTTAAACTCAAGCGCTTGAGCTTAGTTCTTAATTCGTTATTGAAGTAGGTAAAATAATCGCTGGTATAATTAAAATGGGTAATATGGAGGTCATCATAATTGATGCTTTTCATTCCATTTGCTACAATATGTTGATTTTGGTAAATAATGTTACCATCAGTAATTTTTACTGAACCAATTTTTAAATAGATACTTGGTTTTGTATTTGTGCTATTGCTCGTCGTATCTTCAAAATAATCGAGTATAAATTGCAAATTACTTAGCGCCTCTTTTTGATAATATTTAATTTTTACAACGGGTTGATCGAGTTGAATGCTATTGATATAAAATCGATTCCTGTTTAAAGAATAATTATTGATATTGATTTGGAAGGTTTCGGTAAATAGGAGGGTATCTTGATGAAGATCTTCAATTAATAAGCCTTTGAGCACAATATTCTTTGGAAATTTTACATCCACGCCTTGGATGCTTACCTTTGTATGTAATTGATCGGATAAATACGATGCGACCCTTTTGCTCAACCAAGTTTGAACACTCGGTAAGGTTAACAGCAGAGAAGTGCTAAGCCCCAATATTAAAAGGCTTGCAATGGTCCAGCTCGTTATTTTTAGTATTCGTTTAATAATATTGCTTTATGGTAAATCAACAAAAACCACTCATTATCCTTGGAATAGAATCTTCCTGCGACGAAACCTCTGCATCGGTTTGCGTAAATGGAGAAATTTTATCCAATATTACAGCTACTCAAGCCATTCACGAGCAATATGGGGGTGTTATTCCCGAAGTTGCTTCTAGAATTCATCAACAGAATATTATTCCGGTAGTTGATGCGGCCTTAGCAAAGGCTAAAATACGCAAAAATGACATTACTGCGGTAGCTTTTACCCAAGGACCCGGATTAATGGGCGCACTTTTAGTGGGTACTTCTTTTGCAAAGGCATTTGCTTTGGCATTGGGTGTGCCATTAATTGGAATTAATCATATGCAAGCGCATATACTGGCGCATTTCATCGACGAGCCAAAGCCCAGTTTCCCTTTTATTTGTTTAACCGTTTCGGGTGGGCATACGCAAATTGTGTTGGTGAAAGATTATTTTGAAATGGAAGTGTTAGGCGAAACCACCGACGATGCCGCCGGCGAAGCATTTGATAAAACAGCAAAGATTTTAGGACTGCCTTACCCGGGCGGACCTTTAATCGATAAATATGCACAAACGGGAAACCCTAATCGATTTACTTTTACCGAACCACAAATTTCCCAATATAATTTTAGTTTCAGTGGTTTGAAAACGCAAATTTTATATTTTGTACAGCAACATCAAAAAGCAAATCCAAATTTTGTTGCCGAAAATTTAGCAGATATTTGTGCGTCTATTCAAAATAGAATTGTCAGTATTTTAATTAATAAATTAAAGAAAGCCACCATCGATCATGGTATTACGCGCATTTCGGTTGCAGGAGGTGTTTCTGCTAATTCGGGCTTGCGCAATGCCATCGAAAAATTGGCTCAAGAAAATAATTGGGAATTTTATTTACCCGCTTTTCAATATTGTACCGATAACGCTGGAATGGTTGCCATTGCAGGCTTCCATAAATACCATGCCGGAAAATTTTTATCACAAGCGGCGGTGCCACTTGCACGCATGCCCATCGCTATAGATCAATAAAAAAAGGCTCGGAAAATTTTCCGAGCCTTTTTTTATGTTATTTTTTTTCGCAGCATTATTTTATCATCACTTTTCCGCTACTGATTGATTTTTCAGTTAATAATTCGATGGCATAAATTCCCTTGCTTAAACTGCTTAAATCTAAAGGCAAAAATGCCGATTCAATTTTAATTTGTTTTTGATATACCAATTGTCCAATATTATTATAAACACGGATGCTTGCATTTTCGCCCATCTTATTTTTACAATCTATTTGAAAACGACCCTCGTTAGGGTTAGGGAAAATGGATAGTGTTTGCGCTTTAAAATTATTTATACCCATCCAAGCGCCAATAATATGATTAGAGGTATCGCTCACACATCCTTGTGCATTGGTTACTATGGTATAATAATCGTATGCAAAATTCTGCCATTTTTCGATATCGATGGTTTGTCCATTTTCGTTTGCCAACCTATTTACTATACTGGTTAAGCGGTCTACCTGGTACCATTGGTTGCCATCAACGTAATTTGAAATAAGACCATTATGCATGTTGTTGCTCAAAACCGTTCTTTCAATTACAGGCGTTGCAATAGTATCAACAAACACCGTTACCGAATCAAAATTACTACAACCGTTTGCGTCTATGCCAATTACTTCGTAAGTAGTGGTTTTGTTTGGCGCAACTATTGCAACAGACGAATCGCCCGCACCATTATCCCAACTATAAATATTTGCGCCACTAGCTCTTAGTATTGTGTTTTGTCCATTGCAAATGCGTACATCTACGCCAGCACTTACACTAGGCAATGCATGAATGCTAAATGCCGTTGCGTTGCTTTCGCCTGTCGTTAAAGGGTCTGAAGCGTTTACTCTTACTTTATATCCGGTTCCTGCTGCTAAATTTTTAGGAATAATACCCGTGATATTTCCAACAATGGTATTGCTAGTGTTTGAACCAATCGTAATGGCATTTGTAAAATCACCAGTTGCATTAGATAATTGAACAGTGTAAGTATTATTGGCATTGATGCTGCCATTGACTAAATAATTAACATTGATAATCGAACCTAAACAAAATCCAGTATTGTTCGCTAAAGTAGTTTGTATGCTATTACTTGAAGTACCACAAGTCATGGTATGTCCGCCTAAATTACTCACATCGTCTTTTGCAAAACCATCCCATTCGGTGGCAAGAGTTGGAAAGCCAGCCAGCGGGTTGCTGCTCACACCTGTAATCACAGTTGCTTTTCTTACTAAGGTTTGATCTAATAAAGATAAAGTGCCGCTGGTCCAAGCGGTGCCTGGGTTTTCGCCAATTCTACCAATAATATCAATTACCAAATCAGGCGAAATTTTTACCAATGCAATCGCATCGTTTCCATTAAAATTAGTGGCATTATTAGCAGTGGCTGTACCCGTATAAATTGTTGCTGCTGAGTTTTTGTAAACGGAAGTACCATTAACAGGAATCGTCCCCGAAAGGGTGATGTCTTGTGTAGCGGTACTCGAACCATTGGCATATAATTTCAATTTATAATTACTCAAATCAATACTTGCAGTGGTGCCATTATATAATTCTAAGTATTTATTATTTGCAGAACCTTCTACGTATTCAGAAATAATTAAATCGGTTGCACACGTGCTGGTACTAGCCGCACTCACTACATAACTTTGGGTAGTACTGCTACTGGTTTGTCCTAAATTATCTGTTGCATTTATTTTAAAATAAATGGTGGTGCCGAGTGTTTGTGCAGGAATAGAAGTCGAAGAAATATAAATACTAGGACTTGTATTTGTCATCGAAATACTTGTATTCATTGCGCTTGCGCTGGTTCCCCAAAGTAAATCAACCTGTGTTACACTTCCATCGTCTGTTGCCGAACAAGAAATCGTAACGGCATTATTGGTATTTACATTGTTTGGATTTTTGGTAATGCTGCTGATAATTGGAGCAGGAGAAGTAGGAGTGCCAATAAAATAATTAGCAGTTGTACTGGTGCTCGTATTGCTTTGGTTATCGGTTGCAGTGATGTAATAATAAATAGTGGTACCGTTTGGCTGCGGTGCAATTTTAGTATTGGTTTGATACACGTTTGCAGCGGCAGTTACATGCATATTAATAGTTTGGTTGATCGTACTTAAACTAGTTCCCCATTTAATGCTTGCGGAAGAAATACTACCATCGTCTGTAATGCTTGCTGTTAAAGCAACAGAGTCGCTTAAAGATGGCGCACTTGGTATTTTGTTGATGTTAGTGATGCTTGGAATGATACTACAATAACTTCCGCCAGGCCAAACAATACAAGCATATTCTGGATGATCAATAAATGGATTTCGATTTCCTTGAATAGCATAAACATTATTATTTCTAGCAATTTCTTTGGCACTTACTGGATCTTGTTGATTCCATTTTTTCATTAGCTCTAAAGCCCATGGTTTTAAACTGGCACCAATAATCATGTCGTTGGTTTGCCATCCAGTATCTTCGGTATAATAACGTGTGCACATGTAAAAATAAGTTCTTGCAAAATCGCCTTTATATTCTGCAATGGGTTCGAATACCGTTCCAGTATAACCCGGGAAGCTGCAAGGCCCTAGTTTGCTGCCATTGAGCGTGGTGCTTGTTGGTGTTGTTACTTCGCCATAAGGGAAATTGCTTCTTAATCCATTTACTTTACCATCGGTAGGATATACATGAAATAAATCTGATTGCATTGGCGAATTACTATTGAACCAACTTTGTGGCCAAGAGTGTTCTCGGTTAAAACAATCACCTTCGTTGCTATAATTTCCGCAAGTTTGTGAAAAGGTAAAAGAATAAGGTGGTGTACCATTTGGAACATCAGAATACATGTCCCAAACTTTTCCATTTGGTTTAACATCGGTTGTTTGGTAATAACCCATTAAGGAGCCGTAACTTTTTACCGAATGGTTGTCAATAATATTGTGTAAAGCTTGTCTTAATGCAGTGCCAGTTAAGCCTGTTGCAGTGGAATAATAACCTGTTGGAATTTGTGCAAAAAGCACAAAACTTTGTAAGACTAAAAGTAGGGATAGGAGCTGTTTCCTCATTATGTTTTGTTTCGATTTAATCGTTATAGCGGATATTAAACCGCGTTGGATTTTATTTTTTTAACATGACAATATCGGGTTTTTTCTATTCTTTTTTATAAAAATGCGGTCAAATTTGCTATTATAAACATATATGTAAAAAAGATAACCCTCCATTAACATTGTTAGGTCTGTTTGCTAACGAAAAACGCCTTTTTCCTATAGATTAAAATAATTTGGATTGTATAGGCAAACAAAAAAAGCGACACATTGCTGTGCCGCTTTTAAAACATAAAACATGGAAAATAAAAAATTATGCGTTAGCATCTTCAGAAGGTGCTTCGGTAGGTAAATCTACTTTTGATAGAATTGCCTTGATTTTGCCTTCTAATTCTTCTGCTAACTCTGGATTGTCTTCAATTAATTGTTTAACAGCATCTCTGCCTTGTCCTAATTTGGTATCACCATAACTGAACCAAGAACCTGCTTTTTTTACGATTTCAAAATCAACACCGATGTCTACAATCTCACCAGATTTTGATATGCCTTTTCCATACATCACATCAAATTCCGCGATTCTAAAAGGAGGTGCAACTTTGTTCTTTACTACTTTCACTTTCACTCTATTTCCGATCACTTCATCTCCATCTTTAATTTGACCAGTTCTTCTGATGTCTAAACGAACCGAAGCATAAAACTTCAAAGCGTTACCGCCTGTAGTAGTTTCGGGGTTTCCGAACATGACACCAATTTTTTCTCTTAATTGATTAATGAATATACAGCAACATCCTGTTTTGCTAATAGTGCCTGTTAATTTTCTTAAAGCTTGAGACATTAAACGAGCATGTAAGCCCATTTTAGAATCGCCCATTTCGCCTTCAATTTCGCTTCTAGGAACCAAAGCCGCTACCGAGTCAATCACAATGATATCTATCGCGCCAGAGCGAATTAAGTTATCTGCTATTTCTAATGCTTGTTCACCATTATCTGGTTGAGAGATCAATAAATTTTCTACATCAACGCCTAATTTTTTAGCATAAAATTTATCGAACGCATGCTCTGCATCTATGAATGCAGCTACACCACCTTTTTTCTGAGATTCTGCAATAGCGTGTAAGGCCAAAGTTGTTTTACCAGAAGATTCTGGTCCGTAGATTTCAATTACTCTACCTTTTGGAAGGCCGTTAATACCTAAGGCAATGTCTAGTCCTAATGACCCAGTTGAAATTGCTTCCAATGGTTCGATTACAGAATCACCTAATTTCATGATGGTTCCTTTTCCGTAGGTTTTTTCTAATTTGTCTAGGGTCATTTGTAATGCCTTTAACTTTTCTTTGTTATCTGCCATTTGTTCTGGTTTTTGTTCCGTTTTTTGTTTTTTCATTTTAATTTTTGCTAAAAATAATAGCATTTTTTGTAATCTGCAACTTTTATTGCAAACAATTCTAAAAAAGCCTAATTAAACCATTAAAACAAAGTATTTTTTTAAAAAATAATTTTCCACATAATTCAATAGTTACTCAATTCTATTATTTTTAGTAAAATTTACCTTGCTTTCAATAATCAAATATCAAGCATTTTTGAGCTAGCCACAATTGTATTATTTAAAGATTATATATAGTAATTAAGCTAATTTCAATCCATTTGTTTTAAAATACTTGCAAAAAGCTATTAAATCGCAGTTTTCGCATTTTGGACTGCGGGCAGTACAAATATATCTTCCATGTAAAATGAGCCAATGGTGGGCAATGTGAACCTTGCTTTTAGGAATATGCTTGATTAACTGCTTTTCGGTGGCTAAAGGCGTTTTAGCATTTCTAGTTAAACCGATTCTAGCCGAAACCCTAAACACATGCGTATCTACCGCCATGGTAGGCATATTAAAAATAACAGAGGAAATAACATTGGCTGTTTTTCGACCTACACCAGGAAGTCTTTGCAATTCATTGGTGGCAGAAGGGACGATACCCTTAAATTCGCTTTGTAAAATATTTGCCATGCCAATTAAATGTTTGGCTTTATTATTTGGATAACTGATGCTGCGAATAATGGCAAAAACATCGGCAACAGTTGCAGTAGCTAAGCTGTTTACATCTGGATAAATTTCAAATAATTTTGGAGTAATTAGGTTTACTCTTTTGTCGGTACATTGAGCCGAAAGTATCACTGCAACTAGTAATTCGAAGGGGTTACGATAACTTAATTCTGTTTCTGCAGAGGGCATTTTTTTTTCAAAAATCTCCAAAACACCTTCGTATCTTTCTTTAATTGTCATACGCTAAAGTAGCAGTTCTAAAGGCAGTTTAGAAAAAATGATATCCACAAAAAATGTTGGTAAA
>CAJBBN010000202.1 GCA_903951325.1 uncultured bacterium
AATCCAAATGGTGAATCAGAAATCGTTACCGTTAACCTTAAGCCTATGTCTAAATTAAGAAAGTTGGCTTTCGATTTAGACTTTGCAGAAATTGCTATTAAAGGCAGGGCTTCGCAAGGAAATATCATTACTAAATTTCCAGTGAAGAAAGTTGTTTTAAAATCTAAAGGGGTGAGTACACTTGGCGGTAGAGAAGTTTGGTTTGATGATGCGATTCACAGACTCAACACAGACGGCAGAGGCAGGTTCTTAGGTACTTTCCAAGGAGACGATAAAATATTGGTTCTTTATGTAGATGGTTCTTATGAACTAACCAACTTCGATATCAGCAATCATTACGATGATAAATATTTCTTATTAGAAAAATACGATGCCGATCGCGTGATTTCAGCTATTCATATGGATGGCGAAAGTAAAGCCTCTTATGTAAAGCGTTTTCAAATCGAAAGCCCAACCATCAATAAGAAGTTCTCGTTTATTATGGAAAGTGCAGGTTCTAAATGTTGGTTTGCAAGTACCCAAGTAGAACCGATCGTTAAAGTTTCTTTTGCAAAAGAAGGCAAATTAGCGCCTAAAGATTTGGAAATAAATGTTGCTTCTTTTATCGATGTAAAAGGAATGAAAGCGATTGGTAATAAAGTTTCTAAATTCAGAATCAATGCAGTAGAAGATATTTCTAATTCTGCCGCCATGGACGAAGTAGAAGAAGGGGACTTAGCAGATTTGCAAAAGACATTGGCAGATATTAAAGCCAAAAACTTAGCAAAGCCTAAGCCTGCGCCAGTTCCAGTAAAAGATATTACAAAATCAATCGAAATGGAAATTACGAATCCCGACGATTTAGATGTCGATGGCAATTCGCAACCGACCTTATTTTAAATAAAAAAAGCGCTGAATTTCAGCGCTTTTTTTTATATTAAAGTTAACAACCTCATTTCTTTTTCATCGAGTAAGGCAGTGCAAATGGCTAAGTCGCTGGCTAATTGAATTAATTCATCGACGCCTGTTTCGCTCAGCATTTTTTCGTTGATTACTGCTTTTTTATTTTCTAATTCGGCAATTTCTTTTTCTAAAGTCTCAATTTCTTTTTGTTCTTTATAACTGAGTTTAGTTTTTGCTGCAGGCTCAGGCGCCGGTGCAGCCATAGATTTTGTTTTCTCTGCTTTTAGCGCCGCTTTTTTAGCGTCTTCTGCTTCGTCTCTTTCTACACGGTAATCTGTGTAATTGCCATTGTATACACGCACATTGCCTTCGCCTTCAAAAATAAATAGTTGATCAGTTAGTTTATCTACCAAGTATCTATCGTGAGAAACCAATAAAATACAGCCTTTAAAATTTAACAAAAATTCCTCGAGTACATTCAAGGTGTCAATATCTAAATCGTTGGTGGGCTCATCGAGGATTAAGAAATTTGGATTCTTGATCAATACCCTCATTAAATGCAATCGCTTTCTTTCGCCACCACTTAATTTACTCACCATGCCATATTGTTTAGCTGGCGGGAATAAAAATCTGGTTAATAATGCCGAAGCAGAAATAGTAGAACCATCTGCCATGGTAATGTATTCGGCAATATTTTTTACAATATCGATTACGCGTTCACTCTCGTCAAACTGCAAACCCTTTTGTTCGTAATAGCCAAATACAGTGGTTTCGCCAACAATTACTTTTCCTTTGTCTGGTAAAATTTGTTGCGTCACTAAATTCAAAAAGGTAGATTTTCCCATTCCGTTTTTTCCTGCTACCCCAATTCTATCTCCTTTTTTAAATACGTATGAAAAATCGTGAATGATATTTTTATCATCAAAACTTTTATCAACATGATGCAATTCAATAATTTTATTTCCTTGTAAAGCAATTTTCACGTTCAACTCTACCGAGTTTTTACTTGGTCCGTTTTTGGTTTTCTCCGATAAATCGTAAAATGAATCTATCCTCGATTTAGATTTGGTGGTACGCGCTTTGGGTTGTCTGCGCATCCATTCTAATTCTTTGCGCAATAAATTTAAATTCTTCTCTAAGCTTGAAGCGTCCATGGCTTCGCGCTCTGCTTTTTTCTCGAGGTAATAGCTGTAATTCCCTTTATAGGTATATACTTTACCGTTTTCGAGTTCGGCTACTTCGTTGCAAACATTGTCTAAGAAATAACGATCGTGGGTAACTAGTAAAATAGTTTTATTACCAATGCGTAAAAATTCTTCGAGCCACTCAATGGTATCAATATCTAAATGGTTGGTTGGCTCATCTAATATATAAACATCTGGATCGTCAATTAATAATTTAGCCAAAGCCAATCTTTTTTTCTGACCACCCGATAAAGTGCCTATTTTTTGTTCGTAATGATGAATGCCTAAGGTGCCTAATATTTGGCGAATGGTGTGTTCGTATTCCCATGCATTGGCATTCGAAAGCTCGTCGGTTAATTTTCCAATTTCGGCTTCATCTGCATTAGGGTCTTCAATGAGTTCTTCGTATCTTCTGATTAATTGTTGTTGCACATTATCCATAGAAAAGATAAATTCTGCTATGCTTTGTGCTGCATCAAATAGGGGTTCTTGGTCCAAATAGCCAACCCTTAATTCTTTATTACCAACTACTTTTCCTTCTTGTGGTTGTATTTTACCCGATAAGATTTTCATCAGGGTTGATTTACCTGCGCCATTTACACCAACTAAAGCCATTCTTTGGCCAGCATTCAAACCTAAATTCAAACCTTTAAAAAGCCAATTATCTTGAAATGAATGCCCTAATTGTTCTGCCGATATAAAATTACTCATGGCGCAAAGATGCTAAGAAATTGCAGATTAATGGGATTATTTAGCAGAAATTCTTATTTGATGTACTGAATTTTTCCAAAAACACCCAAGGGTAATTTAGCGCCTTTACTGGCTTGCAAATAAAGTTCGCCAATAGTTAAATTATCGGTTCTTTTGAAAGAGGATTTAATTAGGTTTTCTACAATGAGCGAAGAGAATCCTAAAGAATAAGTATTCAGTATTAAAAAGAAATTATCAGGGTCTGCTAGTTGTGCAACATCTTTCATAATTTCGTTGATGCTGTCTTCTAGTTTCCATTTTTCGCCATTCGGTCCATGACCAAATGCAGGAGGATCTAAAATAATGCCATTGTATTTTTTGCCACGCTTTACTTCACGCTTTACAAATTTCAAAGCATCTTCCACCACCCATTTAATATCTTTTAAATTAGAAAGTTCTTGATTTTCGTTTGCCCAGGTAACTACTTGTTTGATCGAATCTACATGGGTTACTTCTGCTCCTGCAGACCTTGCTGCCAGCGAAGCTCCGCCAGTATAAGCAAATAAATTCAACACTTTAGGCGCCGTAATTTTCATTGCCTTGATGGCCTTAGCCGCATAATCCCAATTGGCCGCTTGTTCTGGAAAAACGCCAACATGTTTAAACGAAGTAAAAGCCAATCTAAATTGAATGTCTATGTCTTTGGTTTTGTATTTAATATGCCATCTATCGGCAACCGGATTTTTTAATTTAACCCATTCTCCGCTAGAACTGCTTTTGGATTTAAATTTTACATGCGCTAATTTTTCCCATTCTTTGGCAGACATTGCAGGGTCCCAAATAGCTTGAGGCTCTGGTCTAATGGTAATGTACTTGCCAAATCTTTCGAGTTTTTCGAAATTTCCACAGTCAATTAATTCGTAGTCTTCCCATTGAGTAGGGCTTAACATTGTTATCATGCGCAAATATTTTATTGGTATTTAGATTTCATTAATTTGCTCGCAAAAACAAATTCATTGACTTCTTGATTATCTGATTTAATTAATTCGGTATTGGATCCTTCCCACCAATTTTGTCCTTGATGTAAAAATATAATATGGTCGCCAATTTCCATCACCGAATTCATATCATGCGAATTGATGACCGTTGTAATTTGATATTCTAAAGTAATTTCTCTGATTAAATTGTCAATAATAATCGATGTTTTAGGGTCTAAACCAGAATTAGGCTCATCGCAAAACAAGTATTTAGGTTGCATGGCAATGGCCCTTGCAATGCCCACTCTTTTTTTCATTCCACCCGATAAATCAGCAATTTTAAGTTGATTCACATTTTCGAGATTCACTCTTTTTAAACAAAAATTGATACGGTCTAACTTTTCTTCTTTGGTAAAATCACTGAACATATTCAGCGGGAATAAAATATTATCCTCTACATTCATTGAATCAAAAAGTGCCGCACTTTGAAATAGCATGCCGATTTCTTTTCTGATAGGAATTTTTTCTTTGAAGTCTAATTTGCTAAAGTCTACGCCGTCATAATTAATTTCACCGGCATCTATTTCGTGTAAGCCAATCATGCATTTGAGCAGCGTAGTTTTACCCGAACCACTACCACCAATAATCATATTGGTAATGCCTGGTTTAAATGTAGCGCTGATATTTTTTAATACCTGATTGCTATCAAAAGATTTAGAAACGTTTTTTAATTCAATCATTATAATAACACTTGAGCGACTAAATAATCTGCAAATAAAATTAATACGGAACTATAGACCACCGCTTTGGTGCTTGATACGCCTACATCTAAGGCACCACCTTTGGTGTAAAATCCTTGGTAAGCAGAAACGCTAGTGAGTAAAAAAGAAAATATATAAGTTTTTATCAATGCCACAACAACGATATAGGGATTCCAGTCTCTGAGTACACCCGAAATAAATTCGGCACCAGAAATAACACCGGTAAGCGGCCCAATTAAATAGGCGCTAACAATTCCTAAGAACATAGAAATAACCACTAACATAGGAATGGTTAATGTGCCAGCTATTATTTTTGGAAGTACTAAATAACCTGTAGAATTGACCCCCATTATTTCTAAGGCATCTATTTGTTCGGTTACCCGCATCGTACCTAATTCAGAAGCGATACTTCCGCCAACTCTTCCGGCTAAAACTAATAAACAAATCGTGGGACTAAATTCGATAATTACCGAATCTCTGGTAATTACGCCAATGATATCTCGAGGAATTAAATTACTCACTAATTGGTAGGCAGTTTGAATACAAGTAACGGCGCCTAAGAATATCGAAATAACCGCAATGATACCAAATGAGCCAACACCAATGAGGTTCATTTCGCGCACAATTTCTTTCCAGTAAACTTTCAGATTTTCTGGTTTGGTAAATACATTCTTTAAGAATAGCAGATATTTGCCGAAATGATAAAAAAACATGCTTATTTTTATTTGTAAAAGTAAAGAATTTGATTGATTTTAATGCATCTAATAGCAATTGAAATTCTTGTTTTTTAGGAAATATAATTAAACTTGTAAAAAGCAGATATGAGTATCATTATTACAGGTTCTACCAAAGGTATAGGGAATGCATTGGCGCAT
>CAJBBN010000203.1 GCA_903951325.1 uncultured bacterium
ATTTGTCCAAGTGGTGTTAGTCGTGATATGACCTGAAACCGTTTGGAACTGTGCTTTTGCAAAAGTATTTGCAAAAAATAAGATCATTACAGCAAGTAATAATTTTTTCATAATAGTTATGGTTTTTTTTTCAAATTTAAACCGACAATATTACGCGAATGTTAAGGAGAAGTTATTTAAAAATGTTTATTCAACAAAAAAGCAGCCCTAAAGCTGCTTTTAAAAACCATATGAATATTTATTTTAAAACTTATAAGAAAGGGCAAATGAATAAGTGGTTCCAAAGTTAGTTCGTTCAATTAATAGATCTTTCTCTGCATTGTAAACTTTGTTTTTGTCCATATCTTGATAATAATCTCTGCTTTGATTCAAGATGTCTGAAATGGTCGCTTTTAATTCAAATTTATCTAAGAATGTTTTCGAAATTTGCAAGTCAATTAAATTTCTAGGTGCTTCCCAAACGTTTTCGTATCCTAAGAAACCAGCTTCTCTAATTCTTCTACCAATTACATTATATAAAATAGTTGCTCCAAAAGCGTTTTCTGGATTATAATAACCCAATGAAGAATTTATTAAATAGGGTGACTGACCTTGTAATGGTCTAATTGAGTCCTGTACATTTGGATTGCCTCTTAAATCAACACTTGATTCAATTCTTGCAAAATTAGTAGCAATGGTAAAATTGTCCCAACCTTCCCATGCCAAAGCATTGAAATTATTTAAGAAGTTTAATTTCTTACGGAACTCTAATTCGATACCATAATTAACCGCCGATTTTACGTTTAAGAATGATTTAGTACGGTTACTTCCGCCTAAATAAACTGCCTCGATTGGATCTTTAAAGT
The DNA here is from genome assembly GCA_903951325.1 of uncultured bacterium. Taxonomy (GTDB): domain Bacteria; phylum Bacteroidota; class Bacteroidia; order Sphingobacteriales; family Sphingobacteriaceae; genus CAIKLP01. The sequence continues at coordinate 846 of CAJBBN010000203.1, forward strand.
TTTTGTAAAATGCGGTTGCTGAAATTATTTCACCTGCAGTTGGATACAATTCGTATCTCACATCAAAATTATTAATTAACGCACGCTTTAAATTTGGATTTCCTAAAATTAAAGTATTCGTAATAAAATCTTCGAATTCGAAAGGAGCTAATTCTCTAAACTCTGGACGAGAAACAGTTTTAGAATACGCTAATCTTAAATTTGCTTTTTCATTAATGGCATAAGTAAAATTAACCGATGGCAAAATGTCTATGTTAGTTGTATCTACTACTGTTTGACCTGTTGAAGAAGTAAGCGTTACATTGTTTGACTCTACTCTAGCTCCCCAAACTAATCTTACTTTTTTATTAATTCGACTATCAAATAAAATATAAGCCGCATTTAAATTATTCTTTGCAGAATAATTGGCTGTTGGATTGGTGATATCTTGTAATATATAACCATTTAATGGTCCAACCGTATCTTGTAAATTTCCTAAATCAAAAATATGAGATGGATCTAAAGATTTCATCGAATCTGTAAGTCCAAAACCTAATTGCTTATATGCAAAAAATCTTGCGTCAAATTCTCTCGATCTTTGTTGTGTCCAAACACCTGTTTTAATGATGCTTTTATCTCCCATTAAATCAAATGGAATAGTCAAATCAGAACTAAGAGAATAATTATCCTCGTTTAATTTTGAATAAAATTTTCTAGAGTTTTTATCTGGATTTTGACCAATCTGAACTAGATAAGGACTTTCTGGCGCCCAGGCTGCTTTACTATAAGCTAATGTTCTAGAATTTGGCTCATCTCTCAAAACTTTACTATAACCTGCATTCACTCTCCATTTCATTTGATTTGCAAATTGCTTATCGAAATTTAACTGAGAAGACAATAACTTCTTACTAACGTATTCGTATGAATAAGCTTTGATTAAAACTGTATCAGATTGACCTGACAATAAATCATATCCATCTCTTAATACCGTATTGTTATCGGTATTGATACTTAAAATATTTTTGAAGGATATTTTTGAATTTTCTCCAATTTGATAAGATGCATTTGCAATGGCACCCCATGCAACATTATTTCTGTAGTTATCATCTTTGAAATTAAATAACCTACCATCGTTGTCAAAATCTTGTCTTTGAATTCTATTGAAACGATAAGTATTATTATAAGTAACACCAGCTACTAAACCTGCATCTCTACCCGCAATTTTAGTTTTTGAACCGTATAACATTTGAAAATTTGAACCTGGTATTGCCGTTTGTTTTTCGTATCCCCAATCATTTTTAACAGTTCGTGTAATAGCAGCTGTTTTGTATACACTACTAGGAAAATCTGCTCTTGCTGGTAAATCTTTTACAAAATTTCTACTTCCATCATCAATACCAAAAAAATCGTACTTGCCTTTTGTTGAGTTTTGGTAAAATGCTTTTCCCGTAGAAGCATCGTTATAATTTGAACCAACTGTTACACTTAAAAAAGGTTCGTCAGGAAAATCTTTGGTATTTAATTGAATTACACCACCCGCAAAATCACCAGGAAGATCTGGTGTTGCTGCTTTGGTAACCGTTAAATTATCTAATAAATTAGATGGGAAAATATCGAATGCAAAAGCTCTTCTGTCTGGCTCTGTACTTGGCAATGGTGAACCATTGATTAATGCCACATTGTAACGATCACTTAATCCTCTGATCACTACAAATTTATTATCTTGAATACTTGCACCACTCACACGCTTTAAAACATCACTGGTATTTCTATCTGGTGAACGCTTGATAATATCTGAAGATATACCATCAGAAATAGCAATATTATTTTTTTGAATAGTATATAAAGATCCTAAACTTTCTCTTTTATAAGTGGAGGTAATCACTACTTCAGATACTGCTTTTGAATTTTCTTCCATCGCAACATTTAAGGTAGTTGATTTACCAGATGTTACCATTACGCCATCAATTGATTTAGTATTGTAGGCAACATATTTAACTAAAATTTTATACGCTCCTTGTGGTAAATTTAATTCGTATTGGCCGTCAAAGTTGGTTTGTACACCAATGGTAGTACCATCTACCAAAACAATTGCACCAATAATTGGGTCGTTGTTTACTTTGTCTAAAATTTTTCCAATAATTTTACCTTTGGGTTTTTGCTCGGTGTTTGCTTGCGCAACCGTTAATTTCATTGTTAGCAATAGAAAAAAGCTAAGAAATGCAATCTTTTGAAAAGTATGTTTCATTGTCAGTTTAATGTATTGCAAAAGTAGCCCTGCAATGTTAACCTGATGTTAACAACATATTAATTAATGGTTTTGATGGATTTCTAAATAGCTGTTATTTAGGGCTTTTACTGACGGCTCTGGTATGGAATGCCTATTTTCTTAAATACGAAATGGAGCAACCAGATTGGACCAATTAGCAAAAAACGTAAATCGTCGAAGAAAGAAGGCTTTTTACCTTCAATATGGTGGCCAATAAACTGAAATATCCAAGAAATGACGAAAAGTATGCTGAAAAATTGCCACATCTGCATTCCACCGGCGAGCGCATTTAACTCCACTAAAACAATAAAATAAGAAAATAGCCCAATTAAAATAATCATGGCAAAAGCAAGTATGGGCGATAATTGGTAATAGTAGTACAAAGCAAAAGCAATTACAATAGATGCCCAATTAAAAAAAGGATAGGCCGCCATAAATGCCGGCATTGGAATAGCCCAAATTAAACCAAGCAAACTAAATACAATAGTTGGCACTGCAATCCAGTGTATGGTTTTGTTGATTTTGTTTTGATGGCTTTCGCTATATTTTGCAAAAAGTTGATCTAATTTAGTCATGGGTTTGCACTTTTTATTTTAAACAAAAATGGCTTAGTTTGCACCAAGCCATTTAAATTATTTTGCATAAGAAACAGCTCTTGTTTCTCGAATTACAGTTACTTTCACTTGACCTGGATAAGTCATTTCTGTTTGAATGCGTTCTGCAATATTGAAAGCCAAAGCTTCTGAATCTTTATCAGAAATTTTTTCTGCTTCTACAATTACGCGCAACTCTCTACCTGCTTGAATGGCAAAAGTTTTCTCAACTCCAGGATACGATAAAGCTAAGCTCTCCATATCTTTTAATCGTTTGATATAACTTTCTACTACTTCTCTTCTTGCACCTGGTCTTGCGCCCGAAATCGCATCACAAGCTTGAATGATTGGTGAAAGAATACTCGTCATTTCAATTTCGTCGTGATGGGCTCCAATGGCGTTACAAACTTCTGGATGCTCCTTATATTTTTCTGCTAATTGCATACCTAAAATAGCATGCGGTACTTCTGGATTTTCTTCCGAAACTTTTCCGATGTCGTGCAATAAACCTGCACGCTTAGCCATCTTCACATTCAATCCTAATTCGGTTGCCATAATCGCACAGAAATTAGCTACTTCTCTTGAATGTTGTAATAAATTTTGACCATAAGAAGAACGGTATTTCATACGTCCAATCATGCGGATTAATTCTGGATGCAATCCATGAATGCCTAAATCGATTACAGTACGTTCGCCTGTTTCAATAATTTCTTCTTCTAATTGCTTACGAGTTTTAGCAACC
>CAJBBN010000204.1 GCA_903951325.1 uncultured bacterium
AAAAGAGCCATTGATTCGGTGCTTAAACAAGATTTTCAAGATTTTGAGCTCATCATTATTGACGATGGTAGTAAAGAAAACAACCGCGAATCTTTAATGGATTATGTAGAGCAATACGAAGACAAAATTACTTATATACGCCATAGCAATCGCGGACAATCAGCTTCTGTTAACCGCGGCGTTTTATATAGCTTAGGAGAATACATTACTATTTTAGACAGCGACGACGAATACAAACCGAATCATTTAAGCACTTGCCTACGCGAAATAAACGACTCGGACTTAATTTGTTCTACTACAGAAACAATTGTAGATTCCGACAACGATTATTATGTACCCGATAAAAACGATCAAACAAAACTCATTCATTTAGACGAAGTGATTATGTTTGGTACTTTATTTGGACTAAAAAAAGTATTTAACAGCATTGCATTTAAAACGGGCTTTGCAGCCGATTCCGATTTTTACGAACAAGCCACGCAACTATTTAATGTAAAAAAATTAGACTTGCGTACTTATGTTTATCACAGAAATATACCGAATAGTATTTGCGCAACCAAAAAAAAGCGAATTTAACGATTGCTTAAATATGGCAATTGAATCGCTAAAATTCCAGCCAAATACCAATCTAGTAATGGCCTGCTTTATTACTGGTGTGCATGATGTAAACCGCAACACTACGCTATTAGACGACTCAGCAGCACTAGTTCAAGATTGGGCAGCATCTGTTACTGCAGCAAATTTAAAAGGCATTATTTTTCATAATAATTTATCCGAAGCAACTTGTAATGCTTTACAAAACAATTCGATTTCTTTTATTAAAATTGAATACGACCCGCAATACAATCCAAATGTATTTCGATATTTTGTTTACCTGAATTTTATTCAGCAACACCTCGAACAGCTTGCAGGAATTTTTATAACAGATGTGAGCGATGTAGTGCTTTTAAATAATCCGTTTACAGATCCACTTTTTATCGCAAACCCGGCTATGCTTTTTTGTGGCGACGAACCTAAATTATTGCACAACGAATGGATGATAGCCCATTCAGAAAATTTAAGAAATAATATTCCAGATTATGCGGCTTACGAAAACACATTTGCAGCCCAAACTTTATTAAACTGTGGTATTATAGGGGCTTCGGCTGCATTAATATTTGATTTCTTGCAAAAACTTTGTGCCATTCACCAAAACGCCAATCGCGATAATAAAACCGCTTATACCGGCGACATGGGGGCCTTTAATTATTTGGTACGCACCCAATTTAACCATCAACTAAAACATGGCGCGCCAGTGAATACTGTTTTTAAAATGTACGAAACCGAAAGAAACGATTGCTGGTTTAGGCATAAATAGTTTCTCAAATAAAGCTATTCGAAAATTGATTTTTGAAAAGCAACCCCAAGGGCAATAATTTTTTCTTCTATTTCTTTAACAATGGCTTCAGTATCGTCGGTTTGACTATAAGAAGCTTCTCCAAAAACCACATACGAATCAAAGGGTATCAATAATCTTTCGCCTTTTGGTAAGATTCTTCCCATGCCTGTCATGTACACAGGGATATAGGCAATGTTTGGATGCTTTTTTAAAAGTAGCCCAACACCTTTTTTAAATTGTTGCATTTTTTGTGGTTCTCCTCTCGATCCTTCTGGAAATAAAATAAGCGAATCACCTTTTACGAGCGATGCACTCATTGCCTGAATGGGGTTTTGGCCTTCAGCGTTTTTGGTTCTTTGGATCAGCAAGGCATTAGTAAACAACCTAGTTATAAATGATTTTAATGGAGA
>CAJBBN010000205.1 GCA_903951325.1 uncultured bacterium
ATGGTTGGTAGGCTCATCTAATAATAATAAATCGGGTGTTTGTAATAGTATTTTTGCCAACATTACCCGCATTCTCCAACCTCCCGAAAAAGTAGATAAAGGTCGGTGGGTATCGGAAGCCGAAAAGCCTAAACCAGCTAAGATTTGTTCTGCTTTGTATTGAATATTATAACCATCGAGTGCTTCAAACTCTTCTTGTCTTTGGCTTAACCTATTAATTACCGCATCAGAATGATCGGTTTCTAATTTGGTAATGAGTTCTTCAATTTCATCGTGCAACTGGTTTTGCCTTTCGAAGGCCTCCATGGCAACATGTAAAATCGAAAAATCGGATTGATAAGAGAGTAAGTCTTGATTAAGGTAGCCTATTTTTAAATCTTTGGCTTTAGAGATGGTACCTTCATTGGGTTTGTATTCCCCAACTAAAATGCGCAGAAGCGTAGTTTTACCGGTTCCATTGGCACCAATTAAGCCAATGCGCTCATTGGGCTTAATATGCCAACTAGCGTCTTGATACAAAGCCCTAGAGCCAAATTCAAATGTTATGTTATTTAATGCGATCACGTTATGGAAATTTCGCTGCAAAGATAGCATTTTAGGGCGTATCAGAAGGCCGATGCATAGAGAAATTATTATCTTCGTAAAAATTTAAAGAATGGATCAGCGATTACAAGCATTTGAAAGACTATTAAACATCATGGACGAGTTACGCGAAAAGTGTCCATGGGATCAAAAACAAACCATGCAAACGCTCAGACACCTGACCATTGAAGAAGTTTACGAGTTATCGGATGCTATATTAGACGGAGACCTCAACGAAGTAAAAAAAGAGTTGGGCGACTTAATGCTACACATTGCTTTTTATGCAAAAATTGGATCTGAAACTAATGATTTTAATATTACGGATGTTTTAAATGGCATTGCCGAAAAACTCATTTCCAGACATCCTCATATTTATGGCGATGTAATTGTCGAAAATGAAGAAGATGTAAAAAGAAATTGGGAACAATTGAAATTAAAAGAAGGCAATAAATCGGTTTTAGGTGGCGTGCCTAGCTCCTTACCTGCTTTAATTAAAGCAAGTCGAATACAAGAAAAGGCCAAAGGCGTTGGATTTGATTGGGAAGATAAGTCGCAAGTTTGGGAAAAAGTGGAAGAAGAATTGGGCGAATTTAAAGCAGAATATAACGATAAAATGCAAAGCGAAATTGACATGGATAAAGCAGAAGGGGAATTTGGAGACCTGCTTTTTTCGCTCGTAAATTATGCCCGATTTATTAAAATTAATCCAGAAGACGCCTTAGAAAAAACCAATAAAAAATTCATACATCGATTCAAATATTTAGAAAATAAAGCCTTAGAAATGGGCAAACCTTTAAAAGATATGACCTTAGCCGAAATGGATGTATTTTGGAACGAAGCAAAAAAATCAAATTAATTATGAAAAAATTTAGCTTATTTATTATTGCTATTACTTTATTTAGCGCTTGCAAAACATCATTTATCATGAACGATCAATGGCTAGGACATTGGGTTAATAAAGCCTTTGTAGACAGCATACAATTGACCGAAAATCCTAATCTTATTCAAAATACGCCATTTGTAGAACTTATTTTTGATAGGCCAGATTCTAATTTAAGACAGTTTATTATTGGAAAAGAAAGCAGATCGCTAACTTATGTTCCATTAGATGAAAATACTTTAGAAGTAAAGAATTACCAAAACGCAACTAATACTTTTTTAGTTTTACAAGACAATCAGATTTTGTTGCAAGACCTAGACCACAAAACCATTGCAAGTTTTATCAAAATTACGGCGCAAGATTTTCCTAACGAAGACATCAGTAGCTATATCTCTTATGGTGTTTGTTATATCAATAAAATTTTATTCAGCGGAAATTACCAATATGATGATGCCGAAAAAGTAACTTTTCATTCAAATGGAGGTATTACAGGCCTTCCAGACATGAGCACTTATGCACCTTGCTTAAGTGGAGAATGCCTAAACATGAGCAAAAAAGCGAATTTATATGCTACCAACAATCAATCAGAAGGTAAAAATTATGATTGGGAAATTAAAAACGATTCTTTATTTATTTATAATTTAGATTATTAGAGGTATCCTATGCAAATGAATAAATACGATAGGAAAAATATAAAATACGCTTTAAAGAAAATTAATTAAACCTGATGGCTTTGATAGCCGTAATTTTTGTAATCAAAAAGCTAGGAATAACCACCATTAAAATACAAGCAAACAAAGCACCTACATTTAAATAGATAATGTCTGTAAAGCTTATTTCTATTGGAACATAGCTCATGTAATAATTAGTTTGATCGAGCTTTAAAATATGGGTTTTGATTTGAATAAAACTAATCAATAGCGCAATTGCATTTCCAATTATTAAACCATAAGTAATTAAATAGCCCGCATTCCATAAAAATATTTTTTGAATTGAAATATTTTTTGCACCCAAGGTTTTCAATAAACCGATGGTAGCACTTCGCTCTAAAATAATAATTAATAAGGCCGAAATCATATTGATTCCTGCTACCAATAACATTAAAATAATAATTACCTGACCATTTACATCGAGCAATGCCAACCATTCAAACATGCTAGGATAAAGCGCTGAAACTGTTTGCGCATAAGCATCAAAAGGCAATGCAGTATTTAACTGATCTATTAATTGTTGATCAGGCATTCGCTGATTAGCATAAATTTCGTAGCCGCCAATTTCTTTGTGTTGCCAATTATTTACATTTTTTATAATATCAATTGAGGATATAATATAAATGCGATCTAATTGATCAATTCCAGAATCGAAAATACCAACCACTTTTAATTTCCTAATTTTTAATTGCTCATCAGCAAAATAAATATAGAGCGAGGTGTTTAATGCGACTTGATAACGATTCGCAAGGTCTTTACTGATAATGATTTCGTTGGCTTGCTGAAACAAACGACCTTGCGTTAGGATGGATTGGTAAAAACCAGCATGGTAATTTTCGCCCAATCCCTTGAGCACAATTGGATCCATTTGACTACCCATTCTAAGTACGCCCACTTTACTGGCAAATTCATTATAATGGGCAATTCCTGTATTGTTTTTTAATGCGGTGCTTAAACTATCCGATTGGTAGATAAAACTGTTTTCGGGGTTATTGGCTAATTGAATTTTACTGATTTGAATATCGCCAGCAAAATTTCGAAGCTTATCTTGAATGGTAGATTTAAAGCCCCTTATGACTGCTAAAGACAATATCATGACGGCAATTCCTAAAGCAATGCCGGTAATGGCAATTCGAACAATCATTTTAGAGAATGACCTTTTAGATTGAAAACTGATGCGTTTTGCTATAAAGTGTTCGAAATTCATTTGATTAATTTAATGCTAATTTAAAAATCTTCTGCTAGTATTAAGGGTTTTTTTGTTAATTCGTACTAATTCAATTAAAGGTTATTTAAACCAATGAAATTATACCAACTTATTACCCTGTTTTTAATCTGTTGTTTGCCAGCTAAACTCATTGCGGAAACTAAACCTGCAAAGCCAATACCAGCAGCTAATTTAACGCATCAATATGTTCCATCTTTAGTAGGTTTAAGAATTGCATTGGTTGTCAATCAAACTTCTACCATCAATCAAATACACCTAGTAGATTCTTTAAGGAGTTTAGGAATTCATATCGAAAAAATATTTGCGCCAGAACACGGTTTTAGAGGCAATATCGATGCGGGAGCAACTGTGCTATCGAGTATAGATTCATTAACTTGTATAAGTATTGTATCGCTTTATGGCGATCATAAAAAACCCACCAAAGAAGATTTACAAAATTGTGATTTAGTTTTATTCGACATTCAAGATGTGGGTGTAAGGTTTTATACCTATCTCTCCACTTTGCATTTGGTAATGGAGGCCTGTGCCGAAAACAGCTTGCCCCTATTGGTTCTAGACCGACCTAATCCAAATGGAAGTTATATCGATGGCCCGGTTTTAGATACTAGTAAGTTTAAATCATTTGTGGGTATGCATCCTGTACCTATTGTTTATGGTATGACTATAGGCGAATACGCTAAGATGATTAATGCCGAAAAATGGCTAAACAATCAATTGAAATGTAACTTAACAGTGATTCCTGTTGCGGCATATGATCATAGTAAATTTTATACTTTACCCATTAAACCTTCGCCCAATTTAGTAGATAATGCAGCGATTATTTTTTACCCTTCTCTTTGCTTATTTGAAGGTACGGTAATTAGCGTAGGAAGAGGCACCTACAGCCCTTTCAAGCAAATTGGACATCCACTGTTATCTGCAAAATATACGAGTCATTTTATGCCACAAGCAATCCTTGGCATGAGCATGACCCCACCCTATTTAAACCAAAATTGTTACGGCATTGATTTACAAAATACAGATGCAAATAAATTTCTCGAAAAAGGTAAAATTAATTTAAACTGGCTTCGAGAATTATATCGTAATTACCCAAACAAAACCGAATTCTTTAATTCATTTTTCAATAAATTAGCAGGCAACGATCAACTCAAAAAACAAATCATAAACAATAAATCTAATTGGGCAATTAGGCATAGTTGGAAAAAAGATTTAGCAAAGTTTAAGAAAACTAGGGCAAAATACATCCTATATCCCTAAATTAGCGGAGCTTTAAATTAGAAACAATGAGGATAATTTACATGGGTACACCTGCTTTTGCAGTGGCACCACTCGAACAATTGCTAGCTGCTGGTGCAAATATTGTTGCGGTAGTAACAACTGCAAACAAGCCTGCAGGTAGAGGACAGAAAATGACCGAATCTGCCGTAAAGCAATTTGCCGATGCCCAAAATATTTCTGTTTTACAACCCACTAATTTAAAAGATCCCGAATTTCTAAACCAATTAAGTTCTTATCAAGCCGATTTATTTATTGTGGTTGCTTTTAGAATGTTACCGATGGAAGTTTGGCAAATGCCTAGTTTAGGCACCTTCAACCTTCATGCTTCTTTATTGCCGCAATATAGAGGCGCTGCTCCAATCAATTGGGCCATCATCAACGCAGAAAAAGAAACGGGCGTCACTACTTTTTTCTTAAAACATCAAATAGATACTGGAGATATTATTTTTCAAGAAAAATTAAGCATCGATACGCAAGATACTGCAGGCACTTTACACGATAAACTCATGCATTTAGGTGCTCATTTAGTGGTAAAAACTTGGCAAGCGATTGTAAGTAACAATGCCCCAAATGTAAGCCAAGAAAGCATTCTAGCCAGTAATCATTGGACGCTAGATACCTTAAAGCATGCACCTAAAATATTTAAAAATGATTGTCAAATTGATTGGCAATTACCAGCGTCGAGTATTGCTGCAAAAATTAAAGGATTAAGCCCCTATCCTAGTGCGAGTAGCCAATTAAAAGATTTAAATTTAAAAATATACGAAGCAAGTATTTTAGCCGAGACTCCAAATAAAGCAGCTGGAACAATGGAAACAGATGGCCAAACATATCTTCGATTTGCTGCTAAAGATGCTTGGATAAATATTTTAGATCTTCAATTAGAAGGAAAGAAAAGAATGCAAATTGTGGAGTTTTTAAGGGGCTGGCGATTGCAATAATTATTTCTTTTGCAATTCATCATAGATTAATCGGGCTACCCTGCTAAAATATCTTTTGCCTCTGTAACCCACGACCCACTGTATTCCTGTAGCACTATTGGTTAAAAATATTTCATCTGCAATAGCTAATGATTGTAAAGGCACTTTGTTTTCGTACACCTTAATACCTAATTGTTGCGCAATTTGAATGACCACTTTTCGCATCACTCCATCTGTACAACCATCTTGAATGGCTGGTGTAAATAACATATTGTCTTTCACAAAAAATAAATTACTATTGGTGGCTTCTACAATATCATCGCTAGCATTTAATAATATACAACTGTCCACATTTAATTCTTGTGCTGCAATTCCAGCTAATACATAAGGCAAACAATTAATGGTTTTATATTTAGATAAATAACCAAAATCTTTGCGCGTTTCGGAATAAATATCGACAATTAAACCTTTTTTATTCCATTGATAACCCTTTTCGGATATTGGCTGAAGCTCTATTAAATAAAGGAAATTATTAGAATTTGGGGTATATAAACCACCATCGGAACGAAAAACAGAAAATCGAATTCTTGCATCGTTTTCTATTTCGTTTTTTTTAGCTAAAGCATTTATTTCTGAAACAAAAAAAGAAAAATCAAAGGAGGCATGTATATTCATTTTGAGTGCTAACATACCTTGATACAATCGATCAAAATGTGCTTGCGCAAAACGAATTTTTCCATCAATCATTCGAATTGATTCAAATAATCCATCGCCATATCTTAAGGCTCTATTTTCTACTCCAACAATTAAATCATGTTGAGGAATAATTTTACCATTAAAATTAAGTAATAAATTATTTTTCATTTTCGTTATAGGTGGTAGCATATTTATGCCATTTATCTAACAGCTGCAACATATCTGAAGGCATTTCTGTCTCAAAGTATAGCTCCTGTTTGGTTTTAGGATGAAGAAAACCTAAAGATTTTGCATGTAATGTTTGTCTTGGACAAATCGAAAAACAATTATCTATAAACTGTTTGTATTTAGTAAAACTCGTGCCTTTTAAAATTTTATCTCCACCATAACTTGCATCATTAAATAATGGATGTCCTATGTGTTGCATGTGCGCCCTAATTTGGTGAGTTCGACCAGTTTCTAATTCACATTCAATGAGCGTAACATAATTTAATCTTTCTAAAACTTTATAATGCGTAACAG
>CAJBBN010000206.1 GCA_903951325.1 uncultured bacterium
AAACTATAGCCTTTCGACCGATTGGGAGCTCTCTTTTATGGGAAATTTCAATAGTAATAATTACATCGTAAAGCCGCAAAGTAGAGAAACCACATTTGGTACTTTCAACGAAGTATTGCGTTTGTCTATCTTTTTTCAAGGACAAGAAATTGATCAATACCAAAGCACATTGGGCGCTTTAACGGCTACTTATAATCCTTCCGATTCTTTGAAAATAAAATTCATTGCTACAAAATATAATTCCTTCGAACAAGAAACATTTGATATAGAAGGGCAATATATTTTTGATGAAATAGAAAGTAATTTTGGAAAAGAAACCTTTGGACAGGTAAAAGCAAATAGGGGCGTTGGCGCTTACTTAAATCATGCTAGAAATTTTTTGCGTGCAAATGTTCAATCTATCGAAAACAAAGGACGCTACGTGCATAAGGGTAATTTATTATTATGGGGTTTGCGTTATCAAAACGAGCAAATTAACGACCAATTGAGTGAATGGAATTTAATAGATTCTGCTGGTTATGCACTTTCTAATTCGGCGCAAATGATTGAGTTGAAAGATGTAATTCGTACTAAAATAAAATTAAACACGAATCGCGTCAATGGGTTTATTCAAAATTCATTTTCGTTTAATGCTGATAAAAGTTTACAATTAACAACGGGTATAAGGGCTACCTATTGGGATTATACTAAACAATTAAATATTAGCCCTAGAATTACTCTTTCATATCATCCAAAATGGAAGCAGGACTGGGTTTTCAGGGCATCTACTGGTTTATATTATCAACCTCCTTTTTACCGCGAATTAAGAAATTACGATGGTACTTTGTCTACTAATCCAGCGGCACAAAAATCTATTCATTATGTTTTAGCAGCCGATAAACAATTTATTTCTTTTGGTGGTCGTAAATTTAAGTTTATATCAGAAATGTATTATAAACAAATGGATCAAATTATTCCTTACGAAGTAGACAATGTTCGTATACGATATTATGCAAATGATAAAGCAAAGGCATACGCTAAAGGTGTTGATTTTAAAGTGAATGGGGAGTTTGTGAAAGATTTAGAATCGTGGTTTAGTTTGTCTTTTATGAGTACCCAAGAAGATATTTATAACGACAAAATAAATATCAAGAATGTAAGTGGAATAGATTCTGCTATTATTTATCCAGGTTATATTCCAAGACCAACCGATCAACGATTTAATTTTTCAGTATTCTTTCAAGATAACTTTAAAAATGATCCAAGTTTTAAAGTGCATTTAAATGTAGTTTTTGGTGCAAGATTACCCTTTGGTCCGCCAGATTTTGCCAGATATAAAGACACCTTGCGCATGCCGCCCTATTGGAGAGCAGATGTAGGATTTAGTAAAGAATTTGTCGGTAAGAAAAATGGCGGAACCGCGCAAATTGGGCCATTTAAATCGCTCATGCTTTATGGCGAAGTTTTTAACCTCTTTAAACGTTCCAATACCATATCCTATCTATGGATAAGAGATGTGAACGCGCAACAATATGCAGTGCCAAATTACCTTACTTCTAGGCAAATTAACATACGTTTGGTTGGTAAATTTTAACACTTGTATAAGAGTTGATAGTTTTTAACTTTGTATGGTATTTTAACCTATAAAAAATGCCACACAAACACAATTTCGGTGCAGGTCCTTGCATCTTACCTCAAGAAGTTTTTGAACAAGCAGCACAGGCTGTATTAAGCTGGGGTGACACGGGTTTATCTATTTTAGAAATCTCGCATCGCACGCCCGAGTTCGAATCAGTTGTAGCAGAATCTGTACAATTGATTAAAGAATTGATGCAAGTGCCCGATGGATACGATGTTATTTTTGTGCAGGGTGGTGCAAGTTTGCAATTTGGCATGTTGCCCATGAATTTATTAAACGAAGAAGAGTCGGCGGCTTATTTAGATACAGGTGTTTGGGCCAACAAAGCATGGAAAGAAGCTAAGCTTTTTGGAAATGTAAATGTAGTAGCATCTTCTAAAGACGCTAACTATACCTTCATTCCAAAAGATTATCAAATTCCAACAGATGCAAAGT
>CAJBBN010000207.1 GCA_903951325.1 uncultured bacterium
ATCTACAAAATTGACACGCTCAAAATCAACGCCTGCAGCCTTTGCGCAGTCTTCGTCGATATTTGCATCTCCTAGAAATAAAACTTCAGAAGGTAATAATTGATGATCGGATAATAATTTTAACATCGCATCGGGTGCTGGTTTGGGTGCAATTTCATTGCAAAAATAACATTTGATATGTTGATCTAAACCATGCCATTCGAGGTGTTTGATTTTATTTAATTGCTGTTCTGGATTTCCATTGGTTAATACAAAAAGTCGCAAACCCGCTTCGGATGCTTCTTGTAGACGAAGCAACATATCTTCAAAAATTAATAAAGGTAAAGGCAATTTAGCGGTTCTTAATAAGCGAAAACAATTTTCGAGGTAAGTTTCGGGCAAATTAAAATGCGCAATCATTTTATCAAAAATGTGGTCGCGACCATTGGCCATAAATTCGTCTACTAAAAATTTTGTCACTTGATCATGCGGTACACCTTCTTGGAATTCAATAAACTGTCCAATTAAATAATAAACCTGAAATAAATAATCTTTTTCGGGATAAATGGTATTATCTAAATCGAGTACTAAGGCTTTATAACTTTTATCAGTCATCTTAATAATATACTTCTTGGTAATAACGAATAAATCGTGTACCCCATTTAATTGAAATGGCAGTTGGATCAATAGGCATTTGCATAGCTTGTTTTACCGCTAAGAGCGGCAAATTAACGCCTGCGCCCATGGCAGCCACAATGGTGCCTTGCACCCTAGGATTAATTTCTAATATTTTAAAACTTCCGTCTTCGGCTCTTTTTACTTGAATACCAATATTACCATGTAATTTGATAGCCGAAATAATTTGCTGACAATAGGCAATGATTTCTTGTTGTTGTTCAAAGACACCTCCAATGCTAATACCTTCTCTCATGATGCTGCGTAAACGAGGCAATGCAATAACACACTCTCCTTGATTCGCTAAGCAATCTACAGAATACTCTTCGCCTGGTAAATATTCCGAAACCAATAATTCGGGAAATTCTTTTTCGTATTGCGTATATATTTCAATAATTTTTTCAAATGAAATATAAGTACTATTGGGTTTTTGATTGAACAATAAATCAAAATCGTTTTGTTGCGAAGATAGTATTCTAAAACCCCTAGAACCATTGGCAACAGATGGTTTGAAGCAAACTGTTTTAGCAGGATAACCTAAATCGGTTAAGGCATTTTTAAATGCTTGTAAAGAATTTACTACTCTAAATTCAGGTGTTGCAATTGACTTAGCTTGCAAAAATTGCAACAAGGCGCTTTTATTATTGGCAATATTCAAGGCTTCGCTATCGGATAATAAAACCCGAATTCCTTGTTGATTAAATTTTTCGATATGAGCAGCAAACACAAATAATTCGCGCGTAACCAATGGCATAATTACTTGAATGTTTTCTTTAGCACAAATCGCTAAAATTTTTTCAATGAAATCGGCATCAGCAGCAGCAGGAATTTGATAAAAACGATTATTTAAATAGCGCCCAACGGCATGTTCGTTGGCATCGGCTACGGTTAATGAAATAATGGGGTCGGCATGCAAACAGGCTATAATGCCTGCAGCACCTGGCGCTCCGGCACCAGTCATGAGCACATTTATCTTATTTGTTAGGCTATGATCCATCGAACAACTTCAAAAACTTCGGCATAACGATCAGAAATTTGCACCCCTCTTGTTCTTGCAAGCCCACGAATAAATTCGTCGTTTGCATAAGGTCTATGTTGTTGACTTTCGTATTGTGCTAGAGCAGCAACTTTACTACTGACATTATTTTCAGATAAGGAAATAAAACAAGTGGTATTAAAACTTAAATTATTCCAAGGCAATTCGTAAGATAAAATAGAGGTGGTTTTAAAAGCACGCAAAGCCTCTTGTGCAATGGTTCCGTGGTCTTGATGCAAATCGGTTAAACTAGGCATAAAGACCAAATGAGGATTGATTTTATTTTTCAAATCTATTAAATCTTGTAAAATAGCTTGGCGGTTATAACTAAAAGTACGTACCTCGTAATTATATAATAATAAATTTTCGGGTTGTATTCCTAAAACAAGCGTTGCTTTTTTTACTTCTTCAATTAAAATGTTTGAAGGTAAATGTTTGGGTACCGAAATTTCGCAAGCCGAAAATGCGGCATAATAAACTTCGTGGCCTTCTTCGATGAATTTGTTAATGGCACCTCCGCAGCCTAATTCGCCATCGTCGGTATGTGGTGCTAAAATTAAAATTCGTTGTTTGCTCGATTTAAACATCTTATTTAAAGGGTTATGATAACAATTATACTTTTTTTATCGAGTATAAAGGTAATAAATTTGATTTTTTCTTAATTTAACGCAGTTTAAACGCTTTTATTTTAGCTTTCGAGCAAACATGCAGTTAAAAAAACAACCCTTCATATACTTCATCATTGCTTATTTGCTCTTGGTGATCTATAACCTCAACAAAATACCGGTTGCTTGGGTTGATGAAATCATGCTAATTGATCCTGCTTTTCAATTCATTAAAGAGGGGCGATTTATTGGAACGGTATGGCCATTTGAAGGTTCGGATCAAATATTTTTAGCCTATTTACCACTGAGTTCTTTTATTCATTTAATAGACCTGAGCTTATTCCCACATACTCTATTTTTTACACGATTACCTTGGTTAATCTTTTTAATCATTACCAGTATTTATTTATTTAAATACATAGATTTTAGGTATAGCAGTTTACCAGCCGGTATACTTTTTATAACCTGTATATTTATTTTAGACGAAGGCGTGAGCAATGCGATGCGCAGTGGTAGAGTAGAAATGCCTGCGATGGCCATTATGGCTGCTGCATTTTATTATGCCCTGAAAAGGAAACACCCTTTTTTACAAGCGCTACTCGTAAGCCTATTGTTTATAGCACATCCGGGTGTTTACCCCATAGCCCTAATTTTAGGAATAGAACTTATTACCAGAAAAAACACCGCTTATAAACGCGGTTTGTTTGCTTTAATCATGCTAAGCATGCCGTTACTTTATTTAAGTATGGCGAATTTTAACTTCAGCGATATATACCAACAATTAGTGGTTCATGGCAAAGAACACGATGGCCACGATCAAGTAAATAATATATTTTACCAACATTTTATCCAACGATTTTTGCCTAGTTATCAATATCAATTTTGGATGATTTCATTGGCTGTGATAGCGCATATTACTTGTGCTTATACCCTATTGGTAAAAAAGAATTATCGCCAACATATTGTAGAGATTGCGTTTTTGGCTACCAGTATTTTTTGGTTTTTTACGCTAGCCCCTTTTTATAGATATACTCCTATTTTAATTTTCTTATTATACTTGCATTTGCCCGAAATGTATAAACGCTTCTTGTCTTTAGCTGGATTTTTACGCATTAGTTTTAGGGCTGCTAAAATTTGGCAATTGGCACTTATGGCATTGTTTATAGGCTATTGCAGCCTACCGTTTTTTATCAGAAATGGCGTGGCAATTCAACAAAGCGCGCAACGCAACGAGTACGAAGCTTATCAATGGATAAACGAACAAATTAAACAAGCTCCAAACGAAAAAATATTAATTGTAGACGAACCCATTGCATTTTATTATGCTATGCAACACGACAACATTGCTTATACCCTACCGCATGCAGTTAAAAAATTTCGTTTTGAAAATTACGACAGGGTATTTTATTTAACGCAGCGAGCAGCTCCTATACAAGCCGTTAATATTGCACAATATATGCCTTCGAGTAAAGTAAATCGAGCTAGTATTTTTAAGAAAAATATCATCACCTACCAAGGCATGCGATTGTATCAAATTCAATCAGAACAAGCCTTACAAAACCTTTATAGAAAGTAATATGTTATTAGTTGCCAAAAATATCAGTAAATCTTACGGTAAATTAGCCGTTTTAAAATCAGTCGATTTAAGCATAGCTGCTTCCGAAATTATTGCAATAGTTGGCGCTTCGGGTGCAGGTAAAAGTACACTATTACATTTGTTAGGTACCCTCGACAAAACAGATACCGGTAATATTATTTTCGATGGCACCGATTTTACAAAATTAAATGATAAAGCCCTTAGTGCATTTAGAAATCAACACATGGGTTTTATTTTTCAATTTCATCATTTATTACCAGAATTTACCGCTTTAGAAAATGTGTGTATACCAGCCTACATTGCTAAAGAAAACAAAGCGGATGCCGATGCTAGAGGCTTGAAACTACTTACACAATTAGGTTTAGCAGATCGAGCAGAACATAAACCATCGGAGCTATCGGGTGGAGAACAACAACGCGTTGCTATTGCACGAGCACTCATCAATCAGCCTTCTATTATTTTTGCCGACGAACCAACCGGAAATTTGGATTCGAATAATGCGAATGAAATTAACGAACTGTTTTTAAAAATTAGAAAAGAAATGGGTGTGGCCATTGTAATTGTAACGCACAATAGCGCACTAGCAAGCATTGCAGACCGACAACTTCATATGAAAGATGGAAATTTAATTGCTTAAACTTTCTTCTTCATAAAATATCGGTAATCTAAATAATATAAAACTTTTAAAGTAAGTTGATTATTTTGCGGCTGCGCAATTGTATTAACCAAACTCCCTGCAAATTGACTGCCTGCAAAACGGCGATTCGAAATTAAATTTCCAAAATCACTGACATTATTTTTCCAAACAATAATTAAATCGCTACCAGGTGCAAATCGCCAGCTATAAACCAAGTCTGCATTGAAAAAACTCACATTTCTATTGTTATTGGCTTGGTAATTTGTAGTGTCTACAATTAAATTTCCTGCTTGATTGAGCAACATATATCTGTTAATTGATACCGTGCTCCAATAATATCGTAAGCGTAAAGTAAGCGAAGTATTTTTATTGAAAATATAAGAAGAACTAAACAAGTTTTCTTGCGTGCGCACATTTCTAAATGCAAAATAAATTAAATCGTCGTTGATTTTAGCAGCAAAGCCCTGACCTCCTATATCTTGGTTAAACGAGAAATTATTGCTTAACCTTAAGCGATTCGATACCCGCAACATGGGCGTAATGTTGAAATAGATGTATTTACCTTTTGCAGTAAAATCTCGAAAATATCCGGCAGAAGCATCGATGGCTAATCGTTTACGGTAATCGCTAGAGATATCACTTTCCACGCCCATAAAGTTTGGTGCAATAAATTTACGACCAATAGTTCTTGGCTCATAAATATCATGATCACCAATAGGTTTTACAAAAACAGAAACACCATGGTAAAAGAAATTTTTAAACACATTCCAAAAAGAGGCATTAAAATCAAATGATTGAAATTGTTTGGTTCTAAAAGTGGTAGAATAAGAAGAATTAAATCTATATCCGTGCTTTTGTGTTCGGAGCGAAGGTTTAAATTCTTGATAAGACAAATTTAAATAATGCGTAATTTCATCGGGGCTCTGCAATAAGGCTAAATCATTGGGATTGTAGGTATCACTTTCGATATTAGTTAACAGAGCAAATTTAAATTTACCACTTACTTTTTCTAATCCAAAGGCATACCTAAAACCATCGCTGATAGAATCGATAAATGTTTTTCTATTATAGGCCCCAAAGCCATTTACTTTAAAGCGATCCTTTTTGTCATTTATAGCAAACTCAACAGCCGAAACATTTGCATTGCCTGCATTTAATTGACGCGTGACATTGGTATTCATAAAAGAAATAAAACTATTGTGTTTCAAAGTTTGATTGAAAGAAATAATATTATAATTACTGAAAGGCTCTGTCACAATTGTTTTTTCTTCGCCACTCTCTAACCTTATTGTAGCTTCTGTTTGCGAGGTAATGGCATTTAAAAAACCAATGCCTAATCCACTTGGGCTCCGACCAGTAACTTTAGTAGCATTGATTAATTGTACTTGCCCTGGATTTGTAAGCACCTCTATGCTCGAATCGCTACGCATATTTTCTACGCTTGCATAACCTTTGGGTGTACCGCCAATTCGTCTTGGATAAAATAAATTTCCTACATTAAATAACTCGGTGCCTTCGATAAAAAATGGTCGATTTTCTTGATACTGCACTTCGAATGCACTTAAATTTAAAATTTTATTATCCGATTGTACTTGTCCAAAATCGGGAGCGAGCGTAAGGTCTAATGTATAACTATCGTTGATGCCATATTTTAAATCTAGGCCTGCATTATAAGCCGATGAAAAATTGCTTTGACCCATAATGTTGGCTGGGTAATGGTTTTCCGTTAAACCTAAATAAGGAGTAAGCGACAATCGCAAGGGTGCTTTGATTTGAGTAATACCTACCATATCACCAAAATAAGCAATCCGATTTTTTAAAGTAGGCTCAATAAATGGCCAAGAAAGCAATTCTCTTTTTCGCCTAATATTTCTTAAAATTTGAACGCCCCATTTTTGTTCGTTTTTATTCGGAAAACGAATAGCCGAATAGGGAATTTTCATTTCCACATTCCAACCATCTTGGGTTATTTTTACAGCACTCTCCCAAATAGCATCAAAATTGTCGGTATTAGCTTTTTCGTCAAACTGAACGCCTGCAGCTGTTACACCAAAAGTAAAAGTATTTTGAAAATCGTAATAGGTATCAAAGCTCACGCTAAACCAATCGTTATACATGTATTTATCTCGAACCGAAAATTCTTTTTGAATACTATCTGGTTTGGTGTCGCATAATTGCGCACTGATATAAATAGCATCATCGTTATAAATAATTTTTACTAAAGTGGGTTCGGAAGGATTAATATTTTGAAAGGGTTCTTGTTGTTTGAAATCGGTAATGCCTGGTGCCAAATGCCAATCCATTTCGTTGATTTGCCCATCAATTTTAATATTTTGACTGATTCGTTTCGATACATAGCTGGGCCTTTGGGTATCGGCAGCACTAGCATTTATGCACAGGAATAAGAAAGCAGCAAAGGGTATCAATCGCATGGCGCGAAAATACATATAAAATCTATTCAGAATTGTAAAAATTATGCTTGATTAAACACAAAATAGATGTATTTTTACGCCAAATTCTAAAAAAAATGAACATTCACGAATATCAAGGAAAATCAATTTTAAAATCATTTGGCGTACGTATTCAAGAAGGTATTGTAGCCGAAACAGCCGAACAAGCCGTTACTGCTGCTCAAGAACTTCAAAAAACAACCGGAACCGGATGGTGGGTTGTGAAAGCACAAATTCATGCAGGTGGTAGAGGAAAAGGTGGTGGTGTAAAATTGGCTAAAACCCTTGACGATGTGAAAGAAAAAGCAAGCCAGATTATCGGCATGCAGTTAATTACTCCTCAAACAGGCGCAGAAGGTAAAAGAGTGAATAAAGTGTTGATCGCAGAAGATGTGTATTATCCTGGCGAATCTGAAACAAAAGAGTTTTACATGAGCGTATTATTAAATAGAGCAAGTGGCAGAAACATTATCATGTACTCTACCGAAGGTGGAATGGACATTGAAGAAGTTGCAGAGCACACGCCTCATTTAATTTTCAAAGAAGAAATTGATCCTAAAGTTGGTTTACAAGGTTTTCAAACTAGAAAAATTGCTTTCAATTTAGGTTTATCGGGTGATGCATTTAAAGAAATGACCAAATTTGTGGCAGCGCTTTACAAAGCATACGAAGCAACCGATTCGGCTATGTTTGAAATCAATCCTGTATTGAAAACTTCGGACAATAAAATATTAGCCGTAGATGCTAAAGTTAATTTAGACGAAAACGCATTGTACCGTCATCCAGATTACTTAGCGATGCGCGATGAATTAGAAGAAGATCCTACCGAAGTGGAAGCAGGAAAATCTAATTTGAATTATGTGAAATTAGATGGTAACGTTGGCTGTATGGTGAATGGTGCTGGATTGGCAATGGCTACGATGGACATCATTAAATTATCGGGTGGCGATCCTGCAAACTTTTTAGATGTTGGTGGAACGGCTAATGCAACAACTGTAGAAGCTGGTTTTCAAATTATCTTGAAAGACCCAAATGTGAAAGCAATTTTAATTAATATTTTTGGTGGAATTGTAAGATGCGACCGTGTTGCGCAAGGTGTAATTGATGCCTACAAAAACATTGGAAATATTCCGGTGCCAATTATTGTGCGATTACAAGGAACCAACGCAGAAGAAGCTAAAAAATTAATTGACGAATCTGGTTTAAAAGTATTTTCTGCAATTGCCTTACAAGATGCAGCAGACTTAGTTAAACAAGTATTGTCAAAATAATACTAGCACAAAAAATTTAAAAGCCAATTAGATTTTCTAATTGGCTTTTTTTATGGATATTTAAAGGTGCTAATAAAAATCTATCCCAACAATCCAAACGAAAAACAGCTAGCAGAAGTGGTAGCTTGTTTGCGCAATGGTGGAATCATTATATATCCAACAGATACCGTTTATGGATTAGGCTGTGATATTTACCAAGCCAAGACAATAGAAAAGCTGTGTAAAATTCGAAACATCAATCCTGAAAAAGCAAATCTATCTTTTATATGTGCAGATTTAAGTCATTTGTCGGATTTTGTGAAACCCATAGATAATGCCGTTTTTAGGGTTTTGAAACATGCACTCCCCGGCCCTTTCACTTTTATTTTAAATGCCAATAATAAAGTGCCAAAACTCATGCATTCGAATAAAAAAACGGTAGGCATTCGCGTACCCGATAACGATATAGCACGCAGCATTGTTAAATTATTAGGCAATCCAATTGTAAGTACCTCTATTCACGACGACGATGAAGTTGTGGAATATTCTACCGACCCCGAATTGATTTATGAAAAATACAAAGACCTAGTAGATATGGTAATTGATGGTGGTTACGGCGAATTACAAGCTTCTACCGTAGTTGATTATACAAGCGATGAGCCAGTTATTGTTCGCCAAGGTAAAGGTGATTTTGAAAGTTATTTATAAAATATATGGGTAAAATTCAAAAAATATTTCAACCATTTACTTTATTCTTTCGATCGAATAGCATAGGCGGAATTATTTTACTTTTCTGTGTGGCAATTTCCATCAGCCTTGCGAATAGTAGTTTGGGAGAAGCTTATCATCATTTTTTAACTACAAGCATTAGCATTTTTCCCAATCAATTAAATATTCATTTTTTAGTAAATGAAGTATTGATGTCGGTGTTTTTTTTATTAGTTGGTTTAGAAATAAAACGCGAATTAATGGAAGGTGAATTAGCGAGCATCAAGCATGCGAGTTTGCCAATTTTTGCAGCAATTGGCGGTATGCTGATACCTGCATTATTTTATAGCCTATTTAATTTTGGTACTGCAAACATAAGTGGATGGGGCATTCCAATGGCCACCGATATTGCCTTTGCTGTGGCAATTATTTCGCTGCTTGGAAAAAAAGTACCACTTTCTTTGAAAATATTTTTAATGGCCCTTGCCATAGTCGATGATCTAGGTGCCATAGTGGTGATTGCTATTTTTTATACTGCAAGCATTCAATGGGCTTATTTATTCATGGCCTTGGCTTGTACTTTAATTTTATTATTCTTGAATAAGAAAAATGGGAGGCATTTATTTTTCTACTTAATCATTGGGCTTTTTTTATGGTATTTTATATACCAATCTGGAATACATGCAACCATTGCTGGTGTTATATTAGCCTTAACAATTCCCACAAATAAAGGATATAAAATATCGCCGCTAGAATACCTCGAAAAACAATTAGCCAAGCCAGTTGCATTTTTCATCATGCCATTATTTGCTTTGGTCAATACGGCCATTGTATTGAATGTGGAAGCACTCAGCAGCCTAAGTAGCCCTATTGGTTTAGGTATTGGCTTTGGATTAATTTTTGGAAAAGTAATTGGCATTAGTTTATTTACCTATATCGCCATTCAATTAAAATGGTCTGCCATGCCAACACATTGTAATGCTAAGCATATTATTGGCGCCGGATTTTTAGCTGGTATTGGATTTACCATGTCTATTTTTATAGCACTACTTTCCTTTTCCGATTTGCAAACGCAAACTACTGCAAAGCTAGCCATACTGGCCGCTTCGATTATTTCTGGTATAATAGGATTTGCTATTTTACGATCAACCAAAGACTCGGAACAAATAGCTGAACCGACCACAGTGCAGCTATAGTAGCCTGTGCAAAGAAAAATAAGCCCCAAATAAAACTTGGTAAATAAGTAAGCTGCTGTAAATTTTTGGCATCACCTGCATTTTTAGCATCTTTTATACTGATGATTAAAATAATGAGGGAAGAAACCCACGCGTCTACGAATACGACTGCGCCAATTAATATGGCTGCATAGTTTTGATATTCCACACTGCCTTTATAAAACAATAAGCCAATAATAATTGAAACAACACTAAGCCAAACAATTCCATATACATTGCGAACCCAAAAAATTAAATTGAGTAAACTAAGGCTAAAAAAAATAAATAAAATATAAACTGCGTGATTATAAAAAATTAAATAAGCACATAGAATGGCAAACATAGAGGATCCAACATAGCCAGCTAAGGAAACAAAGAATTTAGTAAACCAATTACTCGCCTTGGTGGTGGCTAAGCCTGCGCCCGTGTGGAATAAGTCTATAGAAAGCACCTCGCCTGCAAAAAACAAACTACATGTAGCATGCGCACTTTCGTGAATGAGTGTATTAAAACATTTTAAAAATTTACCAACAACCGGAATATAACTCAAAGCCAAAGCAAAAAATAAAGCAACAATGATTTGAGTTTGCAAAGGGCTTAAACTACTCATGTTATTTTTTTAAGGGTGAATCGGGCTCTTTGGCAAAATGATTGAAAATTAATTGATCGGCCAATGCAGGGAAATGTTTGGCCAACCAAACGGTTAATTTTCCTTGAAAGGTAAGTATTAAGCTGCGTTTACGCTGCTTTACCGCCTGCACTATTTCCAATGCTACTTGTTCGGGTTGCATGATATTTTTTTCGTCCATGGGCGATTCGCCTTGAGGCAAGCCATCTTTAGATCGAGCCACCGAACGAATATTAGATGCGGTAAAACCAGGGCAAGCGATTAAAACACTTAAGCCATTATATAAATTTTCGACCCTTACGCTTTCTAAAAAACCTTGCATGGCAAACTTAGAAGCAGAATAGCCTGTTCGGCCTGGAAGACCTTTATAGCCTGCAATAGAGCTTACGCCAACTAATACACCTTTTGATTTTAACAATTCGGGCAAAGCATGTTTTGTACAAAACACAGTTCCCCAAAAATTAATATCCATCACTTCTGCTAGTACTTTTAAATCTACTTCTTCGAAAATAGCACGCATCGAAATTCCTGCATTATTAATTA
>CAJBBN010000208.1 GCA_903951325.1 uncultured bacterium
AAGTGTGCTGTTTATTGGGCGCGGGCCGCAATGGCCAGTGGCAATGGAAGGCGCGCTCAAGCTAAAAGAAATTTCGTATATTCATGCTGAAGGTTATGCCGGCGGCGAACTTAAGCATGGGCCCATTGCTTTAATTGATGAAAATATGCCAGTAGTAGTGATTGCTACTAAAGGTTCTATTCTAGAAAAAACCATTTCTAATATTCAAGAAGTAAAAGCGCGTAAAGGTGTAATTATTGCGATTGTTACCGAAGGCGATACCGAGGTAAAAACAATGGCCGATTATGTGATTGAAATTCCAGACACGGAAGAAGCTTTGGTGCCATTATTGGCAACCATTCCATTGCAATTATTGTCTTATCATATTGCTATTATGAGGGGTTGTAATGCAGATCAACCTAGGAATTTAGCAAAGAGTGTAACGGTAGAATAATTCATTATTTTATCCCATAAAAAAAGCCGCTTGAATTTTCAAGCGGCTTTTTTATTCGAAAAATTCCATTAAAAACAACATTTCTAAATTCCTCCAAAACGCTAATATGTTCATAACCTTATACATGCAAAAAGGCACCTGAGGAACTTATATTTTCTAAATACTTGTAAATCAGTCTATTAAATCAGCAGTAAAATTTACTACAAAATCAATTGGGGAAAACTTATTGTGTATGAGGCTTTTACAATGGGTAGATTGTAAAAACCCTAAAAACCAAATATGAAAAAAATCATTCAACAAGTGCTAGATTTTCCGCAGTCGGTTAATCAGCAAATTTTCAAAGGACGCATCAACGATGCAGTAGATTCGTTTGATGGTCAGAATGGAGTGAGGTCTTATGTGAGCTCAATTTACGAGTATATTGCATTCGCTGTTTTCGTGTGGATGGAGTACAATTTATTAATGGCTGCTTACACTTATTTAACAGGTACAGCTACAGGAATAGAAAAAGCAGGAAGTTTGTTAACGATCGCGTTATTAATTTTATCTGCATTTCCGATTGCACAATTAATTAGGGCAAGAGGAAATTCATTTAATTCATCGCACAGCGGAATGGTTAGTTTTGTTTTCAACGATTTTGTGAAAACAAACATTCGTTTAGTTGGAGAAGTAGTGGCTATCATGGCATTATTTTCGGCATTTAATTTTACCTTATCGTTCTTGTTGGATCAGGATTTATTTAATCCAGCAACATCGGGTGCAAACTTATTATCACCAATGGCACCTTTAGCAACATTGCCGATGAATTTATTGGCGGGTATTATGGCTCACTTTAAATTTGATGGAATTACAAGTATGATCAACGGCGCAATGGCTTATAGAATGGACAACAGCGCGGGCATCTATTATGGTAATTTTGTTTGGGATGTGAGAGATTGGGCATTGGTATTAGGATCATATGTAAATGTAATGGTTGGTTTAATTATGATGTATATTAGTTTAGCGATATACGGTTATATTTATGGTATCATCTCAAGTGTGATTGCATGGATTGCAAATCCATCATTCCCTATTTCAATGAGAAATAAATAATAGCATATATTAAAACAAAAAAGCCGCTTGAATTTTCAAGCGGCTTTTTTTATTAAGTATATTTTAACTTATGCTTTTTCGTAACGCTCTATTACCGCATCCCAATTAATCACATTGAAAAATGCAGTCATATAATCTGGGCGTCTGTTTTGATACTTTAAATAATAAGCATGTTCCCAAACATCCATTCCTAAAATTGGTGTGCCTTTTACTTCAGCGATATCCATTAAAGGGTTGTCTTGATTAGGAGTAGAACAGATCGCTAATTTATGATCAGCGCCTACAATTAACCAAGCCCATCCAGATCCAAAACGAGTGGCACCTGCTGCAGCAAATTTAGTTTTGAATTCGTCAAAGCTGCCAAAAGCTGCATTGATTGCATCTGCTAATTTTCCACTTGGTACGCCACCTTTATTAGGGCTCATAATAGACCAAAATAATGAATGGTTAAAATGACCACCGCCATTGTTTCTCACGGCCATTGGATATTTTGAAATTGATTTACAAATTTCATCGATGCTTAATTTTTCTGCGTCGGTTCCTGCAATGGCATTGTTTAAATTAGTAACATATGCTGCATGATGTTTGCCATGGTGAATTTCCATAGTCATTTTGTCGATATGCGGTTCTAAAGCATCGACTGCATAAGATAATGCGGGTAAGGTAAAACTCATATTTTCTTTGTTTTTTAATTGTTAAATTCTTAGATCAAATATAAATAAAATTAAGGTTTATTCGGTTCTTTTCTGTTGAAAGAAAGATTGCATAATTGCTTTACATTCCTCTGCTAACACACCAACTTTTACAATTGTTTTAGGATGTAATATTTTTTCTCCAAAGCTGGCATACCCACGTTTTTCGTCGCCTGTTCCAATCACAATTTTTCCGATGTGTGTCCAGTACGATGCACCTGCGCACATGACACAGGGTTCTACCGTTACATATAGTGTGCATTCGGGTAAATATTTTGCGGCTAAAAAATTAGATGCGGCGGTAAAGGCTTGCATTTCTGCATGAGCCGTAACATCGGTGAGTCTTTCGGTTAAGTTATGGGCTTTAGCTATTATTTTATTTTGGCAAACAATAACGGCGCCAATCGGCACTTCGTCTGCTTCGAAAGCCAGCTGCGCTTGTTCGAGCGCTTCGTTCATAAAATATTCGTCCGAAAATAAAGTATAGCTCATATTGAGATTAGTATTTGTATTTTTGGTAAAAATAGAAAAATGATTCAGGTTAATTTAGCAAAGGGGAAAGAAAAACCAGTGAAACATCACCACAGTTGGGTGTTTTCGGGAGCAATTGCCAAAGTGATAGGCCAGCCCGCCAATGGCGATTTAGTGAGTGTGAACGATTTCAATGGACAATTTTTGGCTTACGGTTATTATAATCAAGCGTCTAAAATAACAGTTCGTTTATTGGCTTGGTCCGAAACCGAAATAATAGATGAACAATGGTGGTTTCAAAAAACAGTTAAATCGATTGAGCGAAGAAAAGAAGGCATCGATTTAAATGCGACCGATAGTTATCGTTTAATATTTTCGGAGGCCGACGAATTGCCCGGATTAATTGTAGATAAATACCAAGATTATTTAGTTTGTCAATTTTTAACTTTAGGAATTGATCAAAGAAAACAAATCATCATCGATGCACTTATTAAAATTTTAAATCCAAAAGGAATTTTTGAACGCAGCGATGCATCGGCTAGAATACTTGAAGGATTAAGTGTTTCGAGCGGTTTACTTTATGGATCTATTCCAACTGTAAGGCGCCCCGCAAGGAAAGAAAATCAGAGGACACCGGAATCAGCAGGCATTCTGCGGCGAATACAGCGTTGAGCGAA
>CAJBBN010000209.1 GCA_903951325.1 uncultured bacterium
GGGGTAAAGAGGCTTTAGATAAAGCAATCGCGGAGCAAAAGTTATTGATTATAAGTATTGGTTACGCTGCTTGTCATTGGTGTCATGTAATGGAACACGAATGCTTCGAAGACCTCGAGGTTGCCGAAGTAATGAACAAGCATTTTGTATGTATTAAAATTGATCGAGAAGAACGACCAGACCTTGATCAAATTTATATGAATGCCTTGCAATTGATGAAAGGCCAGGGAGGTTGGCCACTCAACATTATTGCTTTACCCAATCAAAAACCAATTTATGGAGGTACTTATTTTAAAAAATCCGACTGGATTGCGGTACTTGAAAACATCAATAGTTATTACCATCAAAATCCTTCCGAAACCAATGAATACGGGGATAAACTAACAGAAGGTATTCGTCAAATAGATCAAATTATTCCGAATCAGCAAGTGCCTGATTTCAACATAGCATCTCTTCAACAAGCGCTTGATAAAATTATTCCATATTACGATTTTACTTATGGCGCACACCAGGGTGCACCTAAATTTCCGATGCCATGTTATTATTTATTCTTGTTAAAATATGCACATATTACAAATGATAATAGAGTAACAGCCTTTGTTCAATTGACTTTGAACCAAATGGCTAATGGCGGAATTTATGATCATTTAGCCGGAGGATTTGCCAGGTATGCAGTTGATGAACAGTGGAAAATTCCACATTTCGAAAAAATGTTATACGATAATGCGCAACTTATTTCGCTTTATACTGCTGCATTTCTAAAATTCAAAACACCATTATATAAACAAGTTACTATTGAAACAATAGATTTTTGTATAAATGATTTTCTTCAAGCAGGTGAGGGGTTTCAGTCGGCATTCGATGCAGATTCGGAAGGAGTAGAAGGTAAATATTATTGTTTTTCAAAAGAAGAAATAGTCCATATTTTAGGGAACGATGCAGCCTTGTTTTGTAGTTATTTCGAAATTACGGAACACGGAAATTGGGAAGAAGATGTAAATATTCTACATCGAAAAATACCTAACGAAAATATCGCCGATGCTTATAACCTAAGCGTAGCAGCATTGATCGAAAAAATCAATTTGCTTAAAATCCAATTATTGAATTATCGTAAGCAGAGAATTAAACCTGCTTTAGATGATAAACAATTAACAGCCTGGAACGCTTTAATGATAAAGGCTTTAGCTGATGCCTATTTAGCTTTTGAGGATATGGAGTATTTAAAAACGGCAGTCGCAACCGGTGATTTTATTTATACAAAATTATTTGATCAACAAACACTTTATCGTTCTTACCAAAATAAAAGCGCAAAAATTCCTGGATTTTTAGATGATTATGCTTTAACTATCGATGCATTTATTTCCCTTTACGAAATTACATTTGATGAAAAATGGTTAAAGGCTGCAGAACAAATCACCCAGATTTGCATCACACAATTCCAAGATCAAGACACGCAAATGTTTTATTACACTGCTGCAAACGATGCGCCATTAATTGCTCGTAAATTTGAAACAATTGATAATGTGATACCCTCTAGTAATGCAGTATTGGCGCAGGCTATGCTCAAATTAGGGGAGCTTTTATCAAATGAATCTTATATCGCTATTGCTAAGGTGAACCTTCAAAGCATGTTTCATCAAACCATTAAAAGTGTTTCTTCTTATTCCAATTGGGCAAGTTTATTGTTAAACTTTATTCAACAACCAAGTACTTTTGTAGTTACTGGACCTCAAGCCGCAGAACTTAGAAATGAAATGGCAAAAAATTTCCAGCCATTTATTATTTATGCTGGTGCAGAAACTAAAGCTACGCTTCCTATTTTTGCGAATCGTTTTAAAGCCAACGAAAATTGGATTTACATTTGTAAGAACAACAATTGCGCATTACCAGTGCAAAATATTGCAGCGGCTTTACCTTTAATTTAACGAATAGTTTTGATAAAAAGCACTTGCTTTTTCATTCCTTTTACTTGCTGTGTGTGGTAATAAGAATAGGTATTTGAAGGGAATAGGTCAATTATTTTCACGCTTGTAAACAAGTTGTTTTCTACGCGTATAAAAAGTCTTATTTTTTTAATAGCATTGCCTTCATAACTTATAATACATTTTTTTACTGGAATATAATCTTCTTGTGCGGTATAATAAACGGTTTGATTGCTTGCATCCGAATCTTTAGCAAAAGAGTTTTTCCAAGCATTTTTATTGATATCATAGCTTAAAAAACCTTTTAAATCTTCTGATAAATCTACACTTTTGATTTTTTTAATTTCAAAATGATCGTTTACTTTTACTACTTTACGATAACTTGCTTGCGAGCCTTGCACATGCTTCAATTGACCGTCTATAAAGCCTTTCAGGCTGAAATAAGCCATTGCATTAGGCTCCACTTTTGCTTGTTGGCATGCGTTCGCAGTAAATAAAATCGCAATTCCGAAAATAATTTTTTTAATCATGGCCAATCAAACTAATTCCATTCATTTCTGCTGGTTGTGGTAAATGCATCATGGCTAAAATAGTTGGTGCCACATCTGCTAAGCCACCATCGTTTAATTTTGTTACGTCCTTATCTATAACAATACAAGGAACTAAATTGGTAGAGTGAGCGGTGTTAACCGATCCATCTGCATTGATCATAATCGGCATTGCCATGATCGGCAATAATGATAAATGAATAACTGTTTTTAAGACCAGATTCTACCACTTCTTTAGCACATTGATCGACTGTTTCGACTGCTTTTACAACTGCTTCGAAAACGCCTGTATGGCCTACCATATCTGGGTTTGCAAAATTTAAACAAACAAAATCTGCTTCTTTTTTATCGAGTTCTAATATGATGGCATCTTTAATGCCATTGGCGCTCATTTCTGGTTGCAAATCATAGGTTGCCACTTTAGGAGAAGGCACCATAA
>CAJBBN010000210.1 GCA_903951325.1 uncultured bacterium
CTCCGAATCGTATGCTCTGTCTATGACATCAGAAATTGCTAATTTAATTTTATAAGTTTGACAGGCTACTAAATTATTGATTGATGCTTCTATTACTTTTGTAAATGCATCATATTGTATGCTGAGCCCATTGGTATTATCAACATATAAGGCCGAGTTATTAAAAGCATTAATCGAATTAATAGCAACGGGTGTGCCTGAAGTCCCTGGTACAAGAGCAATATTTTTTGTCCCTGCAATGCCTGGTCCACTTACAAAAAAGCCAAATGCATCGTTATAACTTTGCCCCACAAATTCTGGATATTCTTCCGAAGCAAATACAAATCTTAATTTAATTGAATTGGTAACAGGAATAAAATCAAATTGCAAAGAAGCCGCATCAACAGTAATTCCACTGGCTATTGAGTTTAAATCTATGTCGCCACCTCTGTTGTTCGAACTACTTGCTTGAAGATTGTTAGGACCAATAGCATCAATTGCTTTTCCAGTCGAAATTAATACCCCACTGTCTAGGCCTAAATCAGAATTGGTGCCATCGAAAATGGCAATGGCCCCTGTGTCTCCTTTATAAATTATGTTTCTTACGGTAATTCCTTTACCAACTAAAACATTGCGTACTAATTTCCCCATGTTGGGCTCGCTTCTTATTTTTAGTTGGGCATTACTAATAGATATAGATGTTAATGAAATCAAAAACATCAGGAGTAAAGTAAGATATCTTTTTCGGGTAATATTCAAAACAAATAATTTTTAAGAAGCTACAATATAGTAAATGATAAATTATTTTTGGCTATTTGCGTTTAATTCCATTTTTTCAGCGAAATGCGCGCAATAATCTCGGAGATCTTCCACAATGTTGGTTTCGCCAGTCGCTTTTAAAAAACTATCGCTCATGGTCATGAGTGTTTCATAAAAAAATCGTTTCATTTCATCTACGGGCATATCTTTTGTCCATAAGTCTAAGCGCAACGAGTTTTGATATTGTTGGTCCCATAAAGCCAAGATCATAGATTTACAAGGCAATTCTTGTGTATTTTCTGAATCTGAAGAGTACCATAAAATGCTTTCTGGTAAATTTTTGTCGTCTAAGGAAACGGTAATTTTGATTTCTGCTGTTTTCATGCGTATGCGGTTATTTTATTTTTTTATCCCAGTTTTTCCCTTTTTTACGAAGGGTCTTTTTCGTTTTATCGTCGGTGCTACTTTTGGTTTTACTTTTAGCATTTCCTTTGTTTAGCTGTTGCTCTTTTTGCTTGGCTAACTTTTTCTTTTCATCTGCCGAAGGCCTTTTAAATTTCTTTTCATGAAAAGAACCTTTAAATGTAGGGTCTTCTTTGCGTTTATGTTCGTCTATTTCGCGCGCTATGGCCTGTTTTTCGTTAAAAGAGGTTTCTGCGAAAATCACTCCTTCAGGAATGGCCAATACGGGTATTTTTTGTCGAATGAGTTTTTCAATTTTTGCTAAATGCAAAGTTTCTGATTCGTTGCTAAAGGTAATGGATACGCCTAGCTTTTCTGCTCTACCCGTTCTGCCAATGCGGTGTACGTAATCTTCGTATATCAAAGGCACATCAAAGTTAATGACATGCGTAACTTCCGTTACATCAATGCCCCTAGATGCCACATCGGTGCCAACGAGCACCCTAACACTGCCTTCTTTAAAGGCCTCCATGGAGTTGATTCGGGTGTTTTGACCTTTATTAGCGTGGATTACTTTTACCTGATCTTCTCCAAACTTTCTGCTGATATAGTGATAAACATTATCGGCAATAGTCTTGGTTTTACAGAACACAATTACTTTTTGAAATGTTTCCTCATCAAGTAAAAAATGGTATAATAAATTGATTTTCGATTTTAAATTGGGAACCATATACACCCTTTGTTCCACGTTTTTGGCAGGGGTGGCTTGTAAACTAACTTCAACTTTAGTAGGAAACAAAAGGAAATCACCCACTAATATTTCTACTTTATCCGACATGGTGGCAGAAAAAAGTAGGTTTTGCCTTTTTTTAGGAATAACTTCAAGTATGCGGTTAATCTTGCTGATAAAACCCATATCCAGCATTTTATCTGCTTCGTCTAGTACTAAAACCTGTAATTTTTTAAAAACCAAATCGCCAGCTAAATATAATTCTAACAACCTGCCGGGTGTGGCAATCAATATATCTATGCCTTTGGCCAGCATCTCTTTTTGAGGTTTTGGTCCTAAGCCACCATAAACAGCCCCAATTCGAAGGTCTGTAAATTGACAAAGGCTAATGGTATTTTCTTCAATTTGCATCGCCAATTCGCGGGTTGGTGCTAAAATAACCGCTCTTGGAATTTGATCTTGTGCAAAGCCAAGTTTTTTAATAATGGGCAATAAATAAGCGGCAGTTTTTCCGGTGCCTGTTTGAGCAATACCCAATACATCTTGACCATTAATTATGGGAGGGATGGCTTTTTGTTGGATGAGGGTTGGATCTGTATAACCAATGGCTTCAATGGCATTTAAAATCTGTTTATTGAAACCAAACTGCTCAAAATTATTTTGCATGATACAAAGATAAGATTTGAATTCCCATTTGGGCATTTTTAGTTACTTTTGGGCATCAAAAAATTGCAATATGAAAAGAACGCTCATCAAAAATGCGATCATCGTCAATGAGGGCAAGCAAATGCAGC
>CAJBBN010000211.1 GCA_903951325.1 uncultured bacterium
GTTATTTATATCACGGAAGAATTAAATCTTTAGCAGAAGGTGCTAGAGAAGGTGGTTTACAATTCTAAAAATCAGAAAATGTCAACAGCAAATATAAAAAGAGTAAAAACTACTGATATTGAATTAAAAGACAAATTAGTAAGTATTCAGCGTGTAGCTAAAGTTACTAAAGGTGGTCGTACATTCAGTTTTTCTGCAATCGTTGTGGTTGGAGATGAAAACGGAGTAGTAGGTTTCGGTTTAGGAAAAGCAAAAGAAGTAACCGAAGCAATTGCTAAAGGTATCGACGACGCGAAAAAGAATTTAATAAAAGTGCCAATTCACAAAGGTACTGTACCTCACGAGCAATATGGTAAATATTCTGGTGGATACGTATTCTTGAAACCAGCTTCACACGGAACAGGTGTAATTGC
This sequence comes from uncultured bacterium, assembly GCA_903951325.1. Taxonomy (GTDB): domain Bacteria; phylum Bacteroidota; class Bacteroidia; order Sphingobacteriales; family Sphingobacteriaceae; genus CAIKLP01. The sequence continues at coordinate 414 of CAJBBN010000211.1, forward strand.
AGGTGGTGCAATGCGTGCAGTATTAGAAAGCGCTGGAGTTACAGACGTTTTGGCTAAGTCAAAAGGTTCTTCAAATCCACATAACGTGGTAAAAGCAACGGTAGCTGCATTAGCTAATATGAGAGATGCAATTACAGTAGCTCAACATAGAGGTGTTTCTTTAAATAAAGTATTTAACGGTTAAGAAATTATGTCGAAGATAAAAATTACACAGACCAAAAGTGTCATAGACAGAAGCCTTAGACAAAAGAAAACAATGTTTGCTTTAGGTTTAAGAAAAATGAATCAGACTGTTGAAGTAGAAGCAACTCCTCAGATTTTAGGAATGGTTGCAAAAGTAAATCATCTGATCAAAGTAGAAAATAGTTAATTGTTTTAGCCATTAGGCATAGATTCAACGAAAATGAAATTAAATAATTTAAAACCAGCTATAGGGGCAGTAAAAAGCAGCAAGCGTATTGGTAGAGGAACAGGATCAGGAAGAGGCGGAACCTCAACACGTGGACATAAAGGTGCTGGATCTCGTTCAGGAAATTCAACTAAGGTTGGTTTCGAAGGTGGTCAAATGCCATTACAACGTCGTATTCCTAAGTTTGGATTCAAAAATATTAACCGCATAGAGCATACAGGTATTAACCTCGATGTTTTACAAGGTTTGATCGAAAAATTTAATTTAACCGTAATTGATTTAGAAGTTTTAAGATCACATGGTCTTGCATCTAAAAATGATTTAGTTAAAATTTTAGGTCGTGGAGAATTAAAAGCGAAGATTGAAGTAAAAGCACATGCATTTACAGCAACTGCAAAAGCAGCAATCGAAGCACTAGGTGGATCAACCGTAACTATCTAAATTCATGAAGAGATTTATAGCTACATTAACTAATATTTTTAAAATCGAAGACTTAAGGGTTCGTATTATTAATACAATTCTTTTGTTATTGATTTACCGTGTAGGCTCTTTTATCGTATTGCCAGGAGTTGATCCTAATTTAATTGGAACAAAAACGCAAGACGGTATTTTAGGTTTATTAAATATGTTTGCTGGAGGTTCGTTTTCTCGTGCCTCTGTATTTGCTTTAGGTGTAATGCCTTATATCTCTGCTTCTATTGTGGTACAGTTGTTTGGAATTGTGATTCCTTACTTCCAACGCTTACAAAAAGAAGGTGAAAGTGGTAGAAAAAAAGTAAATCAAATTACCAGATACTTAACCATTTTTATTACAGCTGGTCAAGCAATCGGTTATGTTAAAACACAAGTACCACCAGAAGCAATCATGCTTGATTCATTCTTGTTCTCTTTATCATCTATCTTTATTTTAACAACTGGAACCATGTTCGTGATGTGGTTAGGAGAAAGAATTACAGATAAAGGTTTAGGAAATGGTATTTCTTTAATTATTATGATTGGTATTATTGCACAATTGCCTTTAGCATTCTCTTCTGAATTAGTTTCTAGAATGGGTATGAATGGTGGTGGTTTAATTCCTTTCATTATTGAATTAGCAGCATTAGCTTTCGTAGTTATTCTAGTAATATTATTAGTGCAAGGAACAAGAAAAATTCCTGTTCAATATGCTAAAAGAATTGTTGGAAATAAACAATACGGTGGTGTTCGTCAATACATTCCATTAAAAGTAAATGCGGCTGGTGTAATGCCAATCATTTTTGCGCAAGCCATCATGTTCATTCCAGGAACAATGGCATCTTTCTTACCAGAATCAAGTTTTGCACAATGGATGGGTCCTAATTTAGGCAACCCGATGTCATTATCTTATAATTTATTATTCGCGTTTTTAATCATCGCCTTCACTTATTTCTACACTGCTATTACCGTAAATCCTACGCAAATGGCAGATGATATGAAACGTAATGGTGGCTTTGTACCCGGTATTAAACCAGGCAGAAAAACAGGTGAATTTATTGATGGAGTTATTTCTCATATTACTTTACCAGGATCTATCTTCTTAGCAATTGTGGCTATCATGCCTTCAATCGCAGTGATGGTTGGAATCAACAGTCAGTTCGCAAATTTTTATGGTGGAACATCTTTGTTGATTATGGTTGGTGTAGTATTAGATACTTTACAACAAATTGAAAGTCATTTATTAATGCGTCATTATGATGGATTAATGAAAACTGGAAGAATAAAAGGTCGCACACCAGCGGGTGCTGCAGCTGTATAATATGCGCGTTATTGTATGATTACTTACAAAAGCGCAGAAGAAATTGAATTAATTAGAGAGAGTTCTTTACTTGTTGGCAAAGCCTTAGCAGAGGTTGCAAAAATAATTCGACCAGGTATTACACCTTTAGAATTAGATAGAAGAGCGGAAGAGTTTATCCGCGATTCAAATGCAATCCCAGCGTTTAAAGGTTACGGAGATTTTCCAAATACATTATGTATTTCATTGAACGATGTAGTTGTTCACGGAATCCCAACTTCAAAAGCACTGATCGACGGTGACATTGTTTCTGTTGATTGTGGTGTCTTGAAAAATGGATATTACGGTGATTCAGCTTATACATTTGAAATCGGTGAAGTACCAGCTGCCATAAAGCAGTTGTTAATGGTAACAAAGGAAAGTTTATACAAAGGAATTGAAAAAGCGATTGAGGGAATGAGGATTGGTGATGTTGGTTTCGCTGTTCAAGAACATGCAGAAAAATTTGGTTACGGGGTTGTACGAGAAATGGTCGGTCACGGAATAGGAAAAAATCTACATGAAAAACCAGAAGTTCCGAATTATGGAAAAAGAGGCGCCGGAATTAAATTAATGGAAGGTTTAGTGATTGCCATTGAACCCATGATCAATTTAGGAAAAGCACCCATTTTTCAAGATAATGATGGATGGACAATAAGAACAAAAGACGGTAAAGTATCCGCTCACTTTGAGCATACCATTGCAGTTAAAAAAGGAAAAGCAGATATACTTTCCTCATTTGAGTTTGTAGAAGAAGTATTAAATAAAAAATAAAATTAATGGCGAAACAAGCCTCCATAGAACAAGATGGTGTAATTAGAGAAGCATTGTCAAACGCAATGTTTAGGGTCGAGTTGGAAAACGGACACGAAATAATTGCACACATTTCAGGAAAAATGAGAATGAATTATATTAAAATTCTTCCTGGAGATAAAGTAAAATTGGAGTTATCGCCATACGATTTATCGAAAGGCAGAATTACTTATCGATACAAATAATTAAGCTAGCAATAGCAAATAATAAAAGGATTAAAAAAATTATAAAATAGCTAAAGATGAAAGTTAAAGCATCAATCAAAAAGAGAAGCGTAGATTGTAAAATCATTAGACGCAATGGAAAGCTTTACGTGATAAACAAGAAGAACCCTAAGTACAAACAACGTCAGGGTTAATCCATTAATTGAAAAAAAATAAAATAGGTCGCTAAGAAATATAAATTAACAAATGGCAAGGATCGCAGGTATTGATTTACCAAAAAACAAAAGAGGAGAAATAGGTTTAACATACATTTATGGTGTTGGCCGTTCTACTGCACAACGTATTTTGAAAGAAGCAGGTATTGATTTCAATACTAAAGTTCAAGAATGGTCGGATGATCAATTGACGGCTATTCGTAATATCATTAATGATCAAATTAAAGTGGAAGGTGCACTTCGTTCAGAAGTTCAATTAAACATTAAGCGTTTGATGGATATTGGATGTTACAGAGGTTTACGTCACAGAAAAGGACTTCCAGTGCGTGGTCAAAGAACTAAGAACAACTCTAGAACTCGTAAGGGTAAACGTAAGACAGTTGCAGGTAAGAAAAAAGCAACTAAGTAATCGTAATTAATTATGGCAAAGACAGGTAAAAAAGTTACTAAAAAAAGAGTAGTAGTGGTTGAACCAATTGGTGAAGCACACATTAGCGCTACTTTTAACAATATCATTATTTCATTAACCAACACACAAGGTCAAGTTATTTCTTGGGCATCTGCTGGTAAAATGGGATTCAAAGGTTCAAAGAAAAACACTCCTTATGCAGCCCAAATGGCAGCAGGCGAATGTGCTAAAACTGCACATGATCTTGGCTTAAGAAAAGTAGAAGTTTTTGTTAAAGGACCAGGTTCGGGACGTGAGTCGGCTATCCGTACCATTCAAAACTCTGGAATAGAGGTGACGCTTATTAAAGACATCACTCCACTTCCACATAATGGATGTCGTCCTCCGAAAAAGAGAAGAGTATAATTAATTACAATAAAATGTGGTATTCGAAAGAACATCACATTTTGTTTATTTAAAAAGATAATATAGTTATACTGAATGCCGAGGTGGTATTCAGCTAAGAGTAACTAAAACAACAAACAATGGCAAGATACACAGGACCAAAATCGAAAATTGCTCGTAAGTTTCGTGAAGCAATTTACGGACCAGACAAAGCATTAGAAAGAAAAAATTACCCGCCAGGACAACACGGTTTGTCTAAGAAGCGTGGAAAACAATCTGAATATGCTATCCAGTTAATGGAAAAGCAAAAAGCTAAATACATCTATGGTGTATTAGAAAAACAATTCGAAAACTTATTCGGTAAAGCACATCGTAAGCATGGTATTACTGGTGAAAACTTATTGAAATTTTTAGAGGCGCGTTTAGATAACACTGTTTACCGTTTAGGTATTGCAGGTTCTCGTCGTGCAGCTCGTCAATTAGTTTCTCACAAACACGTTTTAGTAAATGGTGGTATCGTAAATATTCCATCTTACACTTTGCGTCCAGGAGATGTTGTTTCTGTTAGAGAGAAATCAAAAGCATTAGAAGCGATCAACGAAGCAGTAGCAACTACAAGAGTAGCTAAATATACTTGGTTAGCATTTGATAGCGCAGCAATGTCAGGAACATTCCTTTCAATGCCAGATCGTGCAGATATTCCAGAGAACATCAAAGAACAATTAATTGTCGAGTTGTACTCTAAATAATTTCTATTAGCATAAAAAATAATAGCTCAAAAGGCTAAGCAATTAAAAGATTAATATAACATTTAAACATAAATTAATGGCCATATTAGCATTCCAAAAACCGGATAGAGTAATTATGCAGAAGTCTACGGATTTCGATGGATCGTTTGAATTTCGTCCATTGGAGCCAGGTTTCGGTATAACTATCGGTAATGCATTAAGAAGAATTTTACTTTCTTCGCTTGAGGGTTACGCTATTACATCAGTAAAGTTCTCTGGGGTTTCTCATGAGTTCTCTACCATTAAAGGTGTAGTAGAAGATGTTACAGACATCATCCTTAACTTGAAGCAAGTACGTTTCAAGAAAACTGGCGATAGCGGCGACTCTGAAAAAATATTCGTTGTTATTAAAGGTCAAGACGCTTTCAATGCAGGCGACATCACTAAGTTTTCTAACAACTTTACAGTATTAAACCCTGATTTAGTTGTTTGCAATATGAATCCAAGTGTTACTTTAGAAATGGAAATTTCTGTTTCAAAAGGTAGAGGATACATAGCAGCAGAAGAAAATAAAAACGAAAATGCCAATGTAGGTGTAATCGCAATTGATTCAATTTACACACCAATTAAAAATGTTAAATATAGCATTGAAAATTACCGTGTAGAGCAAAAAACAGATTACGAAAAACTAATCATTGATATTTCTACTGATGGATCTATTCATCCAGAAGAAGCATTAAAAGAAGCAGCTAAAATTTTGATTCAACACTTTATGTTGTTCTCAGACGAGCGTATCATGTTAGAGACGCAAGCGAAAGAGCAAACAAATGAAGTAGACGAAGAAATTTTACACATGCGTAAGATTCTTAAAACTGAATTAGTAGATATGGATTTATCGGTAAGAGCATTGAATTGCTTGAAAGCTGCTGATATTCGCACATTGGCTGATTTAGTAACTTATGATGTTGCTGATATGTTGAAATTCAGAAACTTTGGTAAAAAATCATTGACTGAAATTCAAGAGTTAGTAAAATCAAAAGGATTATCTTTCGGTATGAATCTTTCGAAATTTAAATTAGACGAAGAATAAAAATTCCGGTCGAACGCAAGTTCGATTTAACTAAATGTTAACTATGCATAAATCCTCCGCTCAGACGGAACGGTATGCAGCAATAAAAAGAAAATGAGACACGGTAAGAAAATTAACCACTTAGGCAGAACAACACCACATAGAAAAGCAATGCTTGCGAATATGGCTTGTTCTTTAATTTTACACAAACGCATAACAACTACGGTTGCAAAAGCAAAAGCATTGCGTACTTATGTAGAGCCTTTGTTGACTAAATCAAAAGACGATAGCACAAACTCTAGAAGAGTTGTATTTAGCTACTTGCAAGACAAAGACGCTATTACTACTTTATTCAGAGAAATCTCTGTGAAAATTGCAGATAGACCAGGAGGATATACTCGTATCATTAAAACGGGTAATAGAATTGGTGATAATGCTGATATGTGTTTTATTGAATTAGTTGATTATAATGAATTAATGCTTTCATCTAAAGCAGGTAAAACTGAAAAAGCAACCACTCGTCGTGGTCGCGCTAAGAAAAAAGCAGACGAACCAGCGGCAGTAGCAGCTCCAGTTGTAGCAGCAGCTCCAGCAGAAGAAATTACACCTGCAACTGAGGAATCAACTTCAACAGAAGAATAATTTTTCCAAATATTTTAAAAGCCGCGATACCCTCGCGGCTTTTTTTTTGATAGTTTAATTAAATATGGCGGTCAATTATTTTTTTTATTCATTTCTTAATCGCATTTTTAATCTTTGCTAAAAAAACAATAAATGAACCGCATCATCCTATTATTTGCTACCATTGCTACCATATTTTCTGCATGTTCGACAGAATTTGATGTGACGGCACCCTATAAAGAAATTCCAGTAATTTTTGGAATCCTTAATAAAGACGAGGCTGTTCAATATATCAAAATCAATAAGGCTTTTTTGAACGACGAAGGAAGTGCGATCATTGCAGGTTCGGTGCCCGATTCAAATATTTATCCTTATCCAATTGAAGTAAAATTGTACGCAAGTTATACACCAATAACAGATTCGAATATTCAATACATCTCCAGTGTTGAGTTAGACACCGTGCATTTAAATAAAGAGGCGGGTAGTTTTAATGCTAATAATATTTTCTATAAAACGCCGGATAACTTTAAACTTAGATATAACAGCAGTAGGCCAGGTGATACTACATGGGCAAATTATCAGATTATCGTGAGAAGAAAATCGGATGGTAAATTAATTGCTAAGTCACGCACGCCCATTGTCGCAGATTTTTTATTTAGTGGCACGCAAAACGAAGTCAAATTATATAATCGATTTGCTAAGCCAGCACCAACTTACACCAACCACACCTTCAGCTGGGGCGGTGCTATTAATGGGAAAATGTATACTGCTTTTTTGCGATTTAAGTTTAGAGAAGTAGACGATTTGGTCGGCACCTCAGAAGATAAATATGTAGACATGCCCTTGTTTGAAAACATCAAAACAAGTAATTCAAATGGTAGCTCAAAGATTTCCTATACTTTGTCGGGTGAATCTTTTTTTACTTATTTACAAGCAAAATTAGACCCACTCACAAGCTCTTCTGCTCGCAGAGAATACATTGCACCACTTGAGCTTTATTTCAACGTAGCGGGCGGGGAATTGACTAAATACATAGAAATAAATAATGGTTCGGGAGGCTTAAACGATATCCGTCCAGAGTATAGCAATGTGGAAGGTGGATTAGGTATTTTTTCTAGTCGCATGAACAAGGTGTTTAACCAATTGAATAAAACCAATTTAAATCAAGATGCAATTTATGCTTTAAAAGAAGGTGACATTACTGGTCGCGGAGCCGGAACCGCAAACGACTTAGGCTTTAGGTAAGCATTTAATGCCAATGGCATTCAATTTATGACAAAACGACATCCAAAAATGTCGTTTTTTTCATTTATAGGGCAATAATATCGGAAAAACAGTCAGTTTTTTGGATTGGCACAAGCATTGTATATCAATAAGAAATTGAACAAAATAAATTCAACAATATGTCAAAAATTATCGGAATCGATTTAGGAACAACAAACTCATGCGTTGCCGTAATGGAAGGAAATGAGCCAGTAGTAATTCCAAATTCAGAAGGAAAAAGAACAACACCATCTATCGTGTCATTTGCAGATAATGGGGAGCGTAAAATTGGTGATCCAGCAAAAAGACAAGCGATCACAAATCCACGTAAAACGATTTATTCTATTAAACGTTTTATGGGAAATTCATTTTCAGAAGTAACAAAGGAATTGGAAAGAGTTCCTTATGCAGTAGTAAAAGGAGATAATAATACACCGCGTGTACAAATTGATGACCGCATGTATACGCCTCAAGAATTATCTGCTATGATTTTGCAGAAGATGAAAAAAACGGCCGAAGATTATTTAGGCTATGAAGTGAAAGAAGCAGTGGTAACCGTGCCAGCTTATTTCAATGATGCACAAAGACAAGCAACCAAAGAAGCGGGCGAAATTGCAGGTTTAACTGTTCGTAGAATTATCAACGAACCTACTGCTGCAGCATTAGCTTACGGTTTTGATAAATCACAAAAAGACATGAAAATTGTGGTGTTCGACTGTGGTGGTGGAACGCACGACGTGTCGGTATTAGAATTAGGTGGTGGCGTGTTCGAAGTAAAATCTACAGACGGTGATACTCACTTAGGTGGTGATGACTTTGACCATGTAATTATTGATTGGTTAGCTGCAGAATTTAAAGCAGAAGAAAACATCGATTTGAAAAAAGATCCGATGGCTTTACAACGCTTAAAAGAAGCAGCTGAAAAAGCGAAAATCGAATTATCATCTACTACTCAATCAGAAATTAATTTACCTTATGTAACTGCAGTTGATGGCGTGCCTAAACATTTAGTGCGTACTTTAACAAGAGCAAAATTCGAATCATTAGCTGACTCATTAATCAAGCGTACTATCGAGCCTTGTAAATCTGCATTGAAAAATGCTGGTTTATCAACTTCGGATATTGATGAAGTGATTTTAGTTGGTGGTTCAACACGTATACCAGCGATTCAAGAAGCAGTAGAAAAATTCTTTGGTAAAGCACCTTCAAAAGGAGTAAATCCAGACGAAGTAGTTGCAATTGGAGCGGCTATTCAAGGTGGTGTATTAACAGGTGATGTAAAAGATGTCTTGTTATTAGATGTTACTCCACTTTCTTTAGGTATCGAAACCATGGGCGGTGTATTCACTAGATTAATTGAATCTAATACTACTATTCCTTCTAAAAAATCGGAAGTATTTTCAACTGCATCAGATCAACAACCATCGGTAGAAATCCATGTATTACAAGGAGAACGCCCAATGGCAAATCAAAATAGAACCATTGGTCGTTTCCATTTAGATGGCATTCCACCAGCTCCTAGAGGCGTGCCTCAAGTAGAAGTTACTTTTGATATTGATGCAAATGGTATCCTAAGTGTATCTGCAAAAGATAAAGCAAC
>CAJBBN010000212.1 GCA_903951325.1 uncultured bacterium
ACACACTACGATAAAGATGCCAAGTACCAACTGTTTAAATTGGATCTCAAAGGCCGCAAAACAATCGTGCCCGCTTACCGTGCTTGGGCACTTAACATCTGCTAAATATTTCTAAAATCAAAGCGGGTAAAAATGATTTTAAAGCAAAATATAAGTCGCTGAAAATGAATTTATTTATTTCAAAAAGCTAAGCAATCTCAAAATCGTCGGTTAATTGTTGGTCAATACGCATCGCAAGCCCAATAGCTTGCTTTTTCTTGCGCCCTTTTTCAAAATAATAGTCTATTCGACCCAAATTAATCCCTGCAAAACCCACCTGGAATATCCTTACCTCTTCTCCTTGCTTGTTTTTGCGAATTTCTGGCGCCGTCATGAAGGTATGGGTATGTGCGCCTATAATAAGGTCGATGCCGCTTGTTTGATCGGCTAAGACCTTGTCAGAGACTTTATTGTCCTTGTATGAATAGCCTAAATGAGAAAGACAGATTACTAAATCACATTGCTGCTCTTGCTTTAATTGATTGGCAATTTGATTCGCTACTGGAATAGGGTCGAGGTATTTGATTTGACCGTAATTACTTGCCTCCACTAAACCTTCGAGTGCAATACCTAAACCAAACACGCCTATTTTGAGTGCTCCTTTTTGAAACACCTTGAAAGGCTGCGTTTTACCTTCAAGCACCGTGCCGCTGAAATCATAATTCGCAATCAAAAATGGAAAATTGGCATGTTTTAATTGCTTATCAAAACCTTCTATACCGGCATCAAAATCGTGGTTACCCATGGTTGCCGCATCGTAACCCAATTTAGACATGAGTTTGATTTCGAGTTCGCCACCATATAAATTAAAATAAGGGGTTCCCTGAAAAATATCGCCTGCATCTAATAATAATACCTGCTCTTCTTCTGCTCTAATTTGCTTTATAAGCGATGCGCGTCTTGCTACGCCACCTAAACCTGCATTCCTCGAACCATCTTCTGGAAAAGGCTCGATTCGACTGTGTACATCGTTGGTGTGTAAAATGGTCAACTTTGTAATTCGTTCTTTAGCAGCTGCAGCCAAAGGATTAGCTCCGATTGCTAAAAGCGCAGCCGAGGCAGATAATGTTTTAATAAACGATCTTCTACTGCTTGATGCTAATTCTTCCATCGATGTTTGGATTAATGGTTTTACCTATAAGTTGTTGCGATTGCACATAATCTAAAATGGCATCTCGAATTTTATAATGAAGGCTCGCTTTGTTGATGGGTTTTGTAAATGCTATAATTCCATCGCCTCCATTGGCCAAATAATCGGAAGTAAGCACTATATAATTACGATTGGTATCGACTGCTAATCCATTAATTTTAACAATTGGCGCAGCAGGCGCAATGGCTTGAATCGTAATGCCCGCAAGCGGTTGGCCTCCTTTTAAAATTATAAAATCGACTAAACTATTTATTTTTTTTCCTGAAATAGTAAGTAATACACATTCATTTTCGAAAGGCATGAGCTCATATATATTGCGTAAAGTCCAATCTCCTTGGGGCATCGAATTGCGAATGCCTCCGTTAGTAGTTGGAAATGCAAAATCAAAAACCGCATTGCGCTGCTTACAAGATGCTGCAACAGCATCGGCAAAGAAAATACTTAAATTATTATCTGGACTATTTTTAGCTAAGGCAATGGCACTTGTGCCAACCACGCGATTCATTTGCGAGTCTAAGGAATTTTTAAAGGGCGCATAAAAATCTAGTATAGCTTGATCGGGTTGCACCTTAGCGGCAACATTGATTTGCGAAATATTAGTTTGCTTTAAAATTAACTGCTTACTACATGCAGTTAAAAAAAGTACAACAATAATTAATGCAATTTTTTTTTGTTGAATCATTTCTTAAAAATTAATATTCGCCAAATACACTTCTTAAGGTATCTGCAATTTCGCCTAAGGTGGCTAAATTTTCGACCGCTTCAATAATAATTGGCATTAAGTTTTCTTTACCATTTGCGGCAATTGTTAAATTAGCTAATATAGCCGAAACCTTTGCATTGTCTCTATTTGCGCGCAATTGTACTAATTTTTCGATTTGCTGAATGCGAATACTGTCGTTTACAGAAAATAAAGATTCGAAAGGCTCTTTGTCTTGGGTAAATTTGTTTACACCTACTAAAATGCTTTCGCCCGCTTCCATTTCTTTTTGATAAACATAAGCCGCGTCGGCAATTTCTTTTTGAATATAGCCTTCTTCGATGGCTTGCACCGAACCACCCATGGCATCAATTTTTTCGATGTATTTCCAAGCTTCTAATTCCATGGTGTCGGTTAATTCTTCGACAAAATAAGAACCTGCTAATGGATCTACGGTATCGGTAACACCAGATTCGTAGGCAATGATTTGTTGTGTACGCAAAGCAATTTTTGCAGCAGCCTCGGAAGGCAATGCCAGTGCTTCGTCGTAACCATTGGTGTGTAAGGATTGCGTGCCACCTAATACAGCCGCCATGGCTTGATTCGTAACTCGCACAATATTATTCATAGGTTGTTGCGCAGTAAGCGTAGAACCACCAGTTTGTGTATGGAAACGCAATTGCATGGCACGCGGATCTTTCGCCCCTAAATCGGAGGTGATTTTTGCCCACATCCTACGCGCAGCTCTAAACTTGGCAATTTCTTCAAAGAAATTATTGTGACAATTAAAAAAGAAAGATAAACGCTTAGCAAAAACATCGATGGCTAAACCTTTATCCATGGCCGCTTGTAAATAAGATTTTCCGTTGGCTAAAGTAAAAGCCAATTCTTGCACCGCAGTAGATCCGGCTTCTCGAATATGATAGCCAGAAATAGAAATCGTATTCCATTTAGGTACATCTTTACTACAAAATTCAAAAATGTCTGTAATCAAACGCATCGAAGCCTTTGGAGGATAGATATAGGTACCGCGTGCGGCGTATTCTTTTAAAATATCATTTTGAATAGTACCAGAAATTTTTGCCCAATCGGCTCCTTGCTTTTTTGCCAATGCTAAATACATGGCTAATAAAATTGATGCGGTAGCATTGATGGTCATCGAAGTAGTAATATCTTCTAATTGTATGCCATCAAATAAAATTTCCATGTCTTGCAAAGAATCAATCGCAACGCCTACCTTACCCACTTCGCCATCTGCAAAATCGTGGTCGGAATCGTAACCAATTTGTGTTGGCAAATCAAAAGCAACCGATAAACCCATGGTGCCTTGTTGCAATAAATAATGGTATCTTTTATTAGATTCTTCGGCGGTAGAAAAACCTGCGTATTGACGCATCGTCCATAATCTGCCTCGGTACATGTCGGGCTGTATCCCTCTAGTAAAGGGGAATTCGCCAGGTAAATCTTTATGTTCGGTTGGTGTACAATAAACCGTTTTAATGGTAATACCCGATGATGTTTTTTTAGAATTCGAAGCTGCCATAAATTAAAAAAGTGTTTGTACTTCTGTGCGAATCATTGCAATTGCTACTTCGTGTGGATTGCGTTCTGCGGCTGCTAAACTTTCAAAAATTGTTTTGCTTAAATCAACGCTCGTTGCATCGGCAGGCAAAGCATTGTATGCAAAATTAATCATATTAATGGTGTCTTCTTTTGTCGTTTTAATCATTGTCCATGTTTGTTGCGCTACATACATTTGCTGTGCTACGTTATGGTCAAATTCAGAACGAATATCTTGTACTAATACTTGATGAAATTCACGCGCCGTTAAACCACTAACATGCGTGCGAAGAATCATCGCAGTTGGATTAATTCTTTCCAAAAAAATGGTCAATCTTTCGTAAGCTTGTAAACGCAATGGTAATATGCTTTGTTGGTTTGCTAATTTCAATTCCAACATTTTTTTATTGTAATCACTTTCTAAATAAGAAGTAATAATGTAATAAGCGGTTAAAAAGACAATTAGCGAAGGAATGATTAATTTTAATAACTCCAGAAAAAAGATAGACCAATTCATTTTGAATGTTTTTTATATGCTTACAAATGTGCAAAAAATAGGCTTAAGGAGCAATATTTAATTGGAGGTATTTCGGCTTAAAATGCCCTAATTTAGCCTAGGCCGTATAAATTTTAGATTTTCTGAAACAAAAACAGCAAGGTGTTTGTAATAACATAGTATAGATGTACTTTTGTATAATTAAGAAAGAACAATAAATGGAAACAGTAGCAAACCCAATTCAAACTTTTACCCCTGTCAGTTTAACGGCTAATGCGGTAAAAGAAGTAAAAAAGTTAATTTCTGAAAAAGAACTCAGCGAAGAATTTGGTTTAAGAGTTGGCGTAGATGGTGGTGGATGTTCAGGAATGAGCTATACCATTGGCTTCGACAAGAAACAAGATAAAGACCAAGAGTTTGAAATAGACGGCGTAAAAGTATTCATGAACAAATCGCATGGACTTTACTTATTAGGAACCGAAGTAGATTTTCAAGATGGCTTAAACTCTAGAGGATTTACCTTTAATAACCCAAATGCAACCAGCACTTGTGGTTGCGGCAGTTCGTTTAGCGCCTAATTCAGCATTTGATAAAAGAAAGAGGAGCCAAAAGCTCCTTTTTTTATTTCCTTATTGCGTAACAATTTTAGGTGATTCGGGGCTTTTTAAAAAATATAGGTATTTTTCGCATCATGAAACTCAAAGACAATATTAAAGTAGCCTTTGGCTCCATCAACGACAATAAACTGCGTACTGTTTTAACCGCATTGATTATTGCCATTGGTATTATGGCTTTGGTTGGCATTTTAACTTCCATAGATGGAATGAAAAAATCGATCAACGATAATTTTGCCAGCATGGGTGCAAATTCTTACAGTATCCGAAACAGAGGCTCGGGCAGTATTCGTATAGGCGGTGGCAGAGCCAAACAAAAAAGATTCGATAATATTACTTTTGACCAAGCCGCAGATTTTAAAAGAAAATTTAAATTTCCTGCAACCGTTTCGGTTTCTTCTTTTGCCTCTTTTGCCTCAACTGCCAAATACAACAACAACAAAACCAATCCTAATATTTCTGTCATTGCATCAGATGCAAATTATTTATTTACGGCTGGTTATAAATTAGCCGATGGTAGAAATTTTTCGAACAGCGAACAAGAATTTGGCACCGGAGTTGCAATTATCGGTAGCGAAGTTAAAACAACCTTATTTAAAGACGGCCCAGCAGAAGGCAACATCATCACCATTGGCAGCGATAAATTTAGAGTCATTGGCATACTCGCCGAAAAGGGCAGCAGCATGGGCTTTGGCGGCGATAAGGTTTGTATTATTCCACTAGTAAAAGGAAAATTAATCAATACCAATCCAAATACATCTTATACTATTACTGTTATGGTAAACGATGGTAATTTACTCGATGGCGCAGTATCGGAAGGAACTGGCATTTTTAGAAATATTAGAAAAATAAATACCAGTGATGAAAATAATTTTCAGATTACGCAAAGCGATAGTTTAGCCAGTTCGCTCATCGATAATTTAAAATTCATCACCATTGCAGCAACCATTATTGGTATCATCACTTTATTAGGCGCTTCTATTGGATTAATGAATATCATGTTGGTATCTGTTACCGAAAGAACAAAAGAAATTGGTTTGCGTAAAGCGATGGGTGCAACGCCTGGTGTCATTCGCAGACAATTTTTAATTGAAGCCATTGTAATCTGCCAACTCGGTGGAATTGGTGGCATAATATTGGGCATCGCCATCGGTAATTTGATGTCGATGTTTATTGGCGGAGGCTTTATCGTGCCCTGGTTATGGATGTTTAGCGGCGTGGCGCTTTGCATGCTCGTTGGGCTTTTTGCAGGATTTTACCCTGCCTTAAAAGCTTCTAAACTAGATCCAGTAGAAGCACTTCGACACGAATAATATTTAACGATGATCGTATTGTTTGGCGTAATAGTTTTGGTAATTACCAGAGGTTACATTGTTCAACCAATCTTCGTTTTGTAAATACCAATCTACTGTTTTTGCTAAACCTTCTTCGAATTGTAAACTTGGTTTCCAACCTAATTCATTTTGTAATTTTGAAGAATCAATCGCATAACGCAAATCGTGGCCTGCACGATCGGTTACATAAGTAATTAATTTTGCAGAACTTCCTGCTTCGCGTCCTAATTTTTCATCCATTATTTTACACAGCAAATGAATCAAATCGATGTTTGTCCATTCGTTGTGACCGCCTATGTTATAGGTAGCACCTGGCTTTGCGCCATTAAAAATAACATCAATTGCACGCGCATGGTCTTTTACCCATAACCAATCGCGCACATTTTCTCCTTTACCATAAATTGGAATAGGTAAATTATTTTTAATGTTGTTGATAGATAATGGAATTAATTTTTCTGGAAAATGAAAAGAACCATAATTATTAGAACAGTTTGAAATCACGCAATCCATTTGATAAGTGTCGTGGTATGCACGCACAAAATGATCCGAACTTGCTTTAGAAGCAGAATAAGGAGAATGCGGATCGTAACTGGTTGTTTCGGTAAACATGCCTGTTTCGCCTAAGGTGCCATATACTTCGTCGGTAGAAACATGGTAAAAACGATGAGGCGCATTTTTATGTGCATCGCTCTTCCATAATGCCTTGGCGCTATTCAATAAATTTACCGTACCAATCACATTGGTCATTACAAAAGCAGTTGGATCGGTAATAGAACGATCTACATGCGACTCTGCGGCTAAATGAATCACCGCATCAAATTGATATTGCTGAAACAATGCTTCGATTTGAACCGCATCTGTAATATCTGCTTTAATAAAAGTATAATTCGATTTATTTTCAATATCGGTTAAGTTAGCCAAATTACCTGCGTAGGTTAATTTATCTAAATTATAAAAATGCGTATTCGGATATTTATTGACAAACAAACGAATAACATGTGAACCAATGAAACCGGCTGCTCCGGTAATTACTACGTGAGAATAATTTTGCATAATTTATTTTTTTGCGGCTAGCGCTTGTTCCCAATTCCATGCACTGCGCATCATATCTTCGATGCTCAATACTGTTTTCCAATTTAATTTTTGTTCGGCTAAAGTAGTATCTGCGTAAACTGCTTCTACATCGCCGGGTCTTCTATCTACTATTTGATAATTAATTTTAATGTTGGTTACCTTTTCAAAAGCACTAATAATATCTAGCACCGAATAACCTAAGCCAGTTCCAATATTATACACTTCTAATTTTGCTTCGTTGCTATGTGAGAGCAGTCTTGAAATTGCGGCTATATGTGCTTTTGCAAGATCGACCACATGAATATAATCGCGTACACAAGTGCCATCGTGGGTTTGGTAATCACCTCCAAAAACATTTAATTGTTTTCTTATGCCTGCTGCCGTTTCGGTAATGTATGGAATTAAATGATGTGGCACGCCATGTTGTATCTCTCCTATTTTTGCCGATTCGTGTGCACCAATTGGATTAAAATAACGAAGCGTAATCACATTTATGTCGTTTGCCTTGGCTACATTTTCTAAAATTTCTTCACCCATTTGTTTGGTATTACCATAAGGCGACATCGCTTTTTGTACCGGTGCTGTTTCTGTAACTGGCAACTGCGTTGGGTTTCCGTAAACAGTACAAGAAGAAGAAAAAACAATATTTTTAATTTTATAAGCTACCATGCATTCTAATAGATTGATGGTAGAGAACATATTGTTGTGGTAATACTTCAGCGGATTTTCGACCGACTCGGCCACTTGTAACATACCAGCAAAATGAATCACCGCATCGATATTTGAATGC
This sequence comes from uncultured bacterium, assembly GCA_903951325.1. Lineage (GTDB taxonomy): Bacteria > Bacteroidota > Bacteroidia > Sphingobacteriales > Sphingobacteriaceae > CAIKLP01. The sequence continues at coordinate 7,758 of CAJBBN010000212.1, forward strand.
TTACTGAAATAATTAGCTAATGCAGCTTTATCACACATTTCTATTTTTTCGAAATGCGGACGCACAGCGGTAATGCTTTCAATAATATCGATTACTTCGGCTTTAGAATTCGATAAATTATCAATCACTAACACTTCGTAACCTAATTTAATTAATTCGATAACGGTATGCGAACCAATATAACCTGTACCACCAGTTACTAAAATTTTTTTCATCTTATTTATTGTAGGATACAAAATCTTTAGGCTTCAATTCTTTATCGGGTAAAGATTTAAAATAATCGTAGGTGATCTTCAAACCATCGGCCCTATTTACTATTGGCTGCCAATCTAATAATTCAATGGCTTTGGTAATATCTGGTCTTCTTTGTTTTGGATCGTCTTGCGGCAAAGGTTCAAAAATAATTTTTTGTTTTGCACCCGTTAATTTAATAATCTCTTCTGCAAATTGGGCAATGGTAATTTCGTCGGGGTTACCAATGTTTACGGGGTAAGCGTAATCGCTAAATAATAAACGATAAATTCCTTCCACTAAATCATCGACATAACAGAAAGACCTGGTTTGTGAACCATCGCCATAAGCAGTTAAATCTTCGCCGCGTAATGCTTGACCAATAAATGTAGGCAATACCCTACCATCGTTGAGTCGCATGCGCGGACCATAGGTATTAAATATTCTTACAATTCTAGTTTCTAAACCATGAAAAGTATGATATGCCATGGTCATCGCTTCTTGAAATCTTTTGGCTTCGTCGTATACGCCACGCGGACCAACCGGATTTACATTACCCCAATAATCTTCTGTTTGTGGATGAACCGTAGGGTCGCCGTATACTTCAGAAGTAGAAGCAATCAGCATGCGTGCTTTTTTTGCTTTTGCAAAACCCAATAAATTATGGGTACCTAATGATCCGACTTTTAAAGTTTGAATCGGAATTTTTAAATAATCAATCGGACTCGCTGGCGAAGCAAAATGTAAAATATAATCTATTTCGCCAGGCACATGTACAAATTTAGAAACATCGTGATGGTAAAATTCGAATTGTTCTAATTTAAAAAGGTGTTCGATGTTTGTTAAAGAACCCGTAATTAAATTATCCATCGCTACTACACGAAATCCTTCTTTGATAAATCGATCACAAAGATGAGAACCTAAAAATCCTGCTGCACCGGTAATTAATACTCTTTTTGATTTCATAATTAATTTATTCCAATTCCATAATAGGTGAATCCATGCTCGCGCATTTCGCTTGCATCAAAAATATTGCGGCCATCAAAAATGATTGGGCTTGCTAAACTTGCCTTTAGTTCTGTTAAATCTGGTGCGCGGTAATCGGCCCATTCGGTCACCACCAAGAGTGCATCTGCACTGGCAATGGCCTGTTCTTGCTGTTCGCAAAAAATAACTTGGTCGCCTAAAATATGTTTTGCTTCTTTCATGGCAATGGGATCGTG
>CAJBBN010000213.1 GCA_903951325.1 uncultured bacterium
TCTCCTACTTGTCCTCCGCTTTCTGCATAGAAAGGTGTTTCGCTTAAAACTAATTGGTATTGCACTTTATTCTTAGCGGTAACTTTACGGTATTTAATGATTGAAGTTTGCGATTCGAGTAAATCATAGCCTACAAAATTTGCAGCAAGCTCGGCATTTACTTCCGTCCAATCGTCTGTATCTATTGCTGTAGCGGCTCTTGATCTGGTTTTCTGAATTTGTAATGCTTCATTAAAGCCAATCAAGTCAACGCTGCAATTTTTTTCGGATGCCATTAATTGGGTTAAATCTATTGGAAATCCAAAAGTGTCAAATAACTCAAATGCAAATGCACCATCAATAATATTATTCGTTGGAATGTATTTATCAAAACGTTGAATACCGGTTGCCAATGTTTTTAAGAAAGACGTTTCTTCTTCAATAATCACTTTTTCTACAAATTCTTTTTGCGTAACAATTTCATCGAAAACGCCTTTAAATTGATCTGCTAAAATGGCTACTAATTGATAAATGAAAGGCTCTTTGATATCTAAATAAGTATAGGCATAACGCACAGCTCTTCTCAGAATTCTTCTGATAACATAGCCTGCGCCTGTATTTGAAGGCAATTGACCATCGGTAATACAAAATGCAATGGCACGAATATGATCTGCAATTACACGCATGGCAATATCTGTTTTTTCAGATTGACCATAGGGTATTTTAGATTCGCTTGCAATAAACTGAATCAATGGTTGAAAAATATCGGTATCGTAATTCGAAGATTTTCCTTGAATAACTCTCACCAATCTTTCAAAACCCATACCCGTATCAACATGTCTCATAGGCAATGGAGCCAGCGAACCATCTTTCATACGATTGTATTGCATGAATACATTATTCCAAATTTCAATTACTTGCGGATGATCGGCATTCACTAAAGTTGCACCATTCACTAATGCGCGTTCTGCATCGGGTCTTAAATCAAAATGGATTTCGGAACAAGGTCCACATGGCCCTGTTTCTCCCATTTCCCAGAAGTTATCTTTTTTATTTCCTAATATGATACGGTCTTCGGGTACAATTTTTTTCCATTCTTCAAATGCAATAACCGACCTTGGAATTCCTTCTTTTTCATCGCCTTCAAAAACAGAAACGTATAATCTATCTTTTGGTAATTGATAAACTTCGGTTAATAATTCCCAACTCCAAGCAATGGCTTCGGCTTTAAAATAATCTCCAAAAGACCAATTGCCCAACATCTCAAACATGGTATGATGATAGGTATCAATTCCTACTTCTTCTAAATCGTTGTGCTTACCAGAAACACGCAAACATTTTTGCGTATCGGCCACTCGTTTATATTTGATAGGACTCACCCCTAAAAAAATATCTTTAAAAGGTGCCATTCCAGAATTAATAAACATCAACGTTGGATCGTTTTTTACCACCATGGGTGCCGACGAAACAATGTGATGTTCTTTGGATTTAAAAAAATCTAAAAATGCTTGTCTAATTTCTTTTGAGTTCATAGCTATTCTAAGAAAACAAAAATAGCATAATACCGCGATTTTTTATCGGAATTGTGCCTTTATCTATGTTTAATCGTAGAAAGAGTGGTTTTTTTGAATAAATGTTATTTTTGTAACCTAGATTATGGCGAAAAGGATAAAATATTTCTACAATACCAATACCCTCAAATACGAGAAAGTGGAGCTTTCTTTAACAAGAAGGGTACTTCGTGTATTGGGTTATTTGGCCTCGGTAATGGTTTTTGCCAGCATCGTTATGATATTTGCTTACACCTATATCGATTCACCCAAGGAGAAGCGCTTAAAGAGAGAAATTGAACAACTAGATCTTCAATATGAATTACTAAACGAACGGTTAAAAATTATGGATGTGGTAATGGAAGACTTAACCGACCGTGACAATAATATTTATAGAGTAATTTTTGAAGCAGATCCTATTAGCAGTGATGTTCGAAAAGGTAGGTATGGAGGGGTAAATAAATATAGAGCATTAGAGAATTATGATTTTGCTGATATCGTTTTAGAAAGCGCTAAAAAGCTAGATCGTGTTGCCAAACAAATGTATGTGCAATCGAAATCATACGATGAATTATTAAAAGAAGTTAAAAATAAATCAAAATTATTGGCTTCTATTCCTGCTATTCAACCCATACCTAATAAAAATTTAAGAGCCATGGCTTCTGGATATGGTTATCGTATTCATCCAATTTATAAAACCTCTAAAATGCATACTGGAATGGATTTTACAGCAAAAATTGGTACCCCAATTTATGCAACAGGCGATGGTTATGTTAGCTTAGCCGATAATTCTGGAAGAGGTTATGGTAATCATGTGGTATTAAGCCATGGTTATGGATACCAAACATTATATGGCCATATGAGTCGAATTAAATGCAGAAGAGGCCAAAGCGTGAAAAGAGGTGAAATAATTGGTTATGTTGGTAATACAGGAACTTCTACGGCTCCACATTGCCATTATGAAGTAAGGAAAAATGGCAAACCAATTAATCCAATCAATTTTTACTACAACGATCTATCTCCTAAAGAATACCAGCAAATGTTAACGATATCTGCAAGAGCAAATCAATCTTTCGATTAATTTGATTGTAATTAATTGAAGATATTGTTAAATTAGCCCATAGAATTCAAAAGATATTATGCCATACAAAGAATACGAACCTCAAAAAATGTATTACTCCATTGGAGAGGTGGCAAAACTATTTCAAGTAAATCCATCCCTTATTCGATTTTGGGAAAATGAATTCGATATACTCCAACCCAAAAAGAACAAAAAGGGTAACCGATTATTTACACCAGAAGACCTAGAAAACCTGAAAGTTATTTTTCATTTAGTGAAAGAAAAAGGCTATACCTTACAAGGTGCAAAAGAAGCCATGAAAGGTGGTTCAAAGGAAATCAAAGAAACACAAAAAGTGATTGATTCACTTGCTACCTTAAAAGCATTTCTCCTAGAAATTAAGGACAATTTATAATCCATCTCCTATCAGGTTTTAATTTAAACTCCTATTTCACACTTTTGATAAATGAAAGTGTGGTGGATATTTGTTGTGCTCGAATTCTTTGGAATCCATTCCTATGCACAACAATTCCAAAGTGCCGATACCAGAGCAATTCTTGGAGCCGGTATAGCGCTAAATTCAGCAAATATTATTGATGAAAATCCTGCTAGTACTTTAAAACTAAGTAATAAACACATCAGTATAGGGCAATTAAATGATTTTGGCATTGCCAATTTAAACTCTTTTCAATTTGCCATTGCCATTCCATTAGCGCATCAATCCTATGGATTAGCCTTTCATCAAAATAATTTTGAAGATTTAACTTCCCAACGGTTTTGCCTAAACGCTGCGGTTTTAATCAACGAAAACATTCGATTTGGATTAAACTTAAACGCAGTCCGCAGTAAGTTTGGGAATGAACAAGCCAGTATAAATTTTATACCCGAAATAGGATTTATTTATGAACGAAAGCGCAATTTATATTGGGCCGTCCATCTCCTAAATTTAGGAATAAATGATAAAAAAAATCAAATTTCAAGTGCAGTAAGAATTGGGTTGAACCAACAAATTAATGAACAAATATCGCTCTGTGCTGCATTATATATGTCTAAATCTCAAGCCTATTTGCTGAAAGCTGGACTAGTCTATGAATTAAATTCAAAAATGAGTATTCGAGCCGCAATAGCAAGTTCTTCGCCATTTATAGGCTATGGATTGGCCTATAAAAAGAAGCGTATTGTTTATTGGTTAAGCAATAATCATCACTTCTTTTTGGGTAATAGCCCAGCTATTAAAATTAATTATGCGTTTTAAATTATTGCTAATTATACTTTGCTGCGCTAGCTTATTGCATGCACAGGTAATAGAACTAACAGATAAATTAGAAAGAATCAACCTCGAAGTTGACGAAAACGCTGCTGAAATCAATACCGAACAATTAGAAAATGTAGATCAATTCCTTTATCATCCAATTAATTTATCGAAAGCTAGCGCGACAGAACTAAAAAATTCTGGCTTATTTAAAGCCGAACAAATAGATGCAATCATTGCCCATATTGAATTTACCGGAAAAATAATAGACCTCTATGAGTTGCAAATTATCCCTGTTTTTTCAACAGAAGATTTATTGAACCTAGCAAAATATTGTATCCATTTAACAGAAATAAATTACCAAATTCCAAGTACGACTGCTGTCACTAGAATAAAATTTAACAATCAAGTAAATTTATTTCAAGGCAGCTCTTTTAGTTTATATCATAAATTAAGCCATAAAAATACTAGTGGAATATCCTGGATGATTGCAACAGAACAGGATATTGGAGAACAATACCATTTCAATTCCATTCAATTTCCATTAGACCATTTATGTGGAAGTATTTATTTTACAAAAAATAATCTGAATGTAATTGCCGGTAGTTTTCGAAGTTTTTTAGGACAAGGATTATTAAGTGGACAAGGCAAAGGCACTGAGTTTGCCGCCGATTGGACTACTTTAATAGCTACAAATAATGGCTTTATCCCCTATGCCTCTGCGATGGAATCAGGATATCAAAATGGTATAGCGATTCGAAAAGATCAAAGAAACTGGAGCTATTTTTTAGCACAATCTTACCAAAAAGTAGACAGTGGCAGTAGTAGCGGTTTACATAGAACTGGCTCAGAAATTAGGCGAAAAAATAAAATCTCCCAAGCTATTTTTAATGGCAGAATAGCTTATCATTTCAAATCAAGTCAATTAGGTATCAATACCCTAGTAGAAGAATTTAATCTTAGGAAAGGGATATCTCTTGACTTTTTGAGTCATTATCAAAACATGCTTATTGGTTCCGAAATAGCTGTATTTGAGGATAAAATCGCCTTCCATTTGGCCTGTATGGCTATATTAAATAAACAAAGTAGTATTGCTTTTGGACTCAATTATTTTACAGAAAATTATCAAAACGAATTTGCTTCAAATCAACTTTTACAAGGTAATGCCAAGAATGATATTGGATTTAGTATTGCATTTAAGCAAGCCATTAATTCAAAAAGTTATTATCAAATAGTAAGTAATACCCATTTGATTAATGGCGCAGAAAATACAATTAAAGTACCTAGCATCGAAAATAAAATACAAGGAGTATTAATCTATATCAATCGAATAGGAAACGAAATTCAATTAAAAAGTAGTTATCAAATCAAAAATAATAATAAAATTGAAATCGCTGAAACTATTAGAAAATATGAATACCAGCAGACTTTTAGTGCTACAATTGTATTTAAAAAAATAATAGCTAAACAACTTTACTTACTACACAGGTTTGATTATAAAACCAATAGTATAAGCCGTTCAAACGCATTTCAATGTGCTTTAAAATATACCCTAAGTGATTTAAAATTAACAATAGGTTATGGTATTACTTTTTATAATTGCGAATTTGATACAAGAATTTATAGCGCAGAACAACAATTACCAAATTATTTGACCAGTGTTTTATTAAATGGAAATGGCACGCGGGCTTTTTTTTACTTTCAAAGTAAAATAAGAAAAAACTGCACTTTAAGCCTGAAAGCTAGCAAAAACAAGGTGTTAGGAAAAAGCAATATACTTGATTATGCCATTCAATTAGCCATAAAATTATGATTCGTAATTACATGCGATCGGTTGTGTTAGGCAGATTATTACTTGCCTATATAATAGGAATAATGCTCGCTACTTATCTCCCATTTAACACATTATTTGTACTCATAGCTTTCCTTTTTTTTTCTTTAAGTTGTTTTATTCAATTTTATTATGCTAGAAAAATTAAAAGATTTACATTTCATTGGTTAAATGGAATGAGCTTAAATATCATTTTTATTTTCTTTGGTTTCTTATTAAATATTACCCATCAAGAAGCTTTATCAAAGGAGCATTTTTCTAAGAAAAGTTACCAAAAGCTAAAAGTTGTTATTGTGGATAATTTGAGTAATAATACACTCAATAACAGGTATTTAGGGAAAGTTATTGCCAGCAATTTACAGCAAAATGTACAGGGAAAAATACTCATTTATACGAAAGATAAAACCTTAGCGCTTGGTAGTATATTAAGTTTAACATCCAACATTATTTCTTTTCAAAAAAATAGAAATCCAGGTGAATTTAATGCACAAGCTTATTGGAATAGAAAACAAGTTTTTCATTTTGTTTATCTAAAAAATACTGATTCGGTTATTGGCCAAAAACAATTGAGTTATCTCAAAACAAATAGTTTATTGATTGCCTACAAATTCGATAGCATTTTAAAAAAACACCTCCTGAACGATGAAAGCTATAAAATAGCATCTGCCCTATTACTAGGAAGTAGATCGGGCATTTCTGAAGAGGTAATAGCTGATTATTCGAAAACAGGTACCATCCATATTTTATCTGTTTCCGGTTTACATGTCAGCGTTATTTTTCTGGTTTTGAATAAAATATTATCGCTGTTTAAATGGGGTAAAACACAGCTGCTCAAATCAATTATTCTTATATCTTTTGTTTGTCTATATGCCTATATAACGGGGCTTTCGCCTTCTGTTTGCAGGTCTGCAGTAATGATATCGTTTAGTATTATTGGCAAACAAATCAGTCATCAAAGCAATCCATATAATCTGATTGCTGGTTCTGCCTTTTTTTTATTAATCATAGACCCAGCATACCTGTTCGATATAGGATTTCAATTATCCTATTTGGCAGTATTAGGAATTATCTATTTTTATGATGCGATATACAGGCTTTTCTATTTTGAAAATAAATTGGCAGATCAAATTTGGATGCTCATTGCTGTGTCAATTGCTGCACAATTAAGCACCTTAGCCATGTCACTTTATTATTTTCATCAATTTCCTAATTATTTTTTATTAGCAAACCTCTTGGCCATTCCACTTTCTAGCATCGCACTTTATTTAGGCATTGCATTATTAGCACTAAATCCAATCCCATTTATTGCAAAATACATTGGCTTAGTTTTAAGTAAATGTATTGCACTAATGGGCTATATTTTACATAAAATAAGCATATTACCTTATTCCTTAAGCTATTATTACCATATAGATTCTACGGCAGCTTACTTATTAATGGCCCTGCTACTGTGTTATAGTTTTTACCTCATCCATCATATCAAATGGATGAATTGGTTTGGTGCTGGTTTCAGTTTGCTTTTTTTAATGAATAGTTGCTTCATCCGTTATCAAGATAGGAAAACGACGCATTACCTTATCCATCAAAAAGACAGTCCGTGTATATTAATTAAAAGTGCAGATCAATATACTTTAGTCTGCAGTCAAAAAAGCAATCAAATTGCCTTGAATAAATTAATTCAAAACTTTCAAAAAATTGGCTGGCATTTAACTAAATTAGTTTGGGTAAAAGACCAAACTTTAGTGTGTATCAATGGTAAAAATTTCTTGTTTATGGCAAAGCCCAATCCTTTCTGGCCACTAACTTCCATCAAAGATCAAAGGCTTGATTATCTGCTATGTGCTACTTATAATTTAAAAGGAATAAAGGAAAATGCAATTCATATTATTAACAACAAAACGCTGAATACTAGATACTTAAATTCAAATAAATACTACTCTACTTACGATAATGGCTATAAGTGTATCCCGCTTCCCTGATATATTTTTTATTATCTTTAAACAAATTTTTAAGGAAGTATGAAACAAGCGATTCGCAATTTTTTCAACCTGTTTTTGTTTTGGCTATTCAGTTTTTTATTGCACCGAATTATTTTTGTGCTATATCATATTGTAAAAAAACAAGATTTCACTTTTATAGATTTTGGAAAAATTTTTTGGTTTAGTCTTCCTTTAGACATTTCCATGACCGCTTATTTTATTGCTATTCCCCTTGTATTATTTTTTATCACTTTACTGATCCCAAAAACCAATTCGATTTTTCAGTTTTTGTATACAAGAATCAACTATACATTTATTGTTTTAAGTAGCATCACCCATACCATTGATTTGCATATTTATACCGAGTGGGGAACTAAAATTAACAGCAGGGCCATCGATTTTTTAATTCATTCGCCTTCTGAAGCCCTTGCCTCTAGTGCTTCTTCCCCATTATTTTTAGGGATAAGCTTATTTTTGATTCAGCTTATAGGCCTGCTTTGGCTTTATAGAAAATATGTATCGGCTCCTTTTGAAAACCTAAGTTTTAATTGGCTGTCTTTGATTACTATCCCTTTGGGTGCTTTTATAATGATTTTATGTTTAAGAGGTGGAATGCAATTAGCACCTATCAATCAAAGTGCCGCTTATTTTTCTAATAATTCAAGCTATAACCATGCAACAGTAAATACCGATTGGAATTTACTCTCTTCCATGCTACAAAATAAGCTCAATAGTAAAAACCCCTATCAATTTGTTTCAGATAGTGTTGCTACATCAGCAATAGCCGAAATATATCCTACCACTCAAAAGCAAAACAGCGAAAATATTTTAACTCAGCAAAAACCAAATGTGGTATTAGTTATTTTAGAAAGCTTTACCTCTGATGTAGTGAGTAGTTTTGGTGGCGAAGCAAATGTGAGCCCCTACCTCAGTAAACTGGCAAGCGAGGGTATTGCATTTGATTCTATTTATGCATCGGGAGATCGCACCGATAAGGGCTTGGTGGCGCTGCTTAGTGGCTTTCCCTCTCAAGCTGTTCGCTCTATCATTCACCAACCCGATAAATTTGAAAAATTACCTTCTTTAGCACAATCAATGATTAACAA
>CAJBBN010000214.1 GCA_903951325.1 uncultured bacterium
TTGATACCGATTACACATTCAGTGATGAAATGTGTGAACAATTAAATATCCCTACAAATTTTACGATTAAAAAAGGAAATTATTCGGTCGAGCGAAATGATGATCTATTAATAGTTCAATTTTAAATTACCCAATGCCGAGCCTTTAGCTCGGCATTTTTAACTCAAAAAATATGAAAATAAAATTGTTTGTGACATTAATCGGCTTAGTGTGTATGTGTAGCAGCTGCAGCATATTGCTAATGAAAATTGCAGGAATTAAAATTCCAAAAGTAATTGCGACAGAAAAAATGTACCATCTGGCTCAAAAAAATAATATTTCTAAAGCCCATATAACATTCATCAAACCGGGTTACCAAAACTATATCAAAGCCTTTCGTTTAGGCATTCCGGCTGGATATTTGTTTAACAAGGAAGGGCAAATGCTTTATTTTAAAAACGTGGATAACAATGGCTGTGTAGCTGGCCTCCCAATAATACTATCACAATTAAATTCAAATAATAAAACTTACCCTTTGAGTCAAGCGTATCCATTCGAAAAGATTTGCAAGTTGATGATAGATACGAATGGCCAAAACATTTCGGCAGCAGCAGACCTTGCGCAAAATGATTTTATTTTTATCGGTACTTTTTCTTCTTTTTATCAAAAAGGCAGCGAATATAATCGCAGCTGGGAAGCGGCTATCAAAACAAATAAAACTGCTAAAATAAAATACTACCATTTTAATTTAGATGCATTGGCCCAATGGAATCCACTGATAATAGATACATTGGAAAAGGAAGGATACCTTGATTACAAATGGTATCATATCAGTTCAAGAATTAATCAGAAAAATTAAAATGATTTTGTGTGGTTGATATTAAATATTTGCACTCTCTCGGTTTTGGGTACCCAAACCGATCAATATATCAAGCAAACAGCATTGGTGCTAAACGAAAGTGATAGTATAGCTCGGGTTATGACCGACAAAGAAAGCTTTCGTTGGCGCCAAGCTGGATTTATAGCCTTTTCTGCTAATGAAACTTCCAATTGGCAACAAAGTGGATATAAGCAGCTCAACGCACTATTAAACTATACACCCATTAATAAATTAACAAGGCAACAATATATACTAGAACAAAAATGGATCCTTAAGTATGGTTTGAGTAAATCCAATCAAATAAATCTAGCGAAAACCGAAGATTATTTTGCCTATCAAATAAAGTGGAAATTACTTTTACCTCATTTAAAAATACCCAAAATCAAATTTAGTAAAAAAGCAAATTTGCAGCTTAGTTTAAAATTACAATCGCAGTTTAGCAAAACTTATAAAGAAAAATACATACCCAGCATTGGCTTGAAAACAGTGCCGATTAGCCAATTTGCTTCCCCTGCATACCTCGATATTCAAGCGGCTTATAGTGTACAATTATGGAAAGCAGTTGATATTGCACTATCTGTTAGCTCTATAAAAATCACTAGTTTTTTAGCACAGAATTATTATACCTTATTTAATAAAAACGAACTGTTCAAAGTTAAAAGGAAAGAAAAAATTGCATTTGAACATGGTTATACATTAGCCATCGATTTTGATAAAAATGTATATCGAAATATTACAATTAAAGCAGAACAAAAAATATTTGTAAACCCGCAAAACGCTATTCAAGTTGACTTAGAGTCGAATACTGAAATTAGCTATGCATTAAGTAAAAACTTAAAATTTATTTTCAAACATCAATTAATTTTTGATACCGATATATCGGAACAGGCACAAAGACAAACTCTTTTTTTGTTGGGTTATTATTTTTAGGCTGTACTTGAAAATAATCCTCGTATCAATTAAAGTAAGGATGGGCCCAGAAAATTTAGCAAGACAAATTATGGGCCTCACAGTAAAACAGCGAAAACAAATCAAAAAAAAGGCCCGATAAATATCGAGCCTTTGAATTTTTGAATTATCTTTTAGCAATGATTTCGTAATCACGCGCTGTTTTTCCAGTATAAATTTGACGTGGACGGCCAATGGGCTCTTTGTTCTCGTGCATTTCTTTCCATTGCGCAATCCAACCTGGTAAGCGTCCTAGGGCAAATAACACGGTAAACATTTCGGTTGGGAAACCAATGGCTCTGTAAATAATACCAGAATAAAAATCCACATTTGGATATAATTTTCTTTCAATAAAATAAGGATCGCTTAAAGCCGCTTCTTCTAGTTTTTTAGCGATATCTAAAATTGGATCGTTTACCCCTAATTTATTTAATACATTATCGCATGCCTCTTTAATAATGGTAGCGCGTGGATCAAAGTTTTTATACACTCGGTGACCAAATCCCATTAATCGGAATGGATCGTTTTTATCTTTTGCTTTAGCTAACCATTTATCGGCATCACCACCATCTGCTTTGATCGCTTCTAACATACCAATTACTGCTTGGTTCGCGCCACCATGTAAAGGACCCCAAAGAGCCGAAATACCCGATGCCACCGATGCATATAAATTTGCATCAGAAGAACCTACAATACGAACCGTAGAAGTAGAACAATTTTGCTCGTGGTCTGCATGAAGAATCAATAATTTATTCATTGCATCAACCACCACAGGATCAATTATATACTCTTCGGTTCTGTAACCTAATGTCATGTTTAAGAAATTAGATACATAGTCTAATTTATTTTGTGGGTAAATTAACGGATGACCTAAAGATTTTTTATGAATCCAAGAAACTATGGTGCTCATTTTAGCCAACAATTTCATGATTGTTAAATCAATGTCTGCTTTAGTAGGATTAGGTTCTAAGGATTCTGGATAAAAAGAAGACAAAGAACATACCAATGATACCAACTGCCCCATAGGATGCGCTTTTGATGGATAACCATCAAAAAACTTTTTCATGTCTTCGTGAATCAAAGTATGGCGACTCATTTCGTAAGAAAATGCATCTAGTTGCTTAATGGTGGGCAATTCACCATAAATTAATAAAAAAGCCACTTCAATAAAGGTTGACTTTTCTGCTAATTGTTCGATTGGATAACCTCTATATTTTAAAACCCCCAGCTCCCCATCTAAAAAGGTAATGGCACTTTTAGTAGCTCCAGTATTTTTATAACCTGTATCTAAGGTTATATATCCAGTTTCGTCTCTTAATTTAGTAATATCGATTGCTTTTTCGCCTTCTGTTCCAGTTATAACTGGGAAAGTGAAAGTTTTTCCATCTAGGGTGATTTCCGCCGTATTTGACATTTTAAAGTAGATTAGGTATTTGTGTCACAAACTTAATTAATTGAAATCAATTTTGAAACAATGAATCAATCATTTTGCTTATTTTTAACAATAAATTAAACGATTTGTTTATGGAATTATCAATTAACACACCTGCCCTTTTATTCCCGGCTATGTCTTTGTTATTATTAGCCTATACCAACCGCTTTAATATAATTGCCAGTCGCATCAGAAGCTTACGCGATTTGTGGGAAAAAGAACACCAAGATCAAATTTTATATCAATTACATAACCTGCGCAGGCGCGTAAAATTAATTCGTTTGATGCAAGGTTCGGGTGTGCTTTGCATGTTCACCGCAATTGTTTGTATGTTCTTTTTATTTTACCAATATAACAACGCGGCACATATTACTTTTGGATTGAGTTTAATCCTCATGCTGGTTTCGCTTTATTTATCCTTGAGAGAAATTCATTTATCGGTGGTTTCTTTAGATATTGTATTGAGTGATTTAGAAAAAGAAATGAACGACAAACAAGCCGGCTTAGAAAAAATGGAACAAAAGCATGCGAACAAAATTTTCTGATTCTGCTAAGCAATTAATTCCTTCTTTTTGCGTAATACTAGATTGACTCGAAACGGGGTCGGCTATACCACACCAAGGTTCTAAGCAAACAAAATCTGCATTTTTTTGCGCCCAAATTCCATAAAACGGAAAATGATTTGCTGTTAAGCTAATACCATGCACATGATTTTTACTTCGAATAGAGACCATGTTGGAACGCAATTTTTTAAATACTAAAGCATCTTGTAAAAATAAATCTTTGTTTAAATTTAATTCATTGGGGCTAGTAAATATTGCTTTAGTAAGATTCGAAATTAATCCCCCATCTATTAAATAACGTTCGGCAGTTTCGGTATGATTAAAGGAAAGATGATAATCTTCGTATTGTTCGTTATCGAATAATGGCAAACGAAATCCAGGGTGTGCTCCAATTGAAAAATAAATTGATTGAGTATCGGTATTTTTTACTTCGTACTGAAGGGTTAATTCTTGTTCGTTTAAAATATAACTTAATGTTAAACAAAATTTAAAAGGATAAATCGCTAAAGTTTCTTCGTCTTCGGTAAGCTGAAAACTAACCATAGTAGGCGTTTGCGTAATTACCTGAAATGCTTTATTGCGCGCAAAACCATGTTGACCCATTTTGTATTCTTTGCCATTATAATAGTAGGTGTCGTCTTTTAATCGTCCTACAATTGGAAACAAAACAGGCGAATGCCTTGCCCACACAGTAGGTTCGGCTTGCCACATATATTCTAAATTACTTGCTTTATTAACAACCGATTGTAATTCGGCACCCATTGTATGGAGGCTAACTTTTAAAAATTCGTTTTCGAGACAAATAGGGTTACTCATATGCGTTAATTTAATATATGCAAGATATGATTTATATCATATTTTTTTCTGCTTCATTGCGGCATTTTTAGGGTACTATTTATCAACCTTATCCCCTATCAACACATGAAAACAATTATAGAGCCTTTTAAAATCAAATCGGTTGAACCCATCTATTTCAATAGCGAAACAGATCGAAAATCAATTTTAACAAAGGCCTTTTACAATCCATTTTTAATTCCATCTAAAGAAGTGATTATCGATTTATTAACCGATAGCGGTACTAGCGCAATGAGTAGCAACCAATGGGCAGGCATTATGCAAGGCGACGAATCGTATGCTGGCAGTCCGAGTTTCTTTAGGTTCGAAGCAGCTGTCAAAAAAATTACTGGCCTACCAATTATTATTCCTACACACCAAGGCAGGGCTGCCGAAAAAATTCTGTTTAGTATTTTAGGCGCCAAGGGAAAATATTTTTTGAGCAATACGCTTTTCGATACTACGCGCGCCAACATTGAGTTTTCGGGTGCCGAAGGCATTGATTTAATTTGCGAGGAAGGAAAAAATACAGCCATTGCCGCGCCTTTCAAAGGCAATATCAATATAGAAGAATTAAAAAAAACCATTGAGGCTAAAGGTGCCGAAAATATTCCCTTGTGCTTAATTACTATCACCAATAATTCGGGCGGCGGTCAACCGGTAAGTATGGAAAATATTCGCCAGGCACATGCTGTATGTAAAGCCCATCAAATACCTTTGTATATTGATGCTTGTCGATTTGCAGAAAACGCTTTTTTTATTAAACAACGCGAGGCAGGATATGCGCAACATTCCATTCAAGAAATTGTAAAAGAAATGTTTTCGTATGCAGATGGTTGTACCATGAGTGCTAAAAAAGATGCCTTTGCAAATATTGGTGGATTTTTAGCTTTACACGACGAAAATTTGGCCTTGCATTGTCGTAATTTATTAGTGATTACTGAAGGCTTTCCAACCTATGGAGGCTTAGCCGGAAGAGACCTCGAAGCCATTGCCATTGGCCTCGAAGAAGTGATGCAAGAAGACTACCTCCACTACCGCATTAAAAGCATCGAATATTTGGGAGAGAAATTAACCAAAGCTGGAGTGCCAATTATGCAACCGACCGGAGGACATGCAGTATACCTAGATGCCAAAGCATTTTTACCCCACATTCCAGTTAATCAGTACCCAGGTCAAGCTTTGGTTTGTGCATTATACATTAAAGGTGGAATTAGAGCGGTAGAAATTGGTTCTTTAATGTTCGGAAAATACGATGAGGCGCATCAATTAATTCCGGCAAAATTAGAGTTGGTAAGACTGGCCATTCCTCGCAGGGTTTACACCCAAAGCCATATAGATTATGTAGCCGAAGTAATTATCGAAGTATTCCAAAATAGGGCGGAAATAAAAGGCTTAAGTATTGTCAAAGAATCGGAGCTGTTGAGACATTTTACTGCCAAATTAAAACCTGTTCATACCTAAATATATAAGATGATACAACTGACAAAAATTTTTCATTTTGAAATGGCTCATGCCATTGATGGTTATCCTGGCGCATGTAAAAATATACATGGGCATTCTTACGAATTACATGTACAAGTTAATTCTGGCAATCAAAGTAACGAATATATAGAAGGCATTGGTTTAGCCATCGATTTTAAAGACATTAAAAATATTGTAAAA
>CAJBBN010000215.1 GCA_903951325.1 uncultured bacterium
ATAAAGATGTAGTTATTGGCATTGGTAAATTCGGACCTTATATTCGTCACAATAGTATTTTTACTTCTATTGGAAAAGAGGATGATCCACATACTATTGAACTAGATCGATCAATAGAATTGATTTTAGCAAAAAGAGAAAAAGACGCCAATAAAATTATTAAACTATTTACCGAAAATGTTTTAGTTAAAGTTTTAAATGGCAGATGGGGACCATACATTGAATATGGTAAGGACAATGTTAAAATTCCAAAAGACACAGAGGCAAGTACGCTTACCTATGCTGATTGTGTTAGATTAGCGGGTGGTAAAGAAGCAGAGGAGAAACCAGCTTATGCTAAAAAAGGAGCTAAAACAGCCACTAAAAAAGTAGCAAGTAAAAAAGAAACCACCACTAAAAAAGCAGCTCCTAAAAAAGCGGCGGCTAAAAAATCAGTAGCAAAAAAAGCAGCTCCCAAAAAAGCAGCAGCTAAAAAAGCAGCGCCTAAAAAGTAATTTTTTCGAATGAAAAAAGACATTGATTTTTTGGAGGTAAATGATATTGGTATTGCCATAGTTTTAGAAAGTGAATCGGCAGAAAATAGGAATTGGAAAGCCTATTTATTAAATTTCAAATCCGATACAATTAGTAATATCTTAGTGAGTACAAAAGGCTACGGTTTGTTGAATGGAGAGGAAGTTAAAACCGCCATTTTTAGACATTCCTTGGGTAGTTTAGCCCCTCAATCTTTTACGCCAATTGAAATTATTGATGAATCACTTTTTGTAATCCATAACGAATTTTGGCTCAGTTTTTATATTGGCGATCGTGTTTTTGATAAAAAAATCACCTTTTTGCCAGATACCATTTCTACAGCAAATTTAGATCTTATTCCTATGATAATGCTTCCTGGTGTTATAATCAGATAAATTTTAGTATGTTTAGGCTTCAGATTTGCATATGCACACAAGCATTTTATCGGTTCAAAATTTAGCAGTTCAATTTACAACAGAAGAGGGTATTTATGATGCCGTTAAAGGTATTTCATTCGAAATTCCTAGAGGTAAAATTGTTGGAATTGTGGGCGAATCTGGATCTGGAAAATCGGTTACTTCTTTAGCAATTATGCGTTTATTAGCTAAGCAAAATACAAGCGTAAAAGGAAGCATATTATTTCATACCCCTACCGAAACAATCGATATTTTAGGCATTCCCGATTCGCAAATGACTGGCATTAGAGGAAATAAAATTGCGATGATTTTTCAAGAGCCCATGACCTCTTTGAATCCTGTTCATACTTGTGGCGCACAAGTTACAGAAGCTATTCAAAGGCATCAAGGTTTAGCAAAATCCGAAGCTAAACAAAAAACAATTGAATTATTTACAGAGGTTCAATTACCTAATCCTGCTCAGTTATACGATAGATACCCACACGAAATTTCGGGTGGACAAAAGCAAAGAGTACTCATTGCCATGGCATTGAGTTGCGATCCAGCTTTACTCATAGCCGATGAACCAACTACTGCACTAGACGTTACTGTACAAAAAAATATCATCGAATTATTGAAAAGAATAAGAGATGAAAGAAACATGAGCATGATTTTTATCTCTCATGATTTAGGCGTGATTTCTGAAATTGCCGACGAAGTGATGGTCATGTATAGAGGCAATATTTTAGAACATAAATCGGTTAGTGCTATTTTTAAACAACCCGAAAACCCTTATACGGTAGGTCTTTTAGCTTGTAAGCCAAACATGAATTTACAACTTAAGCGATTGCCAACAGTTGCTGATTTTATCAATCATCAAGATGAAAAGAAATCGCTTGCTACACAAAATTTAAAAGAAATAATTGCTACCTACGCTATTTCTAATGAAGATATAAAAAAGAGACGCGACTTAATTTATTCGCAAACACCCATACTATCTGTTCAGAATTTAGCCAAGTGGTATCCTATAAAAAAAGGCATTTTTGCAAAAGCTAAAAACTTTTTTAAAGCAGTTGATGAGGTATCTTTTGAAATTTATCCTGGTGAAACACTTGGGCTAGTGGGCGAATCAGGTTGTGGTAAAACCACTTTAGGGAGGTGTCTGCTCCGATTAATTGAACCGACCAGTGGCGATATAAACTATCAAAATATAGCCTTAACAAGCCTCTCTGCTAAAAAACTTCGTTCTTTAAGGCGTGAGCTTCAGATTGTATTTCAAGATCCTTATTCGGCTTTAAATCCAAGATTTACCATTGGCGATGCGATTATGGAACCTATGCAGGTGCATGGCATTCATGCAAACAAGGAGGAAAGAAAAAATAAAACAATTGAATTGCTAGAACAAGTGGGTTTAAGTGCCGACTTTTTTAATCGATATCCGCATGAGTTTTCGGGTGGACAACGCCAACGCATTTGCATTGCAAGAGCTTTGGCCTTACAACCTAAAGTAATTATATGTGATGAATCGGTATCGGCACTAGATGTATCTGTACAGGCACAAGTGTTAAATTTATTGTCTGATTTACAAGAAAAATTTCAATTGAGTTATTTATTTATTTCACACGATTTATCGGTCGTAAAACATTTTTCGGATCGCATGTTGGTGATGAATGCCGGAAAAATAGTGGAAAGTGGTTTTCCCGAAGAAATCTATCATCACCCGCAACAAGCCTACACCCAAAAGCTTATTGACGCAATACCGGGTAAATTATTATTCAATTAAAAGAAATGGCTAAGCAAAAAAATAGCGCAATCAAAAATATATTACAGCAATTAATCTTAGATGCATTTTCAGAACAAATGCATCAAAATTTTAATTATAAACAGATTGCTTCAAAATTAAATGTAGAAGATTTAGTGACCAGACAACTCATATTAGAAATAATTGAAGAAATGGCCGAAAAAGGCACCATTAAAGAGGTTGCGAAAGGTAAATACCAACTAAAAGAATTGCAAAACCATGTGATTGGTAAAATAGATATGGCTCAAAATGGCTCTGCTTATTTGATAGTAGAAGGCATGGAAGAAGATGTGTTTATTTCTCCACGTAAATTACGCAACGCTTTGCATGGCGATCAGGTGAAAGTATTTATGTATGCCAAACGCAACGGAAAAAATTTAGAAGGCGAAGTGCTAGAAATTTTAGAAAGAGCAAAAATGGAATTTACGGGCATCATTCAACTCACGCCAAAATTTGCATTTTTAGTGCCCGATAATAAAAAAATGAACCACGATATTTTTATTCCATTGGATCAGTTAAATGGTGCAAAGGATAAAATGAAAGCGGTGGTTAAAATTACGGATTGGCCTGCTACCTCTAAGAACCCTTTTGGTACAGTGGTTTCGGTGCTTGGCGTACAAGGCGAACATCTTACAGAAATGAATGCCGTGCTAGCCGAATATGGTTTTCCATTAGCCTTTCCAAAAGAAGTAGAAACAGAATCGAATGCTATAAGTACCAAAATTACTGATGCAGATCTTGCTGGCAGAAGAGATATGCGTAAGATCTTAACTTTTACCATCGACCCATTTGATGCCAAAGATTTTGACGATGCCATTTCTTTTCAAACATTGCCTAATGGAAATTTTGAAATTGGCGTACACATTGCAGATGTTTCGCATTATGTGAGACCGAATACGGCTTTAGATAAAGAAGCTAACGAGCGTGGTACTTCTGTTTATTTGGTGGGTAAAGTAATTCCCATGTTACCCGAAAAACTCTCGAATGAGCTGTGTTCCTTAAGGCCTAAGGAAGATAAACTAACATTTTCGGCCATTTTCGAAATGGATAAAAATGCGAATGTAATTTCGGAATGGTTTGGAAGAACCATCATTCATTCGGATAGGAGGTTTACTTACGAAGAAGTTTGGGAAATTATTCAGGCACAAAGTGGTGATCATGTTTCAGAAATTTTAACACTCAACGAACTTGCCCATATATTAAGAAATGCTCGATTTAAAAATGGCGCCATCAATTTCGAAAGTGCCGAAGTAAAATTTAATTTAGATGATACCGGAAAACCCATTGGTGTGTATGTAAAAGAACGCAACGATGCGCATAAATTAATCGAAGATTTTATGTTATTGGCCAATCGTAAAGTGGCCGAATTTATCGCTAAAAAAGGAAGTAAAAAAAGCCCGCTCACTTTTGTGTATCGCTCACACGATGCCCCAAAAGAAGAGGTTTTAGAGGGTTTTGCTAAATTTGCTGCTCGTTTTGGGTATAAAATTCAAACCAAAAATCATGCAGAGATTTCTAAATCTTTGAATCTTTTAATGAGCGATGTAGAAGGCAAAAAAGAACAAAATGTTTTGACTCAATTGGCTATTCGTTCCATGGCTAAAGCAATTTATACAACTAAAAAAACCAGTCATTATGGATTGGCTTTCGATTATTATACCCATTTTACTTCTCCTATTAGAAGATACCCCGATGTTATGGCGCATCGTTTATTGCAACATTATTTAGATGGACAAAAATCGGTTGATGCAGAAGTATATGAGAAAATGTGTTTGCATGCTTCGCAAATGGAAAAACGCGCAGCCGATGCCGAACGTTTATTTGTTAAATACAAACAAGCCGAATACCTTGCAGACCAAATAAACACAGAGTTTGCGGGTATTATATCTGGTGTAACCGAATGGGGTATTTATGTAGAAATTGTAGAAAACAAATGCGAAGGCATGATTCGGTTGAGAGATATTGATGACGATTTTTATGTCTTAGACCAAGCAAATTATTGCATCATTGGGCAACGAAAAAAGAGAAAATATCAATTAGGAGATGAAGTGAAAATTAAAGTGCGTAAAGTAGATTTGGCAAAAAAACAAATCGATTTTCAACTGATCACCGATTCCTTGATTCATACAGAATATAAAAAAAATTATAAAAGAAGATAAGCGAAAATTATTGCATGAAAGCGATTGAACAATATCAAATTACCATAAACGAATTTATTGCAGCTAATAAATTCAGTAAATTTCCAAAAGAATTATATGAGCCATTAGATTATATTATGGCCCTAGGAGGCAAGCGTATGCGCCCTGTAATGGTAATGATGGCTTGCGATTTAATGAATGGTAAAATGGAAGAGGCGGTTCATGCAGCCATGGCCATAGAAACCTTTCATAATTTTACATTAATCCATGATGATATTATGGATAATGCGCCGGTTCGAAGAGGTAAAATTACGGTGCATGAAAAATGGAATGTGAACACGGCTATTTTATCTGGCGATGTAATGTTGATTGAAGCTTATGCTTTGCTCATGAAATATGAAAATGATTTGTTGCGTAGCATTCTCAATATTTTTAATAAAAGTGCGATTGAAGTTTGCGAAGGGCAACAAATTGATATGAATTTTGAAAGTAGGATGGATGTTGGCATGTCTGAATATATTCATATGATAACGCTCAAAACCGCAGTAGTGCTAGGGGCTAGCTTAGAGGTGGGCGCTTTAATTGCGGGCGTTTCTAAAAAGCAAGCGCAACACTTATACGAATTTGGAAAAAATATGGGCATTGCATTTCAATTGCGCGATGATTATTTAGATTTATATGCCGATCCCGAAAAATTTGGAAAGCAAGTAGGAGGTGATGTAATCGCCAATAAAAAAACCTTTATGTTAATTAAGGCTTTGGAATTAGCCAAGGATAATGATGCTATTGAATTAAATAAATGGTTACAAGCTACTACTTTTAATGCCAGCGAAAAGGTTGAGGCAATTAAAAATATTTTTGATCGATTAGCTATACCGCAATTGTTAAATGATGCAGTAACACATTACGCAGACCTTGCCTGGAAAGAGTTTGCACAAATTGAGGCCTCTTTAGAAAAGAAAGAAATGATGGCAGATTTTATGAATGGATTATTGGCAAGGGAAGTTTAATTCACCTTGCCATTTTCGTTTACAGGACTTGATGTACCTTTTTTACCGTTGATATCTAGTTGGATGGTATTTAAATTTAGAAAGAACTCAACTCAGTAGTATTGATATACCACCCTGAATTTTGTGAGGGTTTTCTCCAAAATACTCGAAGCGCTTCACCACCACCATTTTCTTGCATTCTAGCTCTAATGGTATATTTTGTTCCACTGGCTAAATTAATTGTACCTGTATGGGTGCCTAAACCATTTGGACCGTGAGCTCCGTAATGATTTGCAACATTCACACCATTAATAAATAAATCTACAGCATCATCGCCCTCACAAGTAAATGTGTAATTTCCACTTTCTAAAGGGCAAAAATATCCAGAAACTTCTACAGAAAATCTTTCGCCATTGTTTGGTATAGAAATACCAACATTATTTAACGTAGACCAATTAGACCAATCCAATAATATATCTCCATTATAAAGCCCAAATGATGTTTTATTAGTTTCATTAGTAAAATTTAAAAAACCATTTGCATCGTAAGCATAAGAAGCTGATGAAGTATAAATTTTATAATTTAATTTTCCATCTATTTTCGCTGCTGATATTTTACCATGCTTATTTAAGTAAGTATCCGCATTTATTCTTCCATTTTTCGTTACTTGAAATGTTGTGTCAGTTATTAATTTTCCAAATTTAGAAATCCCCAATTTATTGACTATTACAGAAATAGAAGTAGAATTAGAGCACCCAGAATTATTAGTAACGGTCAAAGTATATGAACCGCTATTGTTAAAATAATTTACAGCTTGATTTGGTGAAAATCCATCAGACCATAAATAATTTCCGATTCCTGATCCAGTTAGGCTTACAACATCATTTCCGGTAGTATTTCCAGAAATAACAGCAACTGGCGTTTCCAATTTTGTTACAATTACAGGTGTTCTATTGGAACTTAAATTACAATAATAAGCTTCAACATAATAGGTAATGTCACTATTTATGGTAGGTGTTGTAAAATCATTTCCAGTATATAGTAAATTACCACCAGAAGATGCATCATACCAATTCATTTCACCAATTCCATTTGAAGTTAAAACGATAGTATTACCACCACATACAGAGGTATCTGAAGATGTTGGCGAATTAGGAGTGTTACAAATATTATTTGAATTTGTAACTGTCATAATTTTATAACGACCATTATTATAATCTATGAAAAATAAATTACCATTATTATCAGCTATTAAACTTTTTGGATTATTAAGATTATTTGTAATATAGGAGCTAATTGTTCCTAATGAATCTACTTTTTGAATACTTAATGGCCAATTATATTGATCTATAAAATATATATTTCCAGAATTATCACTAGTTATACTATTAAAATAATAATTACTATTATTTACCAATGAAGTTATAATTCCAGATTGATCAACTTTTTTTATATTCCCATAATTATAGTCGTCTATAAAATATAAATTTCCAGAATTATCACAGGTTATACTTTTAATGTAATAATTACTATTATTAACATATGTAGTTATAGTTCCAGATTGATTAACTTTTAGTATTTTTCCATAATTCATATCATCTGTAAAATATAAATTTCCTAAATTGTCACAGATTATACTTGATGGATAATAATTATAATCACTTACTAATGTTGTAACAGTACCGTTTGGTTCAACTTTAAGAATGCTTCTCATATAATAGTCATCTATAAAATATAGGTTTCCTAAGTCGTCATATGTCATAATTGTAGGATCAGAATTATAATACATATAATAATTATTTAATGGATAATAATTACCGCTTATGAGTGTTGAATTTATCCCATTTGAATTAATTTTTTTAATTAATGGTGGCCAACTATTATTAACAACATAGCTTAAGACTCCATTTGAATTCGTTGAAAGACCATATGGATTATATACGTTAGAATTGAATGTATAATATGTTGACAAAGTTTGTCCTTTTGTTTCAAAACAATAGAAAACCATTAAAAGTAAAACACAATATTTAAGCATTGAATAATTCATTTTTTGTTTTTTCATTTTGTATTAACGTAATTAATATGAAAAATCAAATTGAATTCTGTCTCCAGCAACTAACTCATAAGCTCCATTGTTAGCTGGAATATAAGTAAGCGTTGTACCACTTATTGTATATGCTGTTTTGCTAATACGAATACCATTTATAAACATTTTTACTTTGCTATTGGTACCTGGAGTGTTACTTAAAGTAAAGCTTATCTCACCTCCTGTTGCGGTTGCTTCGTCGCTTACTTCGTTTATAGAACCAGTTGTAGAAATACTATTAACTGCATTTTGCACAAATTCAGTTGTTGCAATAGCAGTCGTACTATCGCCAGCTGTTTGGGTTACTCCAATGGTACCTGTTGGCAACGTTGGTGTTCCAGTGAAAGTTGGCGATTCGATTGTTGCTCTAGCATTGATACCGTTGCGTAAACTTGTAGTATCTGTTTTCGCTAATTTAGAATTGATTCCATTTCTTAAACCAGCGGTATCAGTTGCATTTAATTTTAAGTTTAATGCAGTTTGAGTTGCAGTAGAAACTGGCTTTGAAGCATCTGATGTATTATCAACATTGTTTAATCCGACCATTGAAGATGTAATACCACCATATGAAATTTCTTTTGTTGTAGAATTATAATATAGTAAGTTACTTGAAGTAACATTTCTAACAGGTGCTACATAAAAACCAGAATCAGTAGTATTCAAAGAACGGCTTAAACCTCTAGCATTTAAAATAATACTATTTGCTGCTTGTCCATTATTTCCAGCTCCACCACCAATCGCAATTGCATTTAATCCCTGATTATACTGCCCTGCAGCATAACCAATAGCAATAGCTTCTTCGGCTTGTGCGCCTTGTGCAACATTTGAACCAATAGCAATGGAATGATCACCTTGACCACCAGATCCAGCCACATTACCTATGGATATTTTAGCACTGGTTTTAGTTAATTTATCATCTAATGCAGTTTGAGTTGCAGTAGAAATTGGCTTGTCCAAATCTGAGGTGTTGTTTACATTACCTAATCCAACCATTGTTTTTGAAATTCCTAAAACGGTACCAGTAAATGTTGGATTAGCTATCGGTGCTTTTAAATTTAAAGCAGCCTGAGTTGCAGTTGAAACAGGCTTATCAGCGTCTGATGTATTATCAACATAGTTTAATCCGACTGTGGTTGCGGTTGGTGTTGTTGGTGTTGTTGGTGTTTCCCAACTTGCTACACCAGAAGCATTAGTAGTTAATACCTGACCTGCTGAACTATTATGAGCATTTGGATAAGTAACTGTTCCAGCTGTTATTTTTCCACTGGTTTTAACATTAGTTATACTTGTGTTTCCTAATTGAATCGTATTAGAACCATTTCCAATCGCATTATACCCAATTACAATTTGATTGGTTTCATTATTTGCTTTAGGCTTTGTCCAAGCTCCAATTAAAATTGAATTATCCATTATAGAATTCATATGAGGTCCATTTGCGCCCTCACCTGGATCCATTGTGCCAGAAAGACCGTCGGCAAAATACCTACCGGCAAAGCCTCCTAAAACAGTATTATAGCTACCTGTTGTATTTGCATCAATAGCTCCAGCACCGATGGCAACGTTTACTGTACCTGTCTCATTTCCAGCTAATGCTTGTGCCCCGGCTGCTACATTGAAACTTCCATTTGTATTACTGTACAAAGCAGAATAACCAAATGCAGCATTATTACCACCACCAATATTTTGTCTCATTGCTTGATTTCCAGATGCTGTGTTGCCATTCGCTTGGTTTAAGCGCAAAGCCTCATATCCTACTGCGATATTGTTACTTCCTGCAGTATTTGAGGATAATGAACTAGAGCCTAGTGCTACATTGTAACTTCCTGTAGTATTTGCTATTGCACTTAAATACCCAACAGCCGTATTGTCATAAGCACCATTAGTCAATTGTAATGCTTGACTACCAATTGCAGTGTTTCTTTCACCAGTTTGATTTTGTCTAAGGGCGTATGATCCAAAAGCTGTATTTGCTGCACCCGTTGTATTGCTTTTTAGAGACTCAAACCCAACCGCTGAATTGACTGTTCCTGTCGTATTAAGGCCTAAAGAAGAATTACCTAAGGCGGTATTCTCAGCAAAATTACCAGCGCCACGACCTATTGTTAAACTATTAACAGTTAAATCAGAACTGAAAGTTTTAGCTCCAGCGACAGTTTGTGCAGTTGTTAAATCTACAAAGTTTTGAGCATTGGAAGCATTTGCCGCTGTTACAAATGCAGTTGTTGCTATAGCAGTCGTATTATTGCCTACTGTTTGGGTTACACCAATGGTACCTGTTGGTAACGTTGGTGTTCCAGTGAAAGTTGGAGAAGCTAACGGTGCTTTTAAATCTAATGCGGTTTGAGTTGCAGTAGAAATAGGCTTCAATAAGTCTGATGTGTTGTCAACATTATTTAATCCTACCATTGTTGCATTTGCAGTTGACCAAGTAGCCACACCATTTCCATCAGTTGATAATACTTGGTTTGCTGTTCCGGTTGTATTAGGGTAGGTAATAGTGCCAGCAGTTAATGTTCCTGTAGTT
This sequence comes from uncultured bacterium, assembly GCA_903951325.1. Lineage (GTDB taxonomy): Bacteria > Bacteroidota > Bacteroidia > Sphingobacteriales > Sphingobacteriaceae > CAIKLP01. Next base: position 10,447 of record CAJBBN010000215.1, read on the forward strand.
TTTACATTGGTTATAGCAGTAGTACCATTAGTTCCATCTGCTCCCAATTGAATAGTATTAGCTGCACTTGTTGCAGCACTATAACCTATGGCGATTGAATTAGAAAAACCAGCTGAAGCATTGTTTCCAATTGCTACTGTATTATTAGATTGATATGAAGTAGCATCTGCACCTATTACAACTGAATTAGTTCCTTGATTTGAACTCGCTGCATTATATCCAATTGCTACCGAACTAGTTCCTTGAGAAAGAATCGCTGCATAGTTTCCAATTGCAACAGAATTAGTTCCTTGAGAATTTTTCGCTGCATTTTGACCGATGGCAACCGAATAATCTCCTTGAGTACTACTTCCTGCATTTAATCCGATTGCAATTGATCTACTTCCTTGATTACTATTTCCTGCATTTATTCCGATGGCTATTGTAGAAAGATTTTTATTTAATTTATTATCTAATGCAGTTTGTGTTGCAGTAGAAATTGGTTTTAATAAGTCAGTTGTATTATCAACATTACCTAAACCAACCATTGTTTTGTCAATACCAGCAACGGTACCTGTAAATGTTGGAGAAGCGATTGTTGCTCTAGCATTGAT
>CAJBBN010000216.1 GCA_903951325.1 uncultured bacterium
ACGGCTAACTCAACTTCGCATTGTGTCAATACTTTTCCAACTACGAATTTTAAAAACGACTCTATTAAATCCATGTTTTGATCTAAATCATAGAAAGCCATTTCTGGTTCGATCATCCAAAACTCCGATAAGTGACGGCGTGTTTTAGATTTTTCAGCTCTAAATGTAGGGCCGAAAGTATAAATTTTGCCCATGGCCATGGCCATCGCTTCGCCATATAATTGGCCCGATTGCGACAAATAAGCCGGCATATCGTAAAATTCTGTTTCAAATAAATTGGTAGTGCCTTCACAAGCATTGCCAGTGAAAATTGGCGCATCCATTTGCACAAAACCTTCTTGTTGAAAAAATTCGTGTATAGCAAAAATAATACTATTCCTAATTTTCATGATGGCCCATTGGCGCCTAGAGCGTAACCATAAATGACGGTTGTCCATTAAGAATTCGATACCATGTGCTTTTTTAGCAATAGGATATTCTTCTGCAACTTGGTAAACATGAATATTGCTTACTTGAATTTCGTAACCACCTTCTTGGCGATCATCTTTAACTACCATTCCGGTAATTTCAACCGAACTTTCGAGGGTTAATTTATCGGCTTGGTTAAATTGATCTTGGTCGATGGTATTTTCGGTTACTACACATTGGCAAATTCCAGAACCATCTCTTAATATAATAAACACCAAACCTTTGCCGGTTCTTTTGTTTGCAACCCAACCTTTTAAAGTAATTTCAGTTCCTTCTGCAGATTTTAAATCTTTTATGTAGCGCATGTATGAATAATTTTAGGATTTCTCCGAAAGGCAAAAATAGTGATTTTTCCTATTTTTATTGTATTTTCGAATGAATTACCTCGTATGTTAAAGCAGAATTTACACTTAAAGCTCTTACAGAAATTATCTCCGCAGCAAATTCAATTTATTAAGTTGCTGCAGATACCGACTGTTTTGCTCGATTCTAGAATAAAAGAGGAGCTAGAAGAGAACCCCGCTTTAGAAGATGGTAGTTTGTCGTCTGCAGAGGAAATTCCAGAATATTCGCTCGAGGATGACAACGAAATGCCGGAAGAAAAAGTCGAAAATGCCGAAACAGATGAATTTAATATCGATGATTACCTGCAAGACGACGACCTAGACGATGGATATAAATCGATGTCGGATTACGATTCGGACGACGAAGAGCAAAGAGAAATGCCGGTAGCCATTACCACTTCTTTTCACGAAATCTTACAAACACAATTAAATTTAAATGTATTAGCAGACCACGAATACTTATTGGCCGAACACATTCTTGGCAGTTTAGACGACGACGGTTATTTGCGTCGCCCATTAATTGCATTAGTAGACGACCTTGCTTTTTCTCAAAATATTACTACTACTGTTCAAGAAATTGAACATTTATTAAAATTAATACAAGGCTTTGATCCAGCAGGAGTAGGTGCTAGAGATTTACAAGAATGTTTACTCTTGCAACTCAATAGAAAATCATCTGCACAACTATCGGTAAAAATTGCCAAAAATATTGTAACCAATTACCTCGAAGAATTTACGCGTAAGCATTACGATAAATTAGAAAAAGTTTTAGGCATAACCGAAGCGCAATTAAAATTAGCCATTGCCGAAATTTTAAAATTAAATCCTAAACCCGGAAATTCTTTTGCCGATAATTCAAAGCAGTTACAAATTATTCCGGATTTTATTATTCGTAAAACCGATCAATATTTAACCCTCACTTTAAATGCCAAGAATGCGCCAGAGCTAAGGGTGAGCAGGTCTTACCAAGAAATGTTTCAGACTTACGATAAGGCACAACAAAAAGATAAAAAGCTTAAAGAAGCGGTGCAATTTGTAAAACAAAAGTTGGATTCGGCTAAATGGTTTATTGATGCCATTAAACAAAGACAACAAACATTAATCAAAACAATGAATGCCATTATGAATTTTCAGTATGATTATTTTTTAACTGGAGATGATAAAAAATTGCACCCAATGATTTTGAAAGACATTGCGGAGCAAATAGACATGGACATTTCCACGGTTTCGCGTGTGGCCAACAGTAAATATGTGCAAACAGAATTTGGTACTTTTTTATTGAAATCTTTTTTCTCGGAAGGAATTCAAACCGATAATGGAGAAGAGGTTTCGAATAGAGAAGTGAAAAGTATTTTAGCAAATTGCATTGCAGCAGAAGATAAAAAGAATCCATTGCCCGACGAAAAATTAGCAGAAATAATTCAAGAAAAAGGCTACAACATTGCCCGTCGAACCATCGCAAAGTACCGCGAACAGCTCAACCTACCGGTTGCTCGTTTAAGAAGAGAAATGTAAATTTTAAAAAGTTACAGCAATGTTTAGGGGTTCTTTTCCTCTTAAAATACTAATCGAAACAGTTTCCCCTTTGCTAAACATGCCCAAGCCTTTCATATAATCTTGAATATTATGAATAGCCAGTGGTCCCATCTTTACAATTATATCGCCTGTTTTTAAACCTGCTTTGGAAGCTGGTTTGCCTTCCGAAACACCATCTAATCTAAGTCCATCGCCGTCGAAAGCATAGTCTGGTATAACACCTAGCGTTACTTTAAAAGTACTGGTGCCGGTACTGATATTGTTTTTAGTTTGACTGAAGCTGAGTTTTTCTGGATATTTCGCAATTTGTTTGGCAATACTTGCTACAAAATCAATTACGGCAACTTCGCCTTGTGAATTAATTTTATTGGCATCGTCGCTCGGTTTATGGTAATCGTAATGCGTACCAGTATAAAAATGTAATACAGGAATATCTTTTAAATAAAAAGAAGCGTGGTCCGAAGGGCCCATTCCTGCTGAATCTGCTTTGTATCCAATATTTGATACCACATTCGATAAAATATTGCCAAACATTGGGCTAGTGCCTACACCCGACAAAACAATTTTTTTAGTCGAATCATTTAATCTACCAATCATATCCATGTTGAGCATGCAGGTAATCGAATTTAAATTAATAGTAGGATTATTGGTGAAATATTTCGAACCTAATAAACCTTCTTCTTCTGCAGAAAAACAAATGAATAAAAAGTTTACATTTTCTGTGTAATTATTTTGACTAAATATTCTCGCCAATTCCATTACGCCAGCTGTTCCCGAGGCATTATCGTCTGCGCCATTATGTATTTTATTTTTAGGATTTGGATCTAAAGAATTACCCGCTAAACCTAATCCTAAATGATCGTAATGCGCGCCAATAACAATGGTATATTTTGCTTGGTTATCTAAATAGCCAATTACATTATGTGCGGTACCAACATTAGTCATATCGGAATCCGAGGCATGAGGATTACTACTCGATTTTAAAGGAAATGCTTGCAAGAATCCATCTGTTCCTTTAGGGGCAATGCCTGATTTTTTAAAAGATTGAATGATGTACTTTGCCGCTACTAATTCTTGTTTAGTGCCAGGGTATCTGCCCTGTAACTTATCGTGGCTAAGGTATTCAATGTCTTTTTGAATTCTTTTGGCATCGGTTTGCGCAAAACTTGGCTGCACAAAAATCAATAATGCAATCAATAATATTAGTGTGGTTTTTTTCATAATTAATTATTCTACCCAATCTGCAATAAACAAATTGGTGTCTTTGGTGCCGTGGTTATTTCTGTTAGATGAAAAAACAATTTTTTTGCCATTTGGCGAAAACATAGGAAATGCATTGAACATACTTTTGTTGGTAACGCGTTCTAATGCGGTGCCATCATCTTTAATATAAAATAATTGGAAATCGTATCCTTTACTCGAATGGTGATTAGAAGAAAATACAATGTGTTCTCCATCGGGTGTGAAAAATGGTGCCCAATTGGCTTTGCCTAAATTGGTTACTTGATTTAAAGCAGAACCATCTACATTGCAAGTGTATATTTCCATGTTTGTAGGGGCTACAAGGCCTTCCGAAAGCAAAGTTTTATATTCTTCCACTTCTTCTGCTGTTGTTGGTCTAGAAGCTCTAAAAACTAGTCTCTTACCATCTGGCGAAAAAAATGCACCACCATCATAACCTAATCCAAAAGTAATTTGCTTTTGATCCGTACCATCAATATTCATGGTCCATAATTCTAAATCGCCCGAACGATCTGAAGTAAAAACAATTTTATCTCCAGTAGGAGACACCGTAGCTTCTGCATCGTAACCTGGCGAATTAGTTAATTGCTTAGTAATGGTGCCTTTTAAGTTTGCTACAAAAATATCATAGCTTGGCGAGACCTGCCATAAATATTTACGATCGGCACGAGGTGCAGGAGGGGCAGGGCATTCGGCTCCAGCTAAATGTGTAGAAGCATATAAAATTTCTCTATTGTTTGGCATAAAAAAAGAACAGGTTGTTCTGCCTTTGCCAGTAGAGACCATTGCAGGCAGATAGCTGGTATCTTTAGCTGCAAGTTTAATTTTCATATTAAAAATCTGATCACATTTTACTCCCCAATTGGCATTGTTTGATTGAAAGGATAAATTTTTTCCATTAAAACTAAAATAAGCTTCGGCATTATCACCGCCGTAAGTTAATTGTTGAATGTTTTTTAAATGAGGTTCAATATTTGCTTGTGCAAAAACCAATTGGCTAGCAAAAACAAAAGCAACAAATAGGATTCTTTTCATTGTATAAATTTGAATCAAAAATAACACTTGCAAAACTAACTTAAGCTGACATTTGTCAGCTAATTGTCAATATTTAGCTTTTTAGGAATTAAAATGATGGGCATTAGTTACGATGTCGAGTAATTGGTCTTCTTTAAGCATTAAATGCGTATGCAAGCCTATTTGCTTAGCGGTTGCAATGTGTTGAGGACTATCGTCTATAAAAAGGGTTTCGGATTTGTTTAACCCATGCGTTTGAAGTACAAACTCAAAAATGTCGGCATTGGGTTTACGCATACCCATTAAATGAGAATAATAATCTTTTTCAAAATAATCGGCCATGCCATTGACAAGCTGAAATTCGGATAATAAATATTTTAAAATCCAATCGTAATGAATGGCGTTGTTATTGCTTAATAAAAAAGTACGGTAATTATTTTTAGCCAGTAGGAGGGTTTCTAGATTACCAGAAGGAATGCCTAATAACATTTTATTCCATGCCTCGTCAATGTCATTATCTGTTAATGGTGTAGGTATTAATGCACGAATACCATTGCGAAATTCGATGGAACTTATTTCTCCTTTTTCAAATAAATCAAAAATTGGATTTTGAGCTAAATGTCCAAAAAAATCATTTTCGGCTTGCAAGCCAATGTCTTTAAAGGCTTGTATGGTAAGTTGATGGTCTATATCAAAGATGACCGCACCGTAGTCGAAAATTATATTTTTTATCATTTACAAATAAGGGTAGCAATTTATAGCTGAAGGCTAAGTTAATAAATTGAAATTAGGTTTTAAAGACATCCTCAAGATTTGATTTTTTAAGCCATTCAGAATTTCCGACCACAACACCTCGCAGGGCAAAAAAAAAGCAGGATAAATCCTGCTTTTTGATGTGGGCCCAGCAGGGCTCGAACCTGCGACCAAAAGATTATGAGTCTCCTACTCTAACCAACTGAGCTATGGGCCCTAAATCGGATGCAATTTTACGCAAATATGTCTAAATATCCAATCAATTTTTAAAATAGGAATTAATCCGGCATTTCTTCGTCTTGGTACATCGCAGCAATCTCGTTACTAAACTTCGTTTCGATTACCTTTCTTTTGGTTTTAAGGGTTGGGGTTATTTCGCCATCTTCAATCGTAAATGGATTTCTTTTAAGGATGAAGTTTTTAATTCTTTCATACTTTGCCAATTCGTTCGATAGTTTTTTTACATCTTCATTAACCCAAGCATGCATTTCGGCATTTTTAATAAATGCCTCATTTTCTTGAAAGAATGATTCTGTTAA
>CAJBBN010000217.1 GCA_903951325.1 uncultured bacterium
AAACATGAGTTTAAATTATTAGGTGATTTGCCTCCTAAACTATATGTTCCTTTCCATCCAAATCCAGAAAGTAATTTATATGGACACATACAAGTTTTTAAAAAATACTTAGATAACACATGTAATTTAGAGAATTTACATATTCAACATGGAGTAATATTAGGAGATCTTGTTCAAGATATAATGAAAAATTCTTTTGCAGGTAACATTGTAACATATAGCGAAAAGCGAAAAAAAATGATACAATCGGTTACATCAAAAAATATAATAGCAGTAGGTCCTTATATTAATTATGCTAAAAATCGTTTAAATCCCTACAGAATGGAATCTCTTAAGAAAGATTATGGAAAGTCATTATTAGTTTTCCCAGCCCATTCAAGTGTTGAAAGAACTAAAATCTCATTCAATCTCGAGGTTTTGATAGAAAAAATTAATGAAATCAAACAAAAGAATAATATTAAAACGGTATTTATCAATCTATTTTACAGTGATTGTAACAAGACAACTATTAATTTTTACGAAAAGCATGGTTTCATTGTTTGTTCTGCAGGTTATTGGTTAAGTGAGAATTTCTTACATAATTTGAGAACTATAATTGAACTCTCTGACATTACAATGTCCAATAAGATGGGCACACACATTGGATATTGCTTAGCTTTAGGTAAGCCGCATTTTATTTTTAAGCAAGAGTATGACGAATTATTTGTTGGTAGTAGAAGTCAAGAAGATAAGCAACAATCGGAAAAGCATGAGTATTTAACCAAATTAGATACTGAAAAAATCGAATCTTTATTTCTAAATGATGATTTTAATATTACTCAAGATCAGATTGATATTGTTGACGAGTTTTGGGGAAATAGTATTTTTCATGATAAAACAAAATTAAAATCTTTATTAGGTTAGATTTATAATTATTTTTTCAAAATATAAGACTTGTATATATACTTATTCATTTTTATTTCATTAGTTTCAGCTGTTTTAATCGAATCATTTGGAGATAAAAAAACATCAACCATTTTTTTAATTTTTAATGTTTTTATTCTGTTATTAATCTCCGCAAATCGAGAAGGAATAGGGACAGATTTTTTTACATACAGGGATATGTATAACGATGTAGTTTTAAACAAAGAGTATAACGCTGAGTGGGGCTATGTATACTTAAATTATCTTTCTTCTTTAATCGGGGGGTTTAAGGTTGTTCTTTTTATAACAACAGCAATAAATTTAGGGGCCATTATTTATATTTTAAAAAAATTAAATTTAAATGTTTCGATGGGTTTTTTAACCTATTTTTCATTATTTTTTTTAAATCATAATTTCAATACGGTTAGACATGGTCTTATGTGTACATTAACATGGATTGCTTTTTATTTTTATTATAATTCCAAAAAAATCAAGTCGTTAACATATATTGTTCTTGCATCTTTTTTTCATAACCTCTCATTATTTTTTATGCCATTTCTTTTAATAATTAAGAGAAAAATAAACTTTAATATTAGTATTGTTTTATTGTTCATTTTTTTTTTAATTGGACAATATACCACTGAATTTGTTCAAAATTTTAATGTTTTTTTATCATTATTTAGCAATCGATTAGATTATTATTTGTATGATTATTATGGTGATGAAATCCCGAGTTATAATTTTGGTCTAGGATTTTTTTTGTATTTAGTTTTTTTTATTATTATTTATAAGTTTAGAAATAGCTTTAAAGATACGGAAGAAATTATTTTTTTTAATAAGGTGCTTTATTTGGGAATTTCGATGATATTAATATTCTCCACAATTTCGATTTTTACAGAAAGAATTGCAAATCTATTTTTAATATCATTAGTTTTTATATTTGCTTCAATCAATAAGTTTAAAGCACCTAATAGTATTCGTTTTTTCGTTTTATTATGTTTAATTGCTATAAATTTTTTTTATTTTTTTAAGATAGTACACCTTCCAGGCATAAACAGGGAATATCAATTTTTACCTTATAGTTATACATTTTTTTAATATTATCACATTTTTTTTAAAATGTTATAGTAATTAATAGTGTTATTTATAATTTGTAGATTGATCCGAACATTACTAAATTAATGAAACATGAATGATTTGTTTACAGCATCTATTGTTCTATATAATAATGATAGAGATATCTTGTTAAAAGCTATTAATAGTTTTTTAAATACACAATTAAACGTTTTATTGTTTTTGGTAGATAATTCTATTAAGGATGATTTAAGAGATATCATTTATCATGATAAAGTAGTTTATATTCATAATCCAAATAATCCTGGTTTTGGTGCTTCTCATAATATTGCGATTCGACAATCAATAGATAAAGTTGTAGATTATCACATCATTGTTAATCCTGATATATATTTTAATGAAGATATAATCACTCCAATGTTAGATTTTATGTTACAAAATCATAAAGTTGGTATGATGATGCCACAAATATTAAATGAGGATGGGAGTTTACAAAATTTACCAAAATTATTACCAAGCCCGTTCAGTATTTTTATGCGCAAACTAAAAATACCGAGTTATTACTACAATAAATTTATTTCACAATATGAATTGAGGGATGCTCCAAAAGATCTTATTTATAATGCACCCGTTCTATCTGGTTGTTTTACATTACTAAATTTAATTGCGATAAAAGATGTTGGAATGTATGATGATTCTTTTTTTATGTACTTTGAAGATTGGGACTTGTCAAGAAGAGTACACAAAAAATATAAAACAATTTATTATCCCTTAGTTTCAGTATATCATAGTTACGAATCCGGAGCAAACAAAAATATTAAGCTTTTTAAAATATTTTTAAAATCTGCAATAACTTATTTTAATAAATGGGGTTGGTTTTTTGATAAGGAAAGAAAATTAATAAACACTAAAGCCTTATTTCAGTTTAAATAATGTTTAAAGTTTTTTTGACAGGATCATCTGGTTTCATTGGTAAAAACTTAATCTTCTTTTTTAAAGATAAATTGACTATAAATAAATTTGATAGAACTTTGGAAATATTAATAACAGATAATATTGTAATCCATCTTGCTGGAAAAGCTCACGACCTAAAAAACACTTCCACTCCTGAGGAATACTACCAAACCAACACTGAACTAACTAAAAAATTATTTGATGCCTTTCTTGCTTCAGATGCTAAAGTGTTCATTTCGTTAAGTTCTGTAAAAGCTGTTGCAGACGAACTGCAAGGGGAATTAAATGAAGAACACATACCAAATCCAATTACACATTACGGCAAAAGTAAATTACTTGCAGAACAATATATACTATCAAAAGATATACCTGAGGGTAAACGAGTTTATATTTTGCGCCCATGTATGATTCATGGTCTAGAAAACAAAGGTAATTTAAATTTGCTTTATAAATTAGTTTCTAAAGGCATTCCATGGCCGCTAGGTGCTTTTGAAAACAAGCGTTCGTTTTGTAGTATAGACAACTTAATGTTTATTATTAAAGAATTGATTGAACGAGAAGATATTCCTTCTGGCGTATATAATGTTGCGGATGATGATGCTCTTTCTACAAATGATTTGATTGGATTGATTGCTCATTCCCAAAATAGAAATCCTAAAATTTGGGAAATATCAAAAGGCTTCATTGAACTAATTGCAAAAATTGGAGATAAATTGTATTTGCCACTCAATTCTGAGCGTTTGCAAAAACTAACAGATTCTTACATTGTAAGTAACCAGAAAATAAATTTAGCCATTGGTAAACCTTTGCCTGTTTCAAGTAGAGACGGTTTAATTAAGACATTTAAATCATTCAATAATTAATGACACGATTTTTTGACATATTTTTCTCTTTAATAGGACTCCTATTTTTGAGCCCTATATTATTAATATTAATTATTATTGGGAAGTTTGATACAGGTTCACCTATTTTTCGTCAACAGCGTGTGGGTAAAAGAAAAGAGCCGTTTTATTTGGTGAAGTTTAGATCTATGCAAATGAATGCTCCATCTGTCGGTACCCACCTAGCTAGCGCTTCATCAATTACACCATTTGGTAGTTTTTTGCGAAAATCTAAATTGGATGAACTCCCTCAACTTTGGAATGTTTTGATGGGGGATATGAGTTTAGTGGGGCCACGTCCAAATTTATTCAATCAAGAGGAGCTAATAGCTGAACGTGATTCTAAAGGTGTTTATGCAGTTCGTCCAGGAATTACAGGTCTAGCACAAATAAACAAGATTGACATGTCTACCCCTCAACTCTTAGCTGTAACTGATGCTAAAATGGTTCAAGAGTTAAATGCAATTATTTATTTTAAGTATATTTTTCTTACAGTCTTTGGCAAAGGGTTTGGAGACAGAATACGAAATGATTAATTAAATAATAATAGCCATAAAACAAAATGACCATAAATTAGTGGTCATTTTGTTTTAATAGGTGTTTAATCATTTCTAATGTATAGCTTATTTGTTATATTTTTATTGATAATTTTAGCATATTACAAAAAGTAAAAAAATAAATTTTGAGTTCCCAGAAATTATCAATCATAACAGTTTCACTTAATGCGGCTGAAAATATTCAACAAGCTATTAAATCAGTTGCATCTCAAACTGATGTATTTATAGAGCATATAATTTGTGATGGACATTCAATGGATGGAACTCAAGAAATTATTGAAAAACATTTAGAATTAAATAGCCATATAAAATATATTTCAGAAAAAGACCGTGGCATTTATGAGGCAATTAATAAAGGGATACGAATGGCTAATGGAAGTATCATCGGTATTTTAAATGCAGATGATTTTTATGTAAACGATACAGTATTAAAAAAGGTTTTAGATCAATTTGAAATAGACCCTAGTATTGATATAGTTTACGGTGATTTGAATTATGTTCACAAACTAAGTCCATCAAAAATATTTAGGAAATGGGTTTCTAAAAACTATTATGATAATTTCTTTGAAGATGGAAACGACTTGCCGCATCCGACTATGTTTGTAAGAAAAGAAGTGTTTGAGAAAATTGGCAATTACAATACAAGCCTAAAGATTGCTTCAGACTATGAATGGATGTTAAGAGCACTCAAAGTCAACCAAATAAAATCGAAATACATTCCTATTTTAATGATTAATATGCGTTTAGGCGGCGTTTCTAATAAAAGTTTACTAAATGTTATTCGACAAAACTTAGAAGTGTTAAACGCTTGGAAAATTAATGGTTTAAAGCCCAATATTCTGGTTATTGTAAAGAAGTTGCTTTTGAAAGTTAGGCAGATTAAATTTTAAGTTTTTTATCAAATTATAAGCAACAGCCACCCCTCCGTGGCTTTTTTTTGCCCCAAAATGTCTTAATATCACGAATACTCCTCCCCTTATCCCACATCAGCTATATCAAAATGTCATTTAAATGCTTATTTTTGTATTTACACCTACATGTATATGTGGGTATATTATGTTACCAAATAAAATACAATGATTAGAGCTTGGTTAAGAAAGATTTTGTCGAGGTATACCGGAATTTATGCCTCACGCTATTTAGTATTGCTGATAGACTTTTTACTGATGTCTGTGGCTTTTTTTATTACTTGGTTTATTCGTTTTAATTTTCAACCTATTGAATTTGCCAATTTCCCAATTCTGAATAGCTATTTTTTGGTGGCCTTTTTGTACTTGGTTTATTTTTTGGTATTCCAAACCTATGTGGGTATTATTCGCTATACCGGTTATGTCGATACCATTAAAATTTTTCAGGCAACCATAGCGGCTTCGGCTACTATTTTTTTAGCCATCTATTTTTATAAATATTCTTTTCATCACGAAAGTTATTTTATGCCATTAGGCATTGTGGTGATTCATGCTTTATTTACTCTTTTCAATTTAATTTCTACCAGGGTATTATTTAAAGTAATTTATATTTCTTTGATAGGCGAAACACGCAAAGGCAAAAAAAATATTTTAATATATGGTGCTGGTCAATCGGGTGTGTTAACCTTAAACACCCTTAAAAGCGATCCTAAATCGGGTGTAATGGTAGTGGGCTTTGTAGACGACAACCTATCTAAAGCGGGCAAGAGTTTAATGGGTATAAAAATTTATTCGCCCGAAAATGTCTTAGATAGTATTATTGAAAAGCAACAGGTCGAAGAAATTATTATTGCCATTCAAAATATTTCGGCAAATAAAAAATCGAATTTATTAACGCAATTTATAGAGCGCAACATACAAGTAAAAAATGTGCCGCCTATTGAGCAATGGATTAATGGAGAATTAAGTATTAAACAAATTAAATCGGTCCGCATCGAAGATTTACTTAATCGTGCTCCCATTAATTTAAATGCAGAAAATATTTTCCAAAACATTTCTAATAAAACAATTTTAATTACCGGTGCAGCCGGAAGTATTGGTTCCGAAATTGCGCGTCAGGTAGTGGGTTATAAACCCAAGTTGATTATTTTTGTGGATCAGGCTGAATCGCCGATATACGAATTAGAATTAAATTTGCGTCGTAAAATTGAACGCCTGCATGTATCAACTAAATTCATTATTGCAGATGTATCTAACAAATGCGCCATGGATCGCATTTTCAAGGAATATAAGGTTGATAAAATATTTCATGCGGCAGCTTACAAGCATGTGCCATTGATGGAAGCCAACCCATTCGAAGCCATTCGAGTGAATGCACTAGGCACCAAAACCATGGCAGATTTAGCCATTGAATATGGGGTAGCTAAGTTTGTTATGATTAGTACCGATAAGGCCGTGAACCCAACCAATATTATGGGAGCCAGCAAGCGCATTGCCGAAATGTATATTCAAAGTTTGGCTAGCTTAAAAAATCATCAAACAGCATTTATTACCACACGCTTTGGAAATGTATTGGGTTCGAATGGTTCGGTTATTCCATTATTTAAAAGACAGATAGAAAATGGCGGGCCAGTAACGGTTACGCATCCCGAAATTACGCGTTACTTTATGACCATACCCGAAGCCTGTCAGTTGGTATTAGAGGCAGGCTGTATGGGCGCAGGAGGTGAGATATTTATTTTTGACATGGGTGATTCGGTAAAAATTATTGATGTAGCCCGCAAAATGATTAAGCTCTCGGGTTTAGAATTAGGAAAAGATATACAAATTGAAATTTCGGGTTTAAGACCAGGCGAAAAATTATACGAAGAATTATTGAGCGACGCAGAAAACACCCTGCCAACGCATCATCCAAAAATAAAAATTGCCAAAATAGAAGCGCAAGACCATGCGCACATCCAATCGGAATATGACAAACTACTAGCTGCCTTCAACCAACCCAACCACTTGGTCCTAGTAGCCCAAATCAAATCCCTAGTCAAAGAATACGTCAGCAACAACTCGGTTTACGAAGCACTGGATTAATGCCATGCGCAGGTTTAGTGTTTCATGTCAAAGGTTTTTTGTTGTGCTGCTTTAGCGGCAGGTTTATTTAATAGTGTTTTTTTATAATATTAATCAGGAATATATTTTTAGGTTGTATATTTATTAAAATATATTGTAATTGATGGTTACATAATATTTTAAAAGAGAAATTAGTTTATTGAATATAACGGTTATATAATATTTTAAAAGAGCATAAGCGGTCTTGGGTTTGAGCGAAGCGAGAACACACAAGCGCGTTGCCTTTTGAAATATTATAATAGAAATATTATAGTATTAAATATTAAAAGATAAAAACATGAAAAAGATATTTATAAAAATCGAAAGAACAAGAGACTGCTACTCCGCTTATGCAGAAAACGTAGAAGGAATTTATGCAGGAGGAGATACAATTTCAGAATTAAAAGAATCAGTTATTAATTCAATTAAATTGATTAAAGAGTTTAATGGGGATAATATACCAGCAATTTTAAAATCTGAATATCAATTAGTATATCAAAATATCAATTAGTTTGTATAATATTTTAAAAGAGCATAAGCGGTCTTGCCTTGAGCGCAGCGGAAGGCTCAGCGCGTTGCCTTTTAAAATATTATAATGAAACATACAAATGAAAAAAATTATCATTTTACTGCTAATAATAAACGCTAGCGCTCAAGCGCAACAAGCGCCCCTGTACCACGGCATAACCCCAAGCAACACCTGGTACAATGATACGGCACAATCGCACACCGCAATGCAACCTTATTTCGAAAAAGCAGCGGCAAGCACATCTAAAAACAAATGGTTAAAGCGCGCTTTGTTCGACGATGCATTTTTAACATTTAACTCGGAGCAAGCAAGCATCAATATTAATTACTTACCGACCTTTAGCATAGGAAAACAGTGGGGCAGCAGCGCCACAAAAGACAACCGTAATTTGTGGAACAATACCAGGGGCTTTCAAGTAAACGGAAAAGTAAACGATAATTTTTCTTTTGATTTACAAATATTTGAAAACCAAACTTTATTTCCATCGTATTTAGATTCGGCTATGACAACACGTGGCGTGGTCTTTGGACAAGTTTGGGCTAAAGGCGGACCCACCGCCGATAAAAACTTCGACTACCAATATTCCGTAGCACACATCGCTTACCAAAGCGGTAATTTTTCTTTTGTGCTGGGCAACGATAAATTATTTATTGGCGATGGTTACCGCTCAGTGATACTATCGGATGTAGCGGTGCCTTATCCTTATTTCAAAGCAACTTACGCATCTAAAAAATTACAGTATTCGGCTATTTACATGCAGCACACCGATGCAACTGCACCAATACTATCAGAAGTATTGGGCTTACAAAAAAAATGGTCTGTGATGCATTACTTAGATTGGAATATTTCTAAAAAATTAACCATCGGATTATTTGATGCCGTAGTTTGGCAAGACGCCGACTCTAGCGGCAAGCGCGGCTTCGATGCCACTTATGCCAATCCGATTATATTTTTGCGCGCAGCAGAATATAATACCGCATCTTCAGACAATGCGCTGGTGGGCTTAACCCTTAAATATAAATGGAACAGCAGCACCAAAATTTATGGTCAATTAATGCTCGACGAATTAAAGGTATCGGAATACACGGCTAACAAAGGATGGTGGGCCAATAAATTTGCCATGCAATTGGGCGTAAAATCGGCGAAGGTTTTTGGTTTAAACAACACCTATGGATTTACCGAAATCAATTTGGCTAAACCTTATATGTATACGCACCGTAATTCGCAACGCAGCTATTCGCATTTCAACGATGCCCTAGCACACCCACTGGGCGCGAACTTCATTGAGTCGGTTTCGCGCTTGGAGCATCAGTACAAAAACTTCAGAAGCTATTTACAAATAAATTATGCGCGCTATGGCGCCGATTCTGCTACCGGAAATGTAGGCAACAATATTTTACTTTCTTACAATACACGCAACTCCGAATACGGCAATAAAATATTGCAAGGCGTAAATTCGAGTTTGCTATATGTTGATGCGCGCCTAGCTTATGTCATTAATCCGAAAGTTAATTTTTGTGTAGAGTTAGGCTATGTCTACCGCAACCAACAAAGCGAAGGTCAAGTTAATAAAGCCAACCTATTTACATTGGCACTCAAAACTGGATTCAGGAATTTGTATTGGGATCGTTAGTTAGAAAACATTTAACAAGCACCGAAAAAACATTTAACACTTTTCAATAGAAAGTCTTAATTATCAGTGTATTGCAAACAAATTAAAAAAATATTAATTAACAACGCTGAATAAATTATTTAACAAATCTTATTCTTCCTCTGAATAATAAGCAGGCTCAGAACCTGCTTCGCGCCTCGATACCCAGAAATTATTGAAGCCCAAGCCAACTTGAATATCGATCATTTCTTGTTGCAACATTTCTAAAATGGCTAAGAAAGAATACACCAATTGTACGCGGTCTTTACTTTCTTTTAAAATGGTTTCGAAATTTAATTTTTCGTTACTCAATAACAAACGGCTTACATAATTTTTTTGTTCTTCAATAGAATAAGGATATTGAAGAACGGTATGTTTAACTTCTTCGGGTTTATTATGGAATCGGTTCCACACTTTATGATACACCGTAAGCAAACGATATAAATCTAGCGTTTGTAATTCGTCTTCTTGACTCGCATTTTCACGCACCAATTTAAAATCGGTACTGAAATTTCCTTTACGGTATTGTTTGGTTCTTTCTTCTTGTAAGAATTCTAAATCGAGCGAAGCTTCTTTGAAAAGTTTATACTCCAATAATTTTTGGATTAAATCTTTACGCGGATCTACTTCGTTACCTTCGGCATCAATTTCTGGACGAGGCAATAACATGCGCGCTTTGATTTGCATTAAACGCGCCGCTACTAAAATAAATTCGCTGGCCAGTTCGATATTCAGGGTAGTCATTTCTTCGATATAGCGAAGAAAATCGTTGGTGATTTGAGCAATTGGAATATCGTAAATATCTAACTCATCGCGCTCAATAAAAAAGAGCAACAAGTCGAAAGGCCCTTCGAACTGAGGTAGTCTAATGGCAAACTTTTCTTTTATCCAATTCATAAGCCACGAAAATAGTAATTTTTTTGCTCCCTAGAATGGAAATTTATTGGAATTTTAAAACAATTTGCCGTATTTTACCTTATTAGCCTATTATAGTTGGCCAGCGCAATACATGAATTTATTACCCCATATCAATTCCCCTTCCGATTTACGCAAACTACCTGAAAATCAGTTAAAAGATTTTTGTGAAGAGCTGCGTCAAACCATTATCGATCAAGTATCGGTAAATGGCGGACATTTTGGAGCCAGTTTAGGGGTAGTAGAACTCACCACCGCTTTACACTATGTATTCAATACCCCACACGATCAATTAGTTTGGGATGTAGGGCACCAGGCTTATGGCCACAAAATTTTAACAGGTCGAAAAGACGTTTTTCATACCAATAGAATTTATAAAGGCATTAGCGGTTTTCCTAAACGCTCCGAAAGTGAATACGATACTTTTGGCGTAGGGCATTCTTCTACATCTATATCTGCTGCATTAGGAATGGCAGTAGCATCGCAATACAAAGGCGATAGCAATCGTCAACACATTGCCGTTATTGGCGATGGCGCCATGACAGCGGGAATGGCTTTTGAAGCGATGAACCATGCAGGGGTTTCGGGCGCTAATTTATTAGTGGTATTGAACGACAACTGTATGTCGATAGATCCTAACGTTGGCGCGCTCAAAGAATATTTAACAGACATTACCACTTCGCATACCTATAATAAAGTACGCGAAGATATTTGGAAATTATTAGGCTTGGTGAGCAAGTTTGGCCCTAATGCACAAGAAATTGTAAAGAAAGTAGAGAAAGGTTTGAAAGGTGCTTTGCTTAAACAAAGTAATTTATTTGAAGCCTTAAATTTCAGATATTTTGGTCCAGTAGATGGACACGATGTAGATCATTTAGTAAAAGTATTAGCCGATTTAAAAGACATACCCGGTCCGAAAATTTTACATTGCTTAACTGTAAAAGGAAAAGGATTTGAATTAGCCGAGCAAGATCAAACCAAATGGCATGCGCCAGGTTTGTTCGATAAAATTACCGGCGAAATAAAAAAGAGTACTTCGACTACACCGCAGCCACCCAAATACCAAGATGTATTTGGACATACGCTGTTAGAAATGGCGCAAGCCAACGAAAAAATTATGGGCGTTACGCCGGCTATGCCAAGTGGAAGTTCTTTAAACATTATGATGAAAGCCATGCCAGACAGGGCTTTCGATGTGGGTATTGCAGAACAACATGCGGTTACTTTTTCGGCAGGATTAGCTACGCAAGGTTTGATTCCTTTTTGTAATATTTATTCCTCGTTTATGCAGCGTGCCTACGATCAAGTATTGCATGATGTAGCTTTACAAAATTTGAATGTGGTATTTTGTTTAGACCGCGCAGGTTTTGCAGGAGCCGATGGACCAACGCATCATGGCGCTTACGATATTGCTTATATGCGTTGTATTCCAAAAATGACGATTGCCGCACCAATGAATGAGCAAGAGTTGCGTAATTTAATGTACACCGCATCGCAAGACAACATGGGACCCTTTACCATTCGCTATCCTAGAGGTAATGGAGTAATGGTAGATTGGAAAACACCATTAGAAATTTTACCAGTGGGTGTCGGCAGAAAAATTAAAGAGGGAGAAAAAGTAGCCATCTTAACTTTAGGCCACCCTGGAAATTTTGCAGTAGCAGCCTGCGAACAATTAGCCAAAGAAAATATATTTCCAGCACATTACGATTTACGATTCGCTAAACCTTTAGACGAAAAAATGTTGCGCGAAGTATTCGAAAACTATACCCACATTATTACCGTAGAAGACGGTTGCTTACAAGGCGGTGTGGGTTCGGCTGTATTAGAATTTATGGCAGATCACCAATTAAACGCCATCGTTAAACGCTTAGGTATTCCCGATCAATACATCGAACACGGCGAACAACCAGAACTCTGGAAAGAATGCGGCTTCGACGCAGAGGCAATTGCTGCTGCTGTTAGAGCCATTTATTAATTTTTTAAATAGACTTTTCGATTTGATCTATTGATTCTTGTAATCTAATTCGATTAGCTTCTGTTGATAATAAATAACTCGTTTCTGTTAAGCCAATAAATTCTTTTTCAGAAATTAAAATTACTTTTTTGTTTCCTGTTGACAGAATAATTTGACTTGTATTCGAAATTATTTTCGATAGATATTTCTCCGTATTTTTTCTGAATTCCTTAATCGATATATTTTTCATCTTTTTATTTTTTACAAAATTAATAAATATTTTCCTACGCCTTAGCAATCGCCCCAACAAAAAGTTTGTTACTACCAGCTTGTTGCAAAACTTGTGCGGCAGAAATGAGCGTAGCACCAGTAGTAAGTACATCGTCTAGTAATAAAATATTTTTTCCTTTAATGGCGCTAGCTTGGGCAAGGCTAAAAACACTATTCATATTTTCGAAACGCTGAAACCTATTTTTTTTGGTTTGACTTTGGGTGGCTATACTTCTAATAAGAACCCCATTGACAATCGGAATTTGCAAAACGCTAGCCATGCCGCGGGCAATGGCATCGCATTGGTTATAACCCCTAAATTTAATGCGTGAAGGATGCAAGGGAATTGGAATAATTATTTCGACGGCAGCAAAGCGCCCTTTGCTTTGCAAGCTATAAGCAAATTGTTCGCCCAGCCATTCGCCAATATTTTCTTTTTGCTGGTATTTGAGTTGATGCAATAAATGTTGGGTGCTCGATTTTTTCTGAAAGAATAAAAAACTGGCGGCAGCACTAATAGACACTTTACCCCAAAAAAGTTTTTCGCTGGCATTGTTTTCAAAATCACATTCGCCGCTCAAAGGCAAGCTAGCTCTGCAATACACGCAAACCACCTCTTCGTTTTCGTATAAATGATTGCCGCAACCCCCACATAATTTAGGATAAAGTAATTCGGAGAAATTTTCTAAATATTGAAACAGTAAAAACATGTACAAAGTTAAGCAGCGCAACAGCACTCCTCAACTGCATACTTAGTACTTAATCGTTTGCTTTAGGAGCGCGCTCTTTGATGGCCAATTGTCCACAAGCGGCATCAATATCTTTTCCTCTACTTCGGCGGATATTGGTGATCACGCCATTGCGTCTTAAATAATCGGCAAAAGATTCTACTTTATCTTCTTTTGCATTAATAAAATCAGCAAGCGCAATCGGATTGTATTCGATGATATTTACTTTACAAGGAATGTGCGCGCAAAATTCAACCAACTCGCGGGCATCTTCAATCTCATCATTCACCCCGCTAAATATAATGTATTCGTAGGTTACCGGGTTTTGTGTTTTTTCGTAATAATATTTTAAAGCATCGGCTAGGGCTTCCAAAGTATTACTCTCATTGATGGGCATGATTTCATTTCGCTTTGCATCATTAGCTGCATGCAGCGATAAAGCCAAATTAAATTTCACTTCGTCTTCGCCTAATTTGCGAATCATTTTAGCAATGCCGGCCGTGCTTACGGTAATTCTTTTATAAGACATATTCAAACCATCTTCTGCCGTAATGCGATCAATCGATTGCAATACATTGGCATAATTTAAGAGCGGCTCGCCCATGCCCATGTATACAATATTGGTCAGTGGTCTGTCGTAAAAGGAAGTGGATTGTTCGTTCAATAAAACCACTTGATCGTAAATTTCGTCGGCATTTAAATTTCTTTTGCGATCCATATAACCTGTTGCGCAAAATTTACAAGTTAAACTGCAACCTACTTGCGAAGATACGCAAGCCGTCATGCGGTCGGTATTGGGAATCAACACGCCTTCTACCAAATTGCCATCGGCCAAGCGAAAGCCATTTTTAATGGTGCGGTCTTTACTTTTCTGGTAACTTTGTATGCTTACTGCATTGATGACATAATGTTGCTCGAGTTGTGCGCGCAATTCTTTCGATAAATTGCTCATGCTCTCAAACGAGCGCGCCGATTTTTTCCAAAGCCATTCGTACACTTGCTGCGCCCTGAAGGGCTTTTCGCCCATGCTAACAAAGGCTTCTTTCAATGACGGCAGGCTCAGGGCTCTTATATCTTGCTTAATTTCTTGATTTTCCACGGCGTAAAATTAGTTATAACAATTTGGATTTAGAATTTATCTTTGGGCATGCGTAAAATAACTGCCGATATCCTCTTTCCGATGAACCAAAGCCCAATAAACAATGGCGTTTTGGTTTTGAATGATGCGGGAGCTATTGAAGCCATTTTACCCAATGCCGAGGGTTTAATGGAGGTCGAAGTATTGGAAGGCTATTTAGCGCCTGGTTTTATCAATAGCCATTGCCATGTAGAATTATCGCATTTGCATAATAGCTTACCCGAGCAAACAGGTATTGTCGATTTTATTTTAGGCGTACAAACTAAGCGCAACAGTTTTTCGGAACAAGACATTTTAGCCGCAGCTTTAAAAGCCGATGCGCAAATGCAAGCCGAAGGAATTGTAGCAGTAGGCGATATTTCGAATAATTTATCGAGCATTGAAATTAAAAAACAATCCCCGATTTTTTACCATACTTTTTTTGAAGTATTAGGTTTTAATCCGGAGCGTGCAGAAAAAATTATAATGGATGCTTTGCAAATGCAAGCAGCCGCAAAGCTAAGCCATTCGAGCATTGTACCGCATGCACCTTATTCGGTTTCGACTAAGTTGATGCAAGCGATTGCCGCATTAGCCAATAATCAAACCATCAGTATTCATAACCAAGAATCTGCAGCAGAAAATATTTTTATGCAAAATGCCAGCGGAGATTTTACGCGTTTATACGAAAAATTTGGCATCGATATTTCGCATTTCGAAGCTGGATTTGATTCTTCGCTTACATCTTATATTCAATTATTTCAATCGCAAAAAATGGGATTGGTGCACAATACTTTCATGTCGCCTGCAGATTTGGAACTTGCCAAACAATCGGGTAACGAAATATATTATGTGATTTGTGCCAATGCCAATATATTCATCGAAAATAAATTGCCTGATATTGCGTTCTTACAAGCAGCTGGCGCAAATATTTGTTTAGGTACCGATAGTTTAGCCTCGAACCATAGTTTGTCTATGTTATCCGAAATAAATACCATTCGGGCAGCTTATCCGCAAATACCATTGGCCGAGCTATTACAATGGGCTACGCTCAATGGCGCAGCCTTTTTAGGATTGAGCGATCAATTGGGTGCGTTTAAAATAGGAAGCAAGCCAGGAATTAATTTAATGAATAAAGATTTTAAAAGCTTAAGGGTAATTGCCGCGGCATCCACCCAAAAAAATTATATTTGAGCAATGAATAAAACAACCAAATTTCTTTCTTTTTTATTACTGGCGATTTTATTTTTTGCTTGTAAGCCAGAGCAGCTCATCACTACCGATCCATCGGCTAAAATTACTTTTTCTAAAGACACCGTTTTATTTGATACTGTTTTTACAACAGTAGGTAGCGTAACCAAGCGTTTTGTGATTTATAATAAAAATAAAAACGCCATCAATATTTCGAATATTCATTTAACCAACGAAAATGATTTTGCGACTTACCGTTTAAATGCCGATGGCATTGCCGGAAATAATATTGCCGACTTAGAAATAAAAGGCAACGATTCTGCTTTTGTTTTTGTGGAAGTAACGCTCAAAGCCAATGCAGCCGAGCGTCCCTTTCTAATTGCAGATTCTATTCAGTTTACGTATAACGAGCAAAAAGCGCAAGTGCAATTATTATCGTATGGACAAAATGCGCATTTTTATTCTGACAGTATTTTAACTGGAAATATAACTTGGGCCAACGATTTACCTTATGTAATTTATGGTGGCATTTTAGTAGACAGCTTAAGTAAATTAACCATTGAGCCGGGGGTAAGAATTTATTTACACCAAAATGCGGTGATGTATGCCAAAGGCACCATCGAAATGAATGGCAGCCAAACAGATTCCATTACTTTACAAGGCGACCGCAGAGAAAGCGAATATTACAACGAGCCGGGGCAATGGAGTTGCGTGCAATTTTTACCCGGAAGTGTAAACAATAAAATTTCTTATACCACCATTAAAAATGCAGTATATGGCGTAGTGGTTGGAACCTATCCGCTGTATGGCGTACAGCCTACTTTGCAAATCGAAAACTCGATTATTAAATACAGCATGGTTACGGGCATTTTTGGTATCAGTGCTAAAATAAACGCCTATAACAATTTGGTTTTTGCTTGTGGGCAATATGCATTTTTTGTGCAGTTGGGCGGCGACTACGACATGGTACACAATACTTTTGCGCAAACCAATAACTTTACCAATAGACAAACTTCGGGTGTAACGCTTACCGATTATTTAAAATATAATTCGCAGGTTTATATTGGCAATTTAAAATTCAGATTGCTCAACAATATTATGTGGGGAAATTTGCGAGACGAATTATTTATTGATTTTAAATCGGGTGCATTACCGATGTACACTTTGAGTAATAACTTAATGCGCAGCAGTAAATCCGAATACACAGACAGTAATATTTTGAATAGAGATCCTTTGTTTGCCAACCCAAGTTTAACACTCGCTATTAACGAAAATGAAGATTATCATTTAAAGCAAACGAGCCCTGCTATTGGCTTTGGGCAAGTGATATCTGGCGGCCCTGCGATTCCTTTTTTATTCGATATGGATGGAAAAAATCGTAGCAACCCCTCAACGATTGGTTGCTACGAATAATTTTTTTATTTGTATAAAGGGAATTGCTTCATCCAAGCATTCACTTCTTTTTTTACTTTTAGTATAGCTTTTTCATTGTCTTTATTCATCAACACGCGGTCAATAAAATCAACAATTTGATCCATGTGTTTTTCTTTTAAACCACGCGTAGAAATAGCCGAAGTACCTACTCGGAATCCTGAAGTTACAAATGGAGATTTATCATCAAATGGCACCATATTTTTATTAACGGTAATATCTGCTAGTACCAAAGAATTTTCGGCTTCTTTACCGGTTACATTTTTATTGCGCAAATCGATGAGCATTAAATGATTGTCGGTGCCACCAGAAATAATTTCGTAACCTCTTTTGTTAAATGCTTTGGCCATGGCTTTCGCATTTTTTTGTACTTGTAAAATATATTTGAAATATCCTTCGCTTAAAGCTTCGCCAAAGGCAATGGCTTTAGCCGCAATGACATGTTCTAGTGGTCCACCTTGTGTGCCCGGAAACACCGCGCCATCTAGCATCGCAGACATCATTTTAATTTCGCCTTTAGGCGTTTTAATTTTCCATGGATTAGGAAAATCTTTTCCCATCATAATGAGTCCGCCACGCGGGCCTCTTAGCGTTTTATGCGTAGTAGTAGTTACAATATGACAATGCGGCAATGGATCGTTTAATAAGCCACGCGCAATTAAACCAGCTGGATGCGAAATATCGGCTAACAATAAAGCGCCAATTTTATCGGCCATTTTACGCATGCGTTTATAATCCCAATCTCTAGAATAGGCAGAAGCACCACAAATAATTAATTTTGGTTTTTCTTTCATGGCTGTTTTTTCAAAAGCAGCATAATCAATTAAACCTGTTTTTTTATCGACCCCATAAAAAGAAGGTTGGTATAATTTACCCGAAAAATTTACTGGCGAACCATGGGTTAAATGCCCACCATGTGATAAATCGAAACCTAAAATTTTATCGCCTGGATTTAAAACTGCTAACATAACCGCAGCATTGGCTTGCGCACCAGAGTGTGGTTGAACATTGGCCCATGCGGCACCAAATAATTCTCTTGCACGATCAATCGCTAATTGTTCTACTTGATCGACAATTTCGCAACCGCCATAATAGCGTTTGCCGGGTAAGCCTTCGGCGTATTTATTGGTTAAGCAAGAACCTTGCGCTTCCATTACTTGTGTGCTCACGAAATTTTCGGATGCAATGAGTTCAATGCCTTCTTCTTGGCGTGCTAATTCTTGGTCAATTAATTTGAAAATTTTGAGGTCTCTTTTCATGCTAAGGGTTATTTGGATGGGTATTTTCAGGCCTAAAAATAGCGATTTTTTAGAAATATTAACTACGCTTTATGCTAAACTAAAAATATTGTATCTTCGATGCATAAACTAAAGGAATTGCGCGAGTTTAACTGGCCTTTTCTTCCAACAAAAAATGAAAGCAATTATACCGGTAGCCGGAATTGGTAGCAGACTTAGACCACACACGCACACACAGCCCAAGGCTTTGGTGCCCGTGGCAGGCAAACCAATTCTAGGCCATATCATCGACAGCCTAAGCGAAGTAGGCATCAAAGATTTTATTTTTGTAATTGGCTATTTAGGCGATAAAATTCAATCTTATATTACCGAAAAATACCCGCATTTGCACAACGAATTTGTGGTGCAAGCGCAAAAAGAAGGCATCGGCCACGCCATCTGGACGGCCAAAGATTTAATCCAGGCCAACGACGAAATATTAATTGTTTTAGGCGACACCATTTTTGATGTCGATTTGGCCAGTGTATTAGATTTACCTTGTTCGGCAGTTGGGGTGCGTAGGGTAGAAGACCCAAGTAATTTTGGAGTCGTAGAATCCGACGATGACGGTTACATTACGCATTTAGTAGAAAAGCCAACCATTCCAAAATCAAACATGGCTATGGTGGGTTTATATAAAATCAAAGAGGCTTCGGCTTTAATGAATGCACTCGATTACAATATTCAACACGATATTAGAACTTACAACGAGTTTCAATTAACCGATGGCCTGATGCACATGATTGAGCAAGGTTCGAAAATTAAAACTTTTAAAGTAGAAGATTGGTACGATTGCGGGCGTAAAGAAGTATTGCTTTCGACTAATGCCATGTTACTCAGCAGAGAAAAAAATCCGGTCACTACTTTCGATTTTCCAAATACCATTATTATTCAACCCGTAAATATTCCGGCTAATTGTCGCATTCAAAATTCGATTATTGGCCCCAATGTTTCCATTGGCGAAAATACTTATGTAGATCATTCGATTATTAAAAATTCGATTATTGGTTCTTTTTCGCAATTAGAAGATGTGGTATTATTCGATTCGCTAATCGGCAACGATGCATCTTTAAAGGGTTTGAGCCAGAGTTTAAATTTAGGCGATAGTACCGCCATTAGTTTTTCATAAATTATTCATTCAAAAAATTACAGACCTTGAAAAAGTTTTTATTCCTAATTGTTTTGAGCGCAAGTATATCGAGCGTATTTGCACAAACTGCTTTTCGTAAAAAAGTAATTCACAAAACCTTAAATGTGTTGGTAGAAGAATATGATACCAAAGATTCGGCCAGCACTTTTAAAACCGGTTATTATGCCCGTTACAATACCAAGTATGGTACGCCAAGCAAAGTAGGATCTTATGCCGATAACCAACGCAGTGGCATCTGGACTTTTTATACCGACAGTATGAAAACTTATTTCAAATACAATTATTCGACTGGATTAATTTTATTTGCAAAGCCAGATACTTTGGCTAAATATTTTTTAAAGCAAGCCGAAGTAGATACTACTTTTTATAAAGACTTAACCCAAGTTCCTATGTTTGTGGGTGGTGCAGTAGAGTTCAAAGATTTTATCACCGCTAATTTGCGTTATCCAAGTATTGCTAAAGAAAACGAAATTACCGGAAAAGTAATTACATCTTTTTATATTGGCACCAATGGTTATATTGAAATGCCGAAAATTATTAAAGGCATTGGTTATGGTTGCGACGACGAAGCTTTGCGCATTATTAAATTAATGCCGCGTTGGGTACCCGGCCGTAAACAAGGCGAAATAAGACAATTGTATTACATGACCTTTAACTTCGGCCCGAAAAAATAATTTTGTGTGCTTATATTAAATGCCGAAACGGTAAGCGTAATTTTTAAGGATGAAAAAACATTTCAATATTACCGTAACAGGAAAAGTGCAAGACGTTTATTACCGCGATTCGACCAAAGCGGTTGCCGATCAATTGGGCATTAGCGGATTTATTATGAATCAAGCAGATGGCAGCGTGTATTGCGAAGCCGAAGGCGATGACTTTATGCTCGACTCTTTTGTAGACTGGTGTAACGAAGGCCCCGAGCGTGCAGTGGTTGAAGCTGTAACGGTAAACGAATCCGAAATGAAAAACTTCAATAATTTTTTAGTCAAAAAATAAATGGCTTCGCTTAAAAAACTCGCATCGCAAACGGCCTACTATGGTTTGAGCAGTATTTTAGGAAGAATGCTCAACTATTTATTGGTGCCTTTGCATACGCGTGTTTTACCCCAACAAGACTACGGGGTGATTGGCGAATTTTACGCATACATTAGTTTTATCAATATTATATTTTTATTCGGAATGGAAACGGCATTTTTTAGATTTGCCAGCCAAGCCGAAGACAAAAATAAAATTTATTCGACGGCATTTATTACCGTTGCTTGGATTGCCATTTTATTTTCTTCGGGCATTGCCCTTTTTGCGCAACCCATTTTAACTTGGTTGGCTACTGGAACATTAAACACAAGCGTTTACCAAATCAGCTATGTCTATTTGCTGGCGGCTATTCTAGCCATCGATGCCATGACCGCTATTCCATTTGCTAAAATTAGACTCGATAATAAACCAAAGAAATTTGCAGGCATACGCATGGCTAATATTTTAGTGTATGTGTTTTTCAATTTTTACTTTTTGATTTTTTGCCCTTGGTATGTTGCTAAAAATCCAAGCAGTTTTTGGGTTTCATTTTACCAAGTATCCGATTCGGTATTTTATATTTTTGTAGCTAATTTATTGGCCTCGATTACCACGCTGTTATTATTATACAAAGAAATTTTGCAAGTGCAATTGCGCGTGGCCATGGATAAATTAAAACCCATGTTGGTTTATGCATTGCCATTATTATTTGCAGGTTTAGCGGGCATGGTAAACGAAACCCTCGACCGAATTTTATTGAAATTTTATTTACCTGGAACCATAGAAAGTCGCTTAACGCAGATTGGCATTTACAATGCGGCTTATAAGCTCAGTATCTTTATGACCTTGGCTACGCAAGCGTTTCGGATGGCAGCCGAACCTTTCTTTTTTAAAGTAGCTGCCGAAAGTAATGCCCAACAAACTTATGCCAAAGTAATGCGCTATTATGTGATTGCTTGTTGCGCCATTTTCTTAGGGGTAATGACACATCTTAATTTTATCGAAACGTTAATTGGTCCAAACTACCGTTCGGGTTTACATGTAGTGCCCATTTTATTACTAGCGAATTTATTTTTCGGCATTTACATGAACTTATCGATTTGGTTTAAACTTGGCGATAAAACCTATTATGGTTTTTACTTTACCCTATTAGGCGCAATTATTACCATTGCCTTAAATGTGTATTTAATTCCTATTTATGGTTTTGTAGCTTCGGCTTATACTACACTAGCTTGTTATTTCATTATGATGTTGGCTTGCTATTTTGTGGGTCAAAAACATTATCCGGTACCTTACGAAATTCGAAAAGCTTTCTTTTATTTTGTATTGATGTTGGCTTTTTATTTTTTCGCAAGATCGCTCGAAAGCTTTATTGGCAAAGGGAATCTGCTGTTTTTACAATTAGCGCAAACCGGCATTTTTATTTTATATGTTGCCATTGCTTTTTTAGAAGATTTTAAAAATAAAAAATTTGCTTAAGTTTTTTGCTTTAGCTTTTCAGAAATTAAATCATGAAAGTAAAAATTATTAACCGCTCGAACAATGCCTTGCCAGCTTACGAAACAGCACATGCAGCAGGGTTAGATTTACGCGCACATTTAAGCGAGGCTATGAGCATTGCGCCTATGCAACGCCAATTAATTCCGACGGGATTATTTATAGAATTACCCATTGGATACGAAGCGCAAATTAGACCACGCTCTGGTTTGGCATTTAAAAATGGCATTACGGTTTTAAATTCGCCGGGCACCATCGACGCCGATTACCGTGGCGAAATAAAAGTGCTATTAATTAATTTCTCAGACCAAGTTTTTGTGGTCGAACCAGGAGAGCGAATTGCTCAAATGGTTTTAGCGGCTCATGCCCAAATTACCTGGGAAGAAGTTACGCTGCTTTCTGAGACGGCGCGCGGCGAAGGCGGATACGGGCATACAGGCAAATAGCCTATGCTTTGTCGGCTAAATTTCTTATTTTTGCCCATTACCTATTAATCGAAAAATATGAGAATTATTGTACCTATGGCCGGTATGGGAAAGCGCATGAGGCCACATACATTAACTACCCCAAAACCATTAATTCCAGTAGCTGGCAAGCCCATTGTGCAACGCCTCATGGAAGATATTCATAAAGTTTGCGGACAATCTATTGAAGAGATTGCTTTTATCATTGGCGATTTTGGAGCCGAAGCAGAGCAAAATTTAATTAAAATTGCCGAAAGTTTAGGTGCAAAAGGAACTATTTACCATCAGCAGGAAGCATTAGGAACGGCTCATGCTATTCATTGTGCCAAAGAAAGTTTAGCAGGCCCCGTAGTGGTTGCCTTTGCCGACACTTTATTCAAGGCAGATTTTATTTTAGACCAAAGCAAAGACGGCATTATTTGGGTACAACAAATCGAAGACCCGCGTCAGTTTGGCGTAGTAAAAGTAGATGCGAATAATATCATCACCGACTTTATCGAAAAACCACAAGAGTTTGTTTCGGATTTAGCCATCATTGGAATTTATTATTTCAAAGACGGAGAGTATTTGAAAAAAGAAATTGATTATATCATTGATAATAACATTACCGAAAAAGGAGAATTTCAATTAACCAATGTGTTGGAAAACATGAAAGCCAAAGGCACGCAATTTGCACCAGGCCAAGTGACAGAATGGCTCGACTGCGGAAATAAAGACGCCACTGTTTTTACCAACCAACGCATTTTAGAATATAATAAAGCAGACGCATCGCTAATTGCTAGCTCGGCACGCATCATTAATTCAGAAATTATACACCCTTGTTTTATTGGCGAAGGCGTAGTAATTGAAAACGCTAAGATTGGCCCGCATGTATCTATTGGAGACAACAGCAATATTTATTGCGCGATTATTAGCAATAGTATTTTGCAGAAAAATGTAAAAATTAAAGACTCCACTTTTAGCAATTCAATGGTTGGAAATTTCGCCGAACTAGCAGGTGTGAGTGGTTCATTAAGCATCAGCGATTACTCGACCATTACTAAATAAAAAAATGTTTAAAGTCAAACCAACATTTATACAACGCGTACTGTTAATCGGTTTGCTTTGTATGTTATTGGAATGTTTGGCTATTGCTGTTTTTGCGCAAGCTCCAAAAGGGAAAAATAAGCTAAGCGAAGCGCAACAAACAAAAGCAGAAATGTTTTTTTTCGAAGGCTTGCGTTTAAAATCCATATCGGATTACAGCACGGCCATAATTAATTTCGAAAAAACCATTGCCATAGATCCTAATCAAGCGGCAGCTTATTACGAGCTTTCGCAAATGCATTTGAATTTAAAAAACCCTGCAGCTGCATTGCCTTATGCTATTCAGGCCATTAAATTCGAACCAAATAACGAATGGTATTTGATGGCTGCAGCAGAAGCCAGCGAAAAAATGTCGGAATATAAAATGGCCGAAAAGTATTATCAACAATTAGTAAAATTAAAACCTACGCAGGTCGAACATTATTTTTCGGTAGCCAATATGCAATTGGCGCAAAAAAAATATAAAAAATCTTTGCGTACTTACGACGAACTATCAAAACAATTAGGTATAACAGAAGAGATAGCCATTCAGAAAGAAAAAATTTGGTTAAAGCTGAATAAAGTAAATAATGCAGCAGCCGAAATACAAACACTTATTAATCGCTATCCAAAAGAACCTAAATATTATTTATTATTAGCTGATATTTTTTCGGCCAACAATAACTCCGATAAAGCTTTTGCTATTTATCAAAAAGTATTGCAATTAGATTCGAACAATGGCTATGCGCAATTAGAACTGGCAGAATATTATCGCATTAAAAAAGAAGAGTCGCAAGCGATGCGTTATTTGTATAGCGCATTTCAAAATCCACAAATAAACATTGATCATAAAGTAAGAATATTGGCGCCGTATTTTTCGGTAATTGGTAAGCAAAGCCAACGCAAACGCGCACTAGCGCTGGCCAGCTTTTTAATTATAGCGCACCCTGCAGAAGCCAAAGCCTTTGCTATTTATGCCGATTTACTTTATCAAGACAAACAATTAGATTCGGCTAAAAAAATATATTTACAAACCATAGCACTCGACAAAAGTGTATTTGCAGTTTGGCAAAATTTATTATTATTACAAGCAGAAACACAAGACTACAGCGGCTTGTTAAAATCTTCTAACCAAGCCATCGAATTATTTCCAAATCAAAATTTTGTATTTTATTTGAATGCAGCGGCTAAATATCAAGCCAAAGATTTTGAAGCAGCAGCCTTAGCTTACAAACAAGCATTGGCCATTACTTTTGATAACAAAGAAATGCAAGCCCAAATTTATTCGGGCTTAGGCGATGTGTACAACGATTTAAAACAATATGCGCAATCGGATTCTTTTTACAATGCCTCTTTGGCATTGAAACCCGATGAAGTTTTTGTGCTCAACAATTATGCTTATTATTTAGCGTTAAGAAAGGAACAATTACCTAAAGCAGCGCAAATGGCAAAGCGAGCAAACGAATTACAGCCTAACAATGCCTCTTTTGAAGACACTTACGCTTGGGTATTATTTAAAATGGCCAATTATGAGCAAGCTTTAATTTGGATAGAACTGGCTTTATCTCATACCGAAACCCCAACTCCCACTTTAATGGAGCATTACGGCGACATATTATATTTTTTAACTAGGAAAGAGGCTGCCGTTCAAGCCATCGAAAAATGGAAAGCGGCTAAAACTTTAGGGCCAGGTTCGGAGCAATTATCCGAAAAAATAAAGGAAGGGAAATGGATTGAATAAGCGCATAGTAACACTGCTATTATTGTCGGTATTTTTATTGAATGCTTGTCGCGTAGCGAAAACCATTACGGCTAAAAATAGCAAACCAGTATTAACTGCCGAAGCCAAAGAACGCCTCGATTTTATCAAGGCATTACCTGCGCATCAATTTCAATTTGATTTGCTAACGGCTAAAGCAAAAGTCAGTTTAAAAACTAAAAATCAATCGCAAAATTTAACGATTAGTTTGCGCATGCAATCGGCCCAAAAAATTTGGATTTCGCTGAATGCCCTGGGCAGCTTAGAAGTGGCGAGGGTATTACTGACTACCGATAGTGTAAAAATTCTGAATAGATTAACCAACGAATACAACGAAGGCGATTATAATTATCTTTCGAATATGATTAATTACCCAATTAATTATGCCTTAATAGAAGCACTTTTGATTGGTAATATTCCACCGCAAATAGATCCATCAAAATCTAATTTCGAATCGAATGCCGAACAGTTTCAGTTTACGCAAACCGAAGGCAGCAAAATTTTAAATGCCATTTTCCAAAAGTCTATTTATAAGAGTAGCGAATGGAAATTAGCCGATACCTTGACTAAAAATTCTTTAGTGATTAATTACGCAGATTATAAAAATGTGGGGGAGTATTTATTCCCATCATTAATCAATGTGCAAGCCATTTCGCCAAAAGATATCGTAAAATTGAATATTCAGTTTGTAAAAATTGAAAAAGTAAATAGCTTAGTGTTTCCATTTAATGCCCCCAAATAAGTTGAGATATTTTAAAATAATTGGTATTTTGTTAATCCTGAGCTTAAGTGCAGGGTTGGTTTCGGTTCAAGCGCAGTCTAAAGAAGATTTAGAAAAGCGTAAAAAAGACCTTGCTAAAGAAATTGCGCAAACCACTAAAATTTTAAAAGAAACTCAAAAAAATAAAAAGGCTACGCTTTCGCAAATCAATGCGCTGAAAAAGCAAATTCAATTGCGCGAAAATTTAATTAAAACCATTAGCTCGGAAGTAAATGTATTGGCTGGAAAAATTGATGAAACAGCGGGCGATATTTCGCAACTACAAGCCGAGTTAGCTAAATTAAAAAAAGAATATGCCGCCATGGTTCGATTTGCATATCGAAACCAAAACGCCTATTCTAAAATGATGTTTATTTTTGCTGCCAAAAATTTTAACCAAGCCTATAAGCGATTAAAATATTTACAAGAATTTTCTGATTATCGTCAAAAACAAGCTGCGCAAATTGAATCTAAAGAATCGCAATTAGAAAATATAAAAACGAATTTAGAAAGCAATAAAAAAGTGAAGACTGGCTTATTGCAAGAAGAGCAAAAAGAAAAAGCAACACTCGGAAAAGAAAAAGAGCAACAGCTGAAAATGGCTAACCAATTGACGGCC
>CAJBBN010000218.1 GCA_903951325.1 uncultured bacterium
GCTCCAGAGAATATGATGTTTTCTTTTTGTTGTGCATAAGCATAGTTGACTATACTTAATGCAAAAATTAATATACTTTTTTTCATCCTATTTAGCTTAGTTAGACATTTCATTTTCCATGTCATCACAGTGATATAATTTTTTTTCTTTCATGGCTGCCTTTTGACTTGGCATGCCTAATTTTTTCAGGTCTAACATTTTTTGAATGAGGCGTTCCTTTTCTTTTGCAATTTGCTTTCTTAATTCTAAATCTCTTTCCGAATCAAAATAAATTACGCCATCAATAATTGTTTTTTCTGGTTTAGCATCAATAGTTAATGGATTGGTATTCCATAATACTACGTCTGCATCTTTTCCTACTTTAATACTACCAACACGATGATCGATATGGAGCATTTTTGCAGGATTTAAAGTAACCAACTTCCAGGCTTCTGTTTCTGTTAAAGCGCCGTATTTAATGGCTTTGGCAGCTTCTTGGTTAAGTCTTCTGGCCATTTCTGCATCGTCAGAATTGATTGCGGTATTCACGCCAACTTTTGTTAAAATAGCCGCATTGTATGGAATCGCATCCATTACCTCAAATTTATATGCCCACCAATCAGAAAATGTAGAGGCATTTGCACCATGTGCTTTCATTTTATCCGCCACTTTATAGCCTTCCAAAATATGAGTGAAGGTATTTACTTTAAAATTGAATGAGTCGGCTACATGCATCAACATATTTATTTCTGACTGAACATAAGAGTGACAGCTAATAAATCTTTTCTTGTTTAAAATTTCAAGCATGGTTTCTAATTCTAAATCAAAACGAGGGCTAATGATTTTTGATTTTGCACTTGCACTAAGTCTGCCAAAGTTTAATTTTTCAGCTTCATATTCTTTCGCTCTGGTAAATGCATCGATATACACTTGCTCAACTCCCATGCGGGTTTGAGGGAATCGCGTTTGTTGTCTATCACCCCAATTACTTTGCTTCACATTTTCTCCCAAAGCAAATTTGATAAATGGGCTTGCACCTTCAAATTTTAATTCTTCTGCCATTTTCCCCCATCTCAATTTGATGACTGCACTTTGTCCACCAATAGGGTTTGCAGAACCGTGTAAAAGTTGCGAAGTAGTTACGCCTCCGGCTAATTGTCTGTAAATATTAATATCGTCTGGGTCTAGTGCATCTCCGATGCTAACTTCTGCGGTATTACTTTGTGTGCCTTCGTTAACTCCTCTTGATATGGCAATATGTGAATGTTCATCAATGATCCCGCTGGTTAAATACTTTCCAGCTGCATCAATAACTTTTGCATCGGGTACTTGAATATTTTTTCCTATTTGAACAATTTTTCCATTATTAATTAATACATCTGTTTCGGTTAATACAGCTGGAGATTCGTTTGTCCAAATAGTCGCATTTTTAATAAGCATTTTTTCGGCCTGCAAGGTGCTTGTAGTTCCATAAGCTGTAAATGGATAATATACTGGGCCCAATTTTAAGTCTTTTTCTTTTTGAATAGGCTCATTTGAAATAGCTGGATCTTGAAATGTATTGATCTTATTCGCAGTCCAGTTAAATGGTTTTCCATCGCTGCCTGTGCCGCTTCCCATCATTTGATTTCCTACAAAACTGGCATTCAATCTAAATTTTCCAATGCTTGTAGAATCAATACTTGGATCATAAATCATCGACACTTGATTTTCAAAATAATTAAGCTTGATAGATAAGTCCGAACTGTCTGCTTTTAATCCAGTAGCTACTAAATCAATTAGTGTTCCTTTGATGGTAATTTCTTTTGTGCCAATATTACCATTAGTTACTTGATAAGTTCCTCTAATATCATTTTCGTTTTGTGAAGTAATTGCATATGACTTACCATCAATCCAAGTTGATAATATAGTAGCGCTTTCTTCTTTGAAAATATTTCCAGAACAAATAATAAAATTAGCACGCATGCCTTTTTTTAAACTTCCCATTTGATCTTTAACGCCTAAAATAGTAGCGGGTGTTTCGGTTAATGCTGTTAGCGCACTTTCTTCCGAAAGTCCATATTTTACAGCCTTTCTAAGGTTGTTTAAAAATTCGCTTGGTTTCTTTAAATCACTGGTGCTGAGTAAAAATTTAATATTTGCATGGGCTAATGCTGCTGGATTAGTTGGCGCTAATTCCCAGTTTTTTAATTCTGTTAAGGAAATATTACCCGCATCAAAATAATCTTCTACGTCGTAAATTTTAGGAAAGTTTAAACCAATAATAATTACTGGGTTTATTTTTTTTAGTTCCGCTATGCGTTGGTATTCGTTTCCTGCACCTTTAAAAACATAATTAATATTAAATTCCTCTGCTATTTTTTGTGCTCTAAAAATATCATGCACATCTGTTACTTCAAAAATTTTAATTTTCGATTGTTGGTCATTAATGGCCTGAAGTGATTGATTAAATTCGACTTTCCCTTTATTATCCTTTAACCATTTTGCATCATAATAACTTTGTCTAATTAAAGCAATGCTACCCATTAATGAAGATGGGTAATCTTGTTTTGAACTTCCTTTTCTGAAAGACAATGCAGATGCGACATTTGGCGATATAATTAATAAATTATCTCTTTCCGAGCCTAAAGAAACCAATGCGCTGGTACCTCTAAAAATGCCGTCTTTTTTCAAGGTATTAACTACCGTAAAACCTTGCGAACGAAATACATCAGGATCCGAATGCTTTACACTAAAATTAGTAATTGCATTATATTCACTTCTTGCCGCTTCGTTCCAATGGTATGCGCCATCTTTATTGCTAATAAAAATAGGATCTTCTGTATTACCTTCGTTTTTTGTATCCGACAATCCGTAGCTTGTATAGGCATCAATAAATCCAGGATAAATAATTTTATTTGAACAATTGATCACAACATAACCTGCCGGAATATTCACTTTTTCTGAAATACTAACAATTTTACCGCCATCAATCAATAGGCTCGCTTTGGCTAAATGGGTATGTGCATCAACATAAATGCTGGCATCAATCAGGGCAAATTTATTTGGCATTACCTCTGCCACACCATTTACTGGAAAAGTTTGTTGGGCTGATACACGCATGCCTAAGAATATAAACAAGCAGTATAATATTGTTTTTTTCATATAAAGTAATTTTTACGAATACGATTTAATGGATCAATATTAAAGCTACTAATTTCTTTAGGATTAAACAATTTATGGTAATAATTTGAGCCTTATACTTTCTATGATTATATTTGTTGAAATAAAATAGATAAAAATGAAGCTAATTGAAACTTTACACATTGCCAGTGCAGTCCTATTTATTATAGATTATGTGGTAAAATCAATGCTATTGGTTTTTGACAAAAACACAGCGCTTGATAAATACAAAGCTTATACCAAAGTAATCAGTATGATTATCAGTACTATTTTCTTAGTCACTGGTATTTATTGGTTAACTCAAATTGGCATGAAAACCATTGGCGGCTGGTTCCATTTAAAATTAACAATTACCATTGTTGGTTTGGTATTAGGAATAATTGGATTTAAGAAAAAGAACAAAGCGATGGTGTTAATTTCAACCTTCTTGTTTGTATATATTTATTTTTTATCAACTACTAAAAGTGTCATGCTTAAAAAAGCAAATTTAGATGGCATTGTAACCGATACTATGGCTGCAAACTATGATGTTCTTGTTCATGGAAAAGGTATTTATATCAATAATTGTTTAAGATGTCATGGCGAAGATGGTAAAGCGGGTGTTAATGGCGCTGCTAATTTAACCGCTTCTATGTGCGCAAACAAAGGACTTATCGGAATTATCAAACATGGCAGAAATTTAATGCCGGCTTATAAAGATCTACTTTCTGAAACAGAAATCAATGCTGTAGCAAGCTATGTTAAATCGCTGCGTTCAGCAGAATAAATGGCAAAACAACTTTATAATACAAGTGCCGCACAAGAAAGAATTGTGCTTGTAGGAATTATTACGCCAGACGAAACAGAAGCACAAGAAAAAGAATACTTAGCCGAATTGGCTTTTCTAGTAGAAACAGCAGGCGGAACTTGTATACATCAGTTTACACAAAAAGTACAACGCCCAGATATTCGAACTTACGTAGGTAAAGGAAAACTCGAAGAAATTTGCGAATATGTTAAAGCAGAAGAAGCAGATATTGTTGTTTTTGATGACGAATTAAGTCCTTCGCAATTAAGAAATATTGAATATGAATTAAAATGTCGGGTCATGGACCGCAGCAGTTTAATTCTCGATATTTTTGCTAAAAGAGCCCAGTCTGCTCAGGCTAAAACGCAAGTAGAGCTTGCGCAATGCCAATATATGTTGCCTCGTTTAAAAAGACTTTGGACCCACTTAGAAAGACAAAAAGGGGGTATTGGTATGCGCGGACCAGGAGAGTCTCAAATAGAAACCGACAAAAGAATTATTTTACAAAAAATAACATTGCTTAAAGAAAAATTAGAAATAATTGATAAGCAAAACGAAACACAAAGAAAAAACCGAAACGAATTAATTCGTGTTGCTTTAGTTGGTTATACCAATGTTGGTAAATCTACCATCATGAACATGCTGAGTAAATCTGAAGTGTTTGCCGAAAATAAATTATTTGCCACACTCGATACAACCGTTCGAAAAGTAGTAATCGCTAATCTTCCTTTTTTACTTTCCGATACTGTTGGTTTTATTCGCAAATTACCCCATCATTTAGTAGAATGTTTTAAATCTACTTTATCAGAAGTACAAGAAGCAGATATATTAATGCAAGTAGTCGATATTTCCCACCCTAGTTTTGAAGAACAAATTAGTGTGGTCAACGAAACGCTGAAAGACCTTAAGGTGCTCGATAAACCGATGATTATGGTATTTAATAAAGTGGATGCATTTTATTCGGAAGACGGAGAAATGAGTATTGCAGATTTTGAGAAAAGCTGGATTAGTAAAACCAATACGCCTGCCATATTTATTTCGGCATTAAATAAATCAAACCTAGAAAGTTTTAGAACTTTGATTTATGATAAAGTAAAAGCCTTACACGAAACGAGATATCCTAATCAACAATTTTTATATTAATTATTGAAAGCTTTGCATGTCTGTTAGCTTTTTATAAGTACCATTTAGGCTAATCAATTCTGCATGTTTTCCTTGTTCAATAATCTTACCATCTTGCATGACAACAATTGTATCTGCATGTTGAATTGTAGATAATCGATGAGCAATTACAATAGAAGTTCTGTTTTGCATTAATTTATGAATGGCATCTTGAACCAATTTTTCGGATTCGGTATCTAATGCAGAAGTGGCTTCGTCTAAAATTAATATAGGTGGGTTTTTTAATACTGCCCTAGCAATAGATAAGCGCTGACGCTGTCCACCAGAGAGTTTGTCGCCTCTGTCGCCAATATTAGTATCATAACCATCAGCTAATTTTACAATAAATTCATCAGCATTAGCAATTTTAGCTGCAGCTATCACTGCTTCTCTACTTGCAGATTTATTTCCAAATGCAATATTATTGAAAATGGTATCATTAAATAAAATAGACTCTTGCGTTACAATGCCCATTAACTGATTTAAATCGTGTAATTTTATTTTTCTAATGTCGATGCCATCAATTAAAATCTGACCATCTGTTACATCATAAAACCTAGGTAATAAATCGGCCATGGTAGATTTTCCAGCACCCGATTGACCCACCAATGCAATCATCTTTCCAGCCTCCACTGTCAAATTGATTTGTTCTAAAACTTTGGAATCGGCATATTGAAAACTCACATCTTTGAAAACAATTTGATCTTTTAAATCCGTTTTAGCAATAGCATCTTTGTCTTCTACAATATTTACATCTGTTTCTAATACACTAAAAATGCGGGCTCCGGAGGCAATGCCTCTTTGAATATTCGTGATCGCAGTCGAAATATTTTTAGCAGGAATTAATATCTGAGAATATAAAATAATATAAGTGATGAATTCGCTCGCATTTAATTCTGATTGGTTTTCTAATACCAAACGACCACCATATAGAATAACCAATACAACAATACTGATGCCTAAAAATTCAGAAATTGGAGAGGCTAATTCTCTCTTATTCCACATTGATTTTAAAACACTACGGTATTTATTATTTTGTTGATCAAATTTTTCTCTTACATATTGTTGCGCATTAAATGCTTTGATAATTCTAATGCCAGAAATTGTTTCTTCAATAATGCTTAACATCTCGCCTAATAATCCTTGCCCAACTTCAGCTTCTTTTCTTAATTTTCTAGAAATCCAAGCAATTACACCACCAGATATAGGCAATACTAATAGCGTAAAAAAGGTGAGTTTAACAGACATACTAAAAAGCAGCACCACGTAGCCAATGATCATGAGCGGTTCTCTAAATATCACCTGCACCGAACTGACAACAGAATTTTCTACCTCGTTAACATCATTCGATAAGCTCGACATTAAATCGCCTTTTCGCTGACTATGAAAATAACCAACCTGTAATGAAGTAATTTTTAAAAATAAAGCAGCTCTAATATTTTGAACAACATAAGTGCGCATAGAAGTCAGCACCCTTTGCGACCAGTATTTAAATAGATTGGCCAAGAAAACCGAAACAACTATAACAACACAAACAAACTGCAAAGCACCTACTTGACCATAAGTCTTAAAAATACTTGCAAAGTAAAAATTAAATATGCCTTTAAAATACTCCAGATTTAAAGCAAATTGGGGTTTGGCAACAATGGTAACAACCTCTACTTTTTCAAAAATCACATTTAATAAAGGGATCATGAGCGTAAAATTTGCCAAACCAAAAATCACGGCCAATACCGCAAGTATAAAATACTTTGGTACAAATCGATTAAATGGCTTTGCAAAAGAAAGTAGCTTGAAATAAATCTTCATTTAAAAAAGTTTAGGTTAATGGAGGCCTTACAAGCCTTCCAAAAAACAATGCAATTTAGTATAAATCCACTAATCAGAATAATACTATCTTTGTATATTATAAAAATTTATGATTAGCATCATTACTGCCATACATAATCAATTGGAGATGAATGAAATTTTTTGGGAAAACCTTAAAAAGTACACGCATTACCCATTTGAATTAATAATTATTGACAATCACTCCAGCGATGGTAGCAAAGAATTTTTCATCGAAAAAGGGGCTACCGTAATTGCAAACCGGGCTAATTATTCTTATCCGTATACCCAAAATCAAGGAATTAAAATTGCCTCAAACGATATTTTCGCATTTTTAAATAATGACATCATTGTTTCTCCAAACTGGGATCAAAAGATTTTAGACAGCATGGAAAAAAATCAATTAGATGTTATTACTGTTTGTGGCATTGAAAGAGTAGAAAGCTTAGGCAAAACCTTAAGCTTAGGTAGGCGATGGAAATTAATAAAAAACTTAACCGGCTTTATTCCAAAAACAAAAAAACTCTTAACTGCTATGCATTATTTAATGTATGGTAATTGGGAATCTTTTTCTGCAAAAAGATATAAGCAATTCAAAAATAAAGTGGTAGAAGGTTTTGTAGGAAATAGCGTAATATTTAATAGAAAAGCATTAGATTTATTGGGCTTATGGGACGAGAGAATTCAAGGTGCTGATTGGGATTTATATATTAGAAGCAAAAAGAGAGCGCTCGAATTTGCAGATATTAAACCTTGTCATATTGCATTAGATGTATTCAATCATCATTATATAAGATTAACGCAAAAAGCTAAACCACCTGTATTTGCTGATGCAGCAAGCATCATCAAATTAGAAGAAAAATGGACCAAAGAAGAACTTGCACTTTATTTAAAAGATAATTTGAGCACTTAATAAATTAAAAATGGAAACAAAACGTCAGCAAAAATTTGCAAGAGTTATACAAAAAGAATTAAGTGAAATCTTACAAAAAGAAGGTTGGTCTTTTCATGGCAGTAGTATCGTTACGATTACCATGGTAAGAATGAGTCCCGATCTTTCTATTGCTAAAGTTTACCTCAGTATTTTTAATGCCGAAAACAACGAACTATTATTAAATGAATTACGCGCTAAAGCCCGTGAGATTCGATATAAATTAGGAGAAAAAATTCGCAATCAAGTTCGCGTCATTCCAAACATCGATTTTTTTATCGACGATTCTATGGAATATGTTTCAAAAATGGAGAAACTATTTGATGCCATTAATAAACCCAAAGAGGGAGAAAACCCCACTGAAAGCGCCGAAAAAGACAATTAAACTAAGCTTATTCCTATTAAGTGAATAAATTCTGCTCGGGTTTTTTCGTTTTCGAAAGCACCTGTAAATGCAGATGTAGTGGTTACCGAATTTTGTTTTTGTATACCACGCATACTCATGCATAAGTGTTTACATTCTATCACTACCGCAACACCTAATGGGTTTAAGGTTTCTTGAATGCAATTCAGAATTTCTGTTGTTAATCTTTCTTGTACTTGTAATCTTCTGGCAAAGGCATCGGCCACTCTAGGAATTTTACTTAATCCTACAATATGTCCGTTGGGAATATAGGCAATGTGCGCCTTGCCAAAAAATGGTAATAAATGATGTTCGCACAAAGAATAAATTTCGATGTCTTTTACAATGACCATTTGAGAATAATCATCTTTAAACATGGCAGACTTTAAAATTTCTGCTGGATTTAAATCATAGCCATGGGTTAAAAATTGCATTGCTTTTGCAGCACGAGTAGGTGTTTTAAGGATTCCTTCTCTAGTAATATCTTCCCCAATAGTAGTAAGCACCGATGTATAACTTTTTGCTAATTCATCTATACTTTCTTGATTATACTGATCAATTTTTTGGTACCCTTTTTTATTTTTTGATTCTTCCATCCTAAAATTATCCAAAATATTCTACAAAATTATTTTCGGTTTCATATAATTTAATGCCGTGTAATTTTACACCGTCTTTTTCTATATGTGGCAAAAGTTGATTCCAAATTTCGACTGCTAATACTTCTGTAGAAGCCAATTTACCTTTCATAAAATCAACATCTAAATTAATATTGCTATGATCGATTTTATCAATTACTTCTTTATTTATAATGTCACGTAGGTCTTTTAAATCAACCACAAAACCAGTAGCAGGATTAATTTCCCCTTTTACAGTAACAAATAATTCATAATTATGTCCATGCCAGTTTGGATTAGCACATTTACCAAAAATTGCGGTGTTTTGTTCTTGTGTCCAATCTTCTCTAAATAACTTATGTGCCGCGTTAAAACGCTCTCTTCTTGTAATAAAAACCATGTTTTAGCTATATGAATTACAAATATAAATAAAGCAGGAGCTTATCTGCTAATTGTTGAATAAATTTCCTGCTATTTGCTAATTTCGTGTATGAAAATATTAATTGTTGCGGCTACCGAAATGGAAATCGAGCCAATTAAAAATTTGGTTTCGGTTGATTTAAACAAATTACATGAAATTACCTTTTTAATTGCTGGCGTGGGAATGGTTAACACCACCTATCATTTAACCAAAATGCTCAGTAGAAATACTTTTGATTTAGCCATTAATATTGGAATTGCTGGAGCATTCGATAGAAAATTAACTATTGGTGAGGTATTGCATATTACATCAGATTTATTCGCCGAAATGGGCGCAGAAGACGACAACTCTTTTTTATCATTGATACAATTGGGTTTGCAAACACCTAAAGAATTTCCATTTCTTTGGGGAGAATTAGTGCCAGAACAAAATATCATAAGCGAGCAAATAGCCCATATGCAAAAGGTTAGGGCAATTACCGTAAATAAAACACATGGAAAATTAAGTAGTATTTTACAAACACAAAATCTATATAATCCACAAAC
Source organism: uncultured bacterium (assembly GCA_903951325.1). Taxonomy (GTDB): domain Bacteria; phylum Bacteroidota; class Bacteroidia; order Sphingobacteriales; family Sphingobacteriaceae; genus CAIKLP01. Next base: position 9,831 of record CAJBBN010000218.1, read on the forward strand.
AGAAAGTATGGAAGGCGCAGCTTTTTTCTTTTGTTGTATGAACGAAAAAATTCCATGCCTGCAAATTAGAAGCATCTCTAATTATGTAGAAAAAAGAAATAAAGAAAATTGGGATATTCCTTTGGCACTAAAAAATTTACACGCTACGATTCTTGAATTGCTTGCAAAAATTTAATTAGCTGCAATTGCCCACCTAATATTGTTACTTGCATTGCTGCTTTGTTTTGCACTAAACCAATTTGCTATAAAAGCAATGATAAATACCGTAGCAAAAACCAATAAAAAATCGGTATAAATGAGTTTAACCGGATAGGCTTGAAGATAAGCCCCAGTTGAAGAGTAAATACTAATTAGTTTAAATTTAGCTTGTAAAATAGCAAATCCAGCACCTATAAATAATCCGATGAAAGTACCTAAAAGTGAAATCATCATACCTTCGTAAAAATAAATTTTCTGAATCTGATTTTTAGTTGCTCCTAACGTTCTTAAAACTGCAATGTCTTTTTGCTTATCAATAATTAACATGGTCACCGAACCAATAATATTGCAAATGGCAATAATTAATATAAAAGTTAATACTAAATAAACTGCCCAACGTTCTGTATTCAAAACTTTGTAAAGTGACTCGTTTAATTGAAATCTATTTTTCACGATAAATTGAGCAGGTAACTTTGATGCTAATATTTTTTGATAGGCTAACATTTCTTTCCCATCGTTTAAATAGATATCGATACTACTTAATTTATTTTCTTGGGCAAATAAATTCTCGGCAAAATCAATAGGCACAAACATAACACGCTCATCCATTTCTTGTTGAACAGCAAAAATACCACTTGCATAAATAGCCGCAGTATTTAATGAACTAGCGGGGTCTAGTGTATTTAAGCGGGAATTTTGCTTTGGCGCTAATACTACAATTTGTTCAATAGGTTGTGTAATATCTATACCCAAAGCGTTTTCTATTCCTTTACCAATTACGGCATAGGCTTGTCCGTTTTCTTGTAAGGTAAATGTACCTGCTCTAATTACAGAATCAATTTCTTTAGATTTTAAATATTGCTCGCTAACCCCTCTAAGCGTTGCAAAATATTGTGAATTATTATATTTCAATAAAACATTATCTTCCAAAACATTTACATAATAATTAATGGCTGGAGATTGAAATAAATTGGTATCTAAACTGCTCTTATTAAATTTTGTACCAACACTCGGAATTATTTTTAAATCTGGACTTAGTTTTTTAGCATAAATTAAATTGAGTTCTTCAAAACCATTAAATACACTTAGAATTAGAAATAAAGCCGCAGTACCAATAGTTACGCCTATTACAGAGATCCAAGAAATCCAAGTAATGGCATTGGTCGATTTTTTTGCAAATAAATATCGCTTAGCGATGAAAAATTCGGTTCGCATTTTATTGTAAAAATGGATTATGGGTACGCTCCTGTCCTATGGTAGTAGTTATTCCATGCCCAGCATATACTTTTGTATCTGCTGGTAAGGTAAATAAATTTGTTTTAATTGATTGAATTAAGGTGTCGTGATTTCCACCTGCTAAATCTGTTCTGCCAATACTTTTAAAAAATAATACATCACCAGCAATAATGAATTGTTGCGCTTCACAATAAAAAGAAATGCTTCCAGGTGAATGGCCCGGTGTAAAAATAATTGTTAAAATATCTGAGCCTATTTGAATTTGATCATCGATGGATAAGAAGCTATCGGGTTCTTCTGCTGCTTTGTATACAAATCCGTAATTACTCGCATAGCTTGGTATTGCTCGCCATACGCTTAATTCCAATTCGTGCATTTCCATTTTTAAACCAAATGTTTTTTCTATGAATGCGGCACCCAATACATGATCTATATGTGCATGCGTAAAAATCATGCGTTTAACTTGTAATTTATTTGTTTGTATAAAATCAAGAAGCACTTGTTGCTCCGAGATTTCATAACAGCCTGGGTCAATAATTATGGCTAATGCATTTTCGTTATAAATCACATAAGTGTTTTCTTGAAATGCATTAAAAGTAAATGCTTTAATGGTTAACATATTCAGATTTTATAGGTTAAAAATAAGATATTTTATTCGATAGCTGTAAATAAATAACTAAATTCGAATATCTTGTTTTAACCCATGAACCCTATTGTTCGTTGTATATTATCCTTACTGGTATTAGGTTTTAACCTAATAGGCCTTTGTTATGGTCAGGCTCAGGGCTCACAAACCGAATTTGGAAAAAACAGGGTTCAATTCAAAGAGTTTCAATGGTTTTATTATCATTCACCACATTTCGATACTTATTATTATAAAGAAGGTAAAGAATTAGGCGCGATGGTTGGTAGAATAGCCGAACAAAATTTAAAAGAGATTGAAAATACTTTAGATTATAAATTAGCCGGTAGAATAGAAATTTTAGCTTATAATAAATTAAGTGATTTAGTACAAACTAATTTAGGATTAGTTACCGATCAACAACAAAACATTGGAGGCATTACGCCAATTGTTGGCAATAAACTATTTATTTATTTTGATGGCAATACCGAACACTTGTATAAACAAATTAGAGCTGGTATTGCCGAAGTATTAATTAATGAATTATTATACGGTGGCAATTTACAAGAAAAGCTTTCAAACTCAACACTATTAACACTTCCAGACTGGTTTGTTCCTGGTTTAAAATCTTATTTAGCAGAACCTTGGAATGTTGAATTAGACAATTCGCTGAAAGATGGCATATTAAACGGGCGATATAAAAAATTTAATCGAATGGCTAGTACCGACTCGAAAACTGCTGGGCATTCGATTTGGAAATATATTGTAGATAATTTTGGTTCTTCTTCTATATCCAATATTATTTACATGACTCGTGTAAACAGAAATGCCGAAAATGGTTTTATATATATTGTTGGTTTAGATTTTAAAGAACTTGGTGAAGCATGGCTAAACTTTTATAAGAAACAATATATAAATTCAGCTAATGCAACATCAAAAGATACAAACCTAAAGCAGTTTGTGCATTTAGGTAAAAAAAGAAATGCTACGCTAGACTATAAAACTTTTAAATACAGTCCAGATGGAAAGAAATTAGCTTATTTGATTAATAAAAGTGGTAAAATAAAAGTATATGTGCTGGATTTAAACACCAAAAAAACCAAAAAGGTATACAAATCAGGGGTTAAAAGCAGCTCTTTTGTTTCTGATAATGAAGATGTTAACATTACCTGGCACCCCAGTAGTTTATTGCTAGCGATCAGCCATGAACAAAAAAGCATGCCACAAATTAAAGTGCTCAACCTGGCCAATAAAAAAGATGATTATTTAATTAAAATGTACAAGTATGAAAAAATACTTGATTTAGATTATTCGGCAGATGGAAGAAAATGGGTTTTATCTGCAGTAAAAAATGGTCAATCTGATCTTTACTTATTTGACATTATGAGTAGAAGAGATGAACAAATTACTGACGATTGGTTCGACGATTTAAATCCAAGATTTTATGACCGTTCAAATAAAATAGTTTTTAGTTCTAATAGATTTGCTGATACATTACATAAAGAAGTTTTTAGAAACTTCCCAATTATTAATAATTACGATTTATTTCTTTTCGATTTAACAAAACCAACGAATGATTGTAAACGAATAATTAGTACTCCTTTTGATAATGAAACAAAACCTATTGAATATGCTAAAGATAAAATAGCGTATTTAACAGATCAAAGTGGTATTATCAATAGAAAAATTCTCTCGCTCGACTCTGCCATTGCTTATCAATACGATACCACGATATTTTATTATGATACCACCATAGTGGTGTACAAAGACTCCTTTAGCACAATACCGAATAGTAATTATGCTAGAAATATCGACAAACACGATATCAGTAAAAAAAGTAGAATCATCACCGATATCTTGTCGAACAAAAATTTAAAATTTGGATTAATCGCTACAGAAGGAATTACAGACACTAGCCTTTGGACCAATTTTGCGATGAAGAAAAAAACGCAATTGGAAAAAGTACTATTCAAATTTAATAGTCAAAAAAAATTAGCGGCAATTGCATTAATAGATTCTATAAATAACAGTAGAATAGAAGACTCTTTAGCTGCTATAAAAGACACTAGTCAAATTAATATTCCATTGTCTAGCGATTACTTTTTTCAAACTACCTTTCCAAGAATAAAAAGTGAAAAAACAATTCCTATAAATATTCAAACGGCAAATGGGAATCAAATTATTTATTTATCAGAAAAGAAAAAAAAGAAAACGAATAAAGAAAAAAACCTCGACGACTACTTTTCAAAATCGGCCCCAATTCCATATTTACCAAGTTTTTCGACCAGTTATATTGTAAGTCAAGTTGATAATAGCTTAATTACCAATAGCTACCAGCAATTTACAGGTGTCGGTCCCATTTACATTAACGCTGCAATCAATGCATTGATAAAAGTGGGTGCTGCCGATTTATTAGAAGACTATCGTTTTATTGGCGGCTTTAGGTTGTCTGGAAACTTAACCATTCCAGAATATTTTTTGAGTTATGAAAATTTGAAAAAAAGAATTGACAAACAATTTATTTTTTACAAACAAGGTGGAGATGATTACCAAGGCGCTGGAGCCAATAGAACCAATAGTTATGAATTTAAAAGTATTTTTAAATATCCATTTAACGAACAAAGTGCTATTAAAACTTCTTTCTTTTATAGAAGAGACGAAAGAATAACTTTAGCGACCGATAGTTTTAGTTTAAATCTACCTAATTTCAATAGCAACAATATTGGTTTTCGAGTAGAATATGTTTATGACAATACCATCAACAAAGGCTTGAACCTCTACAATGGCAGTAGATACAAGCTTTACATCGAAGAATTTTTAGACATAGATGATTCGAAAAATAAAATGATAAACATTGGTTTTGATTTTAGACATTATCAAAAACTAACCCGTCAAATAATTTTTGCGGGCAGATTAGCAGGCTCCAGTTCCATTGCAGCTCAAAAAGTAATGTACTATTTAGGTGGCGTAGATAGTTGGTTTACACCTAAGTTTAACAATGGTATTCAAATTGATAAAACGAGAGATTATAAATACCAAGCATTGGCTACAAACTTAAGAGGCTTTAACCAGAACATTAGAAATGGAAATAATTTTTTAGTAGCAAACGCTGAACTTAGAATTCCAGTTTTTGCATACCTATTAAACAGACCTATTAAATCAGACTTTATTAAGAATTTTCAAATAATGCCATTTGCAGATGTTGGTGCCGCTTGGTTGGGAGCCGATCCATTTAGTAAAGAAAATAGATTCAATAAGTTAGAGGTGCAAGGTTCACCCGTTAAAGTAACTATTATAGAGCCTAAATACCCTATTGTAGGTGGTTATGGATGGGGTGCAAGATCTAGGTTATTGGGTTATTTTGTAAGATTTGACATGGCTTGGGGAGTGCAAAATAATGTGGTAAATAAAAACCCTGTTTATTATATCTCTTTGAGTTTAGATTTTTAATTTACTTCCACTCTAAACTTTCTAATAGCACATTAATATCTTTTTTAACAAACTTAATAAGTGGAGCCAAAGAATCTGCTTGAGGTTCTGCATAAAAATACAATGCGCCCCTTAAAAAATGCTTGGTGCTATCGGTTACAAAAAATTGAACCGAAGATGCCGTATTACCTGCTATCTCGTAATACAAACCATATACATGATGCTTTGGATTGTTAATTCTACTTTCGTCTATACCTTCCGCTTTTACAGTATGTTTAAATGCAAGCTTTCTAGCATTTTCCATTAATGCGATTAATTCTTTTGAAGAATTTACGGCGTAATAACTTAAATGTATTCTGCCATTTAAACTCGGAAAGACCACATTTTTCCAACAAGCATTGGTGTGTTCGGAGCTATCGTTCCAAACAGCAGCATAGGTGGGAATTTTAAAGCTATAGTTGCATCCTGACTGGTAGTCTTGGTATTTTTTATCGGGTAAATTAATGCGATAATAACCCCTGGGTTTGGGTGCATAATCGTTTTGGCAAGCCGTAGCTGCAAAAATGAAAAATATAAAATATAAAATATAATACCTAGACATTATAATGATTTATTAATGGTCATCTTCACTCTTTTTACTCTTCGCCTATCTGCAGATTCTATAGTAAAAGTAAAGTTATCAAATACCACTTTTTCGTTGATAAATAAAAATCTGCCGGCAATGGCTAATACCAATCCACCAATAGTGTCCGCTTCTACTCTTACCTCGTCGAATGTGTCATCTGCAATGGCTAAAACTTTACATAAATCGTTGATGGGTGTTTTACCATCAAACACATAATTGTAGTCGTCTAATTTAGAATACCTTAATTCATCATCTGCTTCATCATATTCATCAGAAATATCACCTACAATTTCTTCTAAAATGTCTTCTAAAGTAACCAATCCAGCTGTTCCGCCGTATTCGTCAACCACAATGGCTATGTGCGTATGCTTTGCCCTGAATTCTTTTAAGAGGTCGTCAATTTTTTTATTCTCTGGCACAAAGAATCCCGGTCTAATTAATTTTCTCCAATCAAAATTGTTTTGTTCTCTGTAAATTAAAATATCTTTTATAAAAATAATGCCTTTAATGCTATCTAAGTTTTTTTCAAAAATCGGAATCCTAGAATAGCGCGTATCTTTTATTTTTTGAAAAACTTCTTCGAAATTCATGTCTATAGATAAGGCAACCATATCCATTCTGTTTCGCATAATTTGTTTCACAGAAATATTTCCAAAATTGGCAATGCCTTTTAAAATTACTTGTTCCTCTTCATTCTCTTCATTAATTAAATCAGAATCTAATAATTGATCGAATTCTTTTTCTGAAAATTGAAAGGGAGGTTTTATTGCTTTATTGATCGCCTTGGTTAGTAATAAAATCAATAGTATAAGGGGTTTAAGCAACCATTGAACAAATCGAATTAAACCTGTTATTTTTCTTACAAATAATAAATGATGCTTGTGCGCATACACATTTGGCACATACATTACTGTCAATAATAAATAAATAGCAATGAAAATTAATTTAATTAAAATTCCTAAGAATAGGTATTGTGGAAAAAATACAATACGATCGAGCAGCGTAACTGCAATGGCAACAATAGCAACCAATAAAATGGTTTGTGCACTAACGATTGCTGCTTTTAAAGTAGCCGGTTTGTCTAGTAGTGCAAGTATTTTTTTGTCTTGCGTTTCTTCGGATTTTTTTAATTGAAAAATATTGCTTTCGCTTATATTTTCAAATGCGGTATTTGCTGCATTCATTAATCCCAATAAAAAAGTAAAGATTAAAATAGCAAATAGGTAAAAAAATAATTGGCCGGGTTCCAGATATGGAACCTGACCAATTACACTGATTAAACTAGGATAAGGATCTGCGTTTGTTTCCAAAATTGATTGATTTGTGAACATTAAAATGGCAAACCATCACCTATTTCATCTGTAGCAGCGGGTGCGCTAACAGCCTGATTGATAGGATTTGAATTAGCACCGTCCTCTTTCTTGCCAAGCATGGTTAAGCTATCGCCAACAACTTCTGTTGTATAACGCTTGATACCTTCTTTGTCATCCCAAGAACGGGTTCTTATTTTCCCCTCCACATAAATCTGTTTTCCTTTTTTCAAGTACTTTTCCGCTACCTCTGCCAATCCCCTCCACAATACAATGTTGTGCCACTCGGTCTGCTCGGATTTTTCTCCGGCTTTATTAGTGTACGTTTCGGTTGTTGCCAGAGAAAACGAAGCTACAGCTACACCATTTTCTAAATGTCTAACTTCTGGGTCCTTGCCCAAATGTCCAACTAAAATTACTTTGTTTACTCCTGACATATTATATAATTTAAATACAAAATAAAGTTAAGTATTTTTTTGAAAGTACTGTTCAATTAATCTTGGGATTGAATAAATCTTTAATTCGTCATCCTTAATATATTGATAGAATGCTTGATTTTTATGCCATTCGGGGCTAACATTGATTTTCCAAAATTTCGCAAAAATGTGCTGATGTGTTAAAACATGTTTAAATTTTGTAGAAATATGTTGAATCGTAATTGTGGCATCTGCAAAAATATTTTGCCATTCGGCGTTTTGCATCATTTCATTTTCGGGTAATTCCGATACTGTTTCTATTAAAGGCATTTCATATAAATGTTGCCAAATATCTTTTCCTGTTCTACGATTGATATACAATCCGCCTTCGTGTTCAATATGTAAATAATGAAAATAGCGCGCCCTGATTTTTAATTTATTGTTTTTAACAGGCAATTGATCGATGTTTTGCTTTTCATAAGCCGAACAAAATTGTTGAAAAGGACATGCTTTGCAAATGGGCTTTGGTTTACATTGCATGGCACCAAATTCCATAATGGCCTGGTTAAACAAGGCTGGATTTTTTGGATCTATTAATTGATTAGCCAAAACAGTAAATTCTTTCTTGCCAGCCCCTGTATTGATTGGTGTAGCGATATTAAACAATCTAGCAAGTACCCTAAAAACATTGCCGTCTACAACCGCTTTGGCCTCCCCAAAGGCAAATGATGCAATAGCTGCTGCAGTATATTCGCCAACCCCTTTTAATTGTATTAATGTTTCATAATTATTTGGAAATTGGCCTTTATGCTTAGCAAGTACTTCTTTTGCAGCAAAATGAAGGTTTCTGGCCCTAGAATAATAGCCTAAACCTTGCCAAGATCGCAATACTTGCGCTTCTGGTGCATTGGCTAAATCAAAAACAGTAGGATAGGTTTCTATAAAATGCAGGTAATAAGGTGTGCCCTGTTCTACCCTGGTTTGTTGAAGAATTATCTCCGAAAGCCATATTTTATAAGGGTCTTGCGTATTTCTCCAAGGCAAGTCGCGCTTGTTTTGATGGTACCAGGCAATGAGTTGTTGGGCTATTTCCTTCATTATTGCTCAAAAATACAATCTCGACAAGCATTTGACTAATTAAATAGCTTAGAATTCGGTTCTTTTTTTAACTAAAACAGTATCAATCATTTAATTTTAAAGAATTCACAAATAAAAGCGGTTTTTTATGTTTTTTATTTCTGAATATCAATGAAAAGCCCTATAATTGCATCCCTTTAAAAAACGTAAGTTTAATTTATTAAAAAAATATAAAAGATGACAAAAGCTGAAATTATTGCTGAAATTGCAGCGAAAACAGGAATTGAAAAAGTTGATGTACAAGAAACGGTAGAATCATTTTTCAAAGTAATCAAAGGCTCTTTACAAGAAGGCGAGAATGTTTATGTAAGAGGTTTTGGTTCATTTATTGTTAAAAAAAGAGCTAAGAAAACAGCTCGTAACATTTCAAAAAACACTGCAATTATAATTCCTGAGCACTTTGTGCCAAGTTTTAAACCAGCAAAAACTTTCGTAGAAAAAGTAAAAAACTCTACCAAAAGCAAAGCATCATTAGCGAAATAATTATTCATGCAATCCATTAAAAAATCTCAATGGTTAATTGTACTGGCAATCATTATTATAATGACTGCCTTATTAACACTTGATTTAAAGCCGCCTGGAACAGGCAATGGAATGAGAGCAGGTGCTGCCGCTAATAAAAGCACCGAAAGTGCTAGCATTAGCATGGATACAGAAATAGCTGCTGCTAAAAAGAGTTTAGCAGACAACACAAATAAAATGATTCTTCAACTAGAAAATGAGCTGAGCGATTTATCTGGTAACGAAAAAGAATTAAAAATAAAAGAGCTTGCAGAAGCATATGCAAATAACAACCAATTTACGGTTGCTGCATTTTACTACTTAAGCGGATCTGCAGACGATGCTAAAGAATATATTTTAGCAGCAGAAGCATTTCGAAAAGCATATAAAAACAATTCGGACTCTAGTAAAATTCCGGTATTGATTGAAAAAGCAACCACTTGCTTTCAATCTGCACTAGAAAAAGAACCGAACAATTTAGATGCTAAATCGGGTTTAGGCAGTTGTATTGTAGATGCAGGCCAAAATCCAATGCAAGGAATTCAATTATTACTCGCGGTAGTAAAAGTAGATTCTTTGAATTTAAATGCGAATTTAAACTTAGGTTTGTTCTCCATGAAGTCGGGTCAATTTGACAAGGCAATTAAGCGTTTCGAAACGGTTGCAAAACTGAAACCGAGTGCAGAAATATATGGCATGCTGGCCGATGCATACGAACAAACTGGAAATAATGAAGCAGCCATTGCTGCTTTGAAAAAAGCAAAAGCTTACATTATCGATAAAGACATATTAGTCAACATTGATAATTATATAAAGAATTTAAAAAAATAATTGTTTCACTTTAACACTGGGA
>CAJBBN010000219.1 GCA_903951325.1 uncultured bacterium
GAAACCGAACTAGGGTTATCTACTCCAATGTAAAGTACATTCATTTTATCTGCAGAAATAACTGCAGTAGGTTTTGCCGATTGGTATTCAGATTCAAACTTATACGGTTTGATTGAACCATCTGGTCCTTTAATATTAATCACTCCACCCCATTTAATAAATCCTTCTTGGGTTGGTGTAACTTTGTATTTTCCTTTTCCATTTTCTACAGGTAAAGAACGACCACCTACAACAATGTTGGGTGCTTGAGATTTACTTGATGCAGAAATAAAAACATCTGCTTCGTATGTTTGGCCAACTAATACATAACTAGTAGGCGCTACCACTGTAGCTTCTAATTGATCAAATTTAAAGTCGGTTGCATTGATTTTAGTTAATAAGTATTTTACTACTTCTGCTTCCGCATTTTTATTGTCATTTTGATTTTTAGAAAGCAATGTTACGATTGCGGTAACGGGTACCCCTTGAAAGTTTTTTTCTTCCCAAGATTTCTTTACGCCTTCTTTGTCTTTTGCTGGTTCAACAGCATTTAAACTAAAGTTGAATTCTGCGCGGTCTTTTGAATCTACTAGATTCATGAACTTTGCTCTTGTTTCTAAAATTTTTGCTTTTAATTCTGTACCTCTTTTAGCTGTTAGCATTAATTGCGTACCAATTTCCATATCGCTTCTTTTTGCAATATCACCAGTCTCCTCATCAATACCACCTGCTAATTCTGTTAATTCATTTTTGATTGTTTCAATATAAGCATCTAATTCGCTCGTATATTTTTTAGCTAATTGTGCTTTATCATAAAATGGTTTAGTCTTTACAGGATCATTTCTTAATGATGCCTCAAAAGCATCATAAGTGATTTTATTTGCAGCGCTAAAATTGCCTGCAGTTGTTACTAAACCGTCGTTTACTAATTTAAATGCATTCATGAATTCTTCCGATACATTCAGTGCTAACATTGCTGTTAATACTAAATACATCATACCAATCATTCTCTGCCTTGGTGTTTCTTTACCAGCCATTTCTTATTTTATTTCTAAATTATTAAACTGATAGAATTACTTATTGATTGTCATTGCAGACAACATATTACCATAAACGGCATTTAAAGAAGAAAGGTTTTGTGTTAACTTACCTACTTCGTCTTTGAAATTACGCGCATCAGCTAATGAATCGCTGAATGCTTGCATGGTTTCAGAAACGTTTGCATATGATGAACTCAAACCTTCTACTGATTTAGATGCAGCTTGTAATTTAGCAGCAAATTCGTTTGAAGAAGAAGTAATATCTGCTGCGCTAGAAATAGCTGCAACTCTATCACCAAAATTTCTTAAACCATCACCTAAACTAGCAATCAATTCTGGACCTACTTTTGCTTCAGCCATCATTTGATCTAATTGTTGTGTAACTGTTCCTTCCATTTTAGGAGCTACTGCTTTTTTAGTTTTTACTTCTTCTGCTTGCGCAAGTTCTGGATATACTAATGACCAATCATAATCAACATGTGGTTTTTCAAATGCTGATAAAAAGAAAATTCCTGCCTCTGTAAGTAATCCTACAATTAATAATTCATTAGCAAATTTTAAGTGAATGATTTTGAAAAGTGCACCAACGATAACGATTGCTGCGCCAATACCATAAACTTTGGCCATCATATTCTTGTAATTGTTCATTTGTTTTTCAGTTTTAAGTTTTAAATTGTATTAATTATGTTTTTGTTTTATTGTTTTTGCTGCCTAAATTATTCGTCACCAATTGATCTTCCCATGTATGACATTACACAACGGAAGCCAACATATGATTTTGCAGTATCTTGGTACTCGTAAGTACGTGTACCATTTTGCAAGAAATATCCGATGTCTTTCCAAGAACCACCTTTAATTACTTTACGTTTCAATACTTCAGGATCTTCTGATTTTGCTTCGTAAGAATAATTAGGATTTAAATCGTGGAAAAATACATTTGCAGATTCATCGTATGCAGTGCTTGTCCACTCTGCTACGTTACCAGACATGTTATATAATCCGAAATCGTTCGGGAAGTATGAAGTAACTTTTACAGTTTGCATACCGCCATCTTCGCCGTAACTTCCACGACCTGGTTTGAAGTTTGCTACTAAACAGCCTTTGCTATTTCTAACATATGGACCACCCCAACCGTAATCGGCACCTACTCTACCACCACGAGATGCGTATTCAAACTCAGATTCGGTAGGCAAACGGAATTGATTCATGTTTGCTTCGCCTTCTTCATGTTTGAAATTCTCTAACATTTTAGTTCTCCAAACAGTAAATACCCTAGCTTGCTTCCAACTAACACCCACAACTGGATATTCATCGTATGCTGGATGCCAGAAATATTTTTCAACCATTGGATCATTCATAGAATAAGAGAAATCTGATAAGAAAGCCAATGTATCTGGATAAATAGGCACATCTTCTTTAATTACAAAAGTGGCTCTTGATTTATCACGGTTTGATTTGTTTGCCGCAGCAACAAAGTCCATCCATTCAGAATGATAAATTAATTTACGAACATCAATTTCTTTACGCCCAAAGATTCTTTCTTCTTCTGGATAATACAATTCAGAGATGGCCTCCATTACTGCAGGATCTTTGATATTGATTCTAGTTTTCCAATTTAAGAATTCTTTACCATCGGCATCTTGCATGATATGCTCGCCACCTAATGTTTTCTTAACAATAGAATCACGAACATACTCTGTAAACTGACGGTACTCGTTATTCGTAATTTCTGTTTCGTCCATATAGAACGCAGAAATACTAATTTGACGATTGTGCGCAATTTGCGAATAGTTGATATCTTGATCTGATTGACCAGTATGATATGTTCCCGAAGGAATGTAAACCATTCCAAATGGAATAAACGGTCTGAAAATTGGACGATTGATTGACCCAACTAACTCTCCGTTTCCTGAATTTAATCCGCAGCTACTTAAGACTACTGTGAGTCCAGCTAAACAGAACAAAGCGATTTTTTTCATCATTTTAAGCATTAATTTTTGCTTTAATTTATTTAATTGTATTGAGCCGTAAAAACAAAAATAGCATTTTAAACCTATTTTCAAAAGAAAGAATGTTAATAAAGTGCCTTTTTTGTTAATAAACTATAAAAAACTAGCTTCAAAGCGATTTTAAACGCCTTTTACCTTCATTTATTGCGATAAATTGCTGCTTTTTATAGAAATCTAGGCGTCTTTATGATTACATCTGTCTTTATTTTTTTGACAAATACCACATCATATCCTAATAATATTTCATGCGAGCCTGCACTTCCATTAGAAGTTAAGCTCAAATTTGATACTGTATAATCGTAAGAATAACTCATTTTAATTCTATCCGTTAAGTTCATTCCAGCAATTGCTACAATCGCATCATTTAAACGGTAAGATAAACCACCCCAGTATTTTTGATTATAAAATGCAAGTGCATTAATATCGAATGACGAAGTTCTAGCCATTTTAATCATTACAGATGGCTTAATTTCAATACTTGGACTCAATACAAAATTATAACCACCGGTTAAATAATAATGCACCACACTTTTGTATTCTGAAGTTCCGGGAACATCAAAACTCATATTTGGTCTGGTTAAATGTGTAGTAGAAAATCCAACATAATACGCATCCGTATTGTAAGTTAAACCCAAATTGATATCAGGTTTTACCGCATTCACGGAACCTGCAGGAATCAATGGATCTCCAGGTGTGAGCGCTTTTAACTTAGCTCCATCTAAGGTTCTTTGTATAAATCCTAATGAAGCACCTGCTGATATATTTCCAGTAGGTAATTCATATTTGTAGGCATAAGATGCTGCAAAATGTAAATTTCTTTCGAAGCCAATTTGGTCGTTGATGATATGTAAACCAATTCCACCTTTTAAACTTGGTGCTGGCATATGTGCAGAAATAGTTTGTGTTTGTGGACCACCATCGAAACCAACGTATTGTGAACGAAACAATCCAACCATGCTTAGTGAAGGTTTGTTTCCAGCCAAAGATGGATTAAAAACAAAACCGTTAAACATGTAATGCGAATATTGAGGATCTTGCTGTGCACTTGTATCCTTTGCTGTAAAAAGCAAGCTACTGGCAAGTAAAAATAGGGTTAGAATTCTGTTTTTCATTCGATCTCTTTAGCTCCCTCGACAAAGGTCAAGGAGTTCAAAATTAGTATAATAATCAAAATATGCAAATTTTTAACCCGCTAAAATTGCAAAGCTGCTCTTAAAAAACGGGAATAAATGTACTAAAAAGCTAAATATGAGTGGTTTGAAGTGATAAAAAGCAATTACTTATTCATCCGCTTAACATAATCTTCGATGGCCATGGTCATGGAAGGAAATGCAGGAGTTGGCGCCTGAATATTGATAGTTAAACCAGCGTCTACTACTGCTTTAGCGGTGGTAGGGCCAAAAGTAGCTAATCGGGTGTTATTTTGCTTGAAATCTGGAAAGTTTTTGAATAATGATTTGATACCTGATGGGCTGAAAAATACAATCATGTCGTAGTTTACTTCTGCTAAATCAGATAAATCGCTACAAACGGTTTTATAAATTACCGCTGCCGAAAAATCATAGCCATTGTCTTTTAAAAAGACCGGGATGCTATCGGTATAAACATCTGTACATGGGTAAAAAAACTTTTCAGTTTTATGCTTTTTAAGTAGCTCAATTAAGTCCGCAGTTGTTTGTTTTCCAATCGAAATTTTTCTTTTGCGATACTGCACATACTTCTGCATATAAAGGGCTACAGCCTCTGTAATACAAAAATATTTCATCTCGGCTGGTACTTCAATTTTCATTTCTTCACATATTCTGAAGTAATGATCTATCGCATTTCTACTGGTAAAAATAACAGCGGTAAAATCTAGCGGACTAATTTTTTCTTTACGAAAATCTTTTGCAGGAATTCCTTCTACATGAATAAAAGATCTGAAATCAATTTTAAGATTTAACTTTTTAGCTAAATCGTAAAATGGAGATTTATCTGTTTCAGGTTTAGGCTGTGTAACAAGAATGCTTTTAACTTTAATTTTCTTTTCCATTTATCTAAAACAAACTGTATTGCTTAATACCTAAACCCCATTATTATTTTATAAATAAGTAGCAGCGGCATTAATTCCAAGGTGCAAAGATAGATAAATAAATAAAATTTAGGAAACCTAAAATTACTTGAAACGTAGGCCCCACTTCGTAAATACTTGTATATGGCATTTAAAACCCATAAAAATATCATCAAATAAATTAAATTTTGATGGGCAGCTTTAGGTAAAAATTGATAAAAAAGCAATATTGGTAAGATCGCCATCACATATACAAAATTAGAAATAGCCATAATTGATAAATGGGCAGCAATTATTTTTTTGATTGCAAACAAGCTTGCCGCCATTTTTAGCAATAGGTATTTAAGCAAATAATAGCTGGTTACTAAAAGTAGGATTCTGGCATATAATGCAATCCCTTTGAATTTTATAGCAGTTGCATAAAAAGGACTTGCATTAAAAATTAACAAGGAAAGCACAAATAAAAAAATCAATAAGAAGAAAGCAGAAGTTCTCAGTTTGAAAAAATTATCATCACGGTTAAACTGAGAAATCAATCTATTACTCCAATAAGCCTGAAAAATTGAAACGATAATTTTACCATGTCCTGTATTCACAAAGGCAAAAAGAATAATAATTCCGATTAACAAAAAACTCAACCAATCTTTAGATCCTTTTCTGGCAATGTAATTATTGGTATCAGAAAAATGGATTTGCTTTAAAGCTAAAGACTGGTAATTAAAATCTGTTAAGCCGGGTTTTGTTTGAAAATAAGCTAATTGAATTTGAATACGATCGATTTTTTGAAAAGGAGCGTTCGCTAAAGGTTGTTGCGCTAAGTTAGCCTTACTGATTGAATCCTGGGCATTTAGCTTAGTAGCTACGAGCAGCATTAAACACAAGAAAACAATTAGCCTTTGGTACATCGATTTTATTTAGGAGATTGTATACTTCAAATATACAATAATGATTTTGAATGCTTAAAAATAATTAATAACACCGAAATGAATTTTTCCATTCGAATAATTAATTGGTGTACTATTAGTTTTACCTAGTGCATAAGTAACAGAAAATACACCCGTTTTACTTGCTATATTTAACCCAAGTCCAAAGCCAAATGGCTGTGTTATTTTAGTTTGGGTAGCCATTGGATTCTTTGCAATAGCTTGGTCAAAAAATAAATGCATAAAAGTTTTTGAATCTAACAAAAATCGATACTCAAAATTGAACAAAGCAAATGTTGCTGCAAAAAGTGATTCTTCGTTGAATCCTCTTAAACTTTGGAGCCCTCCATATCGGATCAATTCATTTTGAAATAAATTAGTAGCCGCAATATGCTGGAATTGTGTCCCCCAATATAAGACAGACCGCTTTGCCAATGGCAGATACAAGGCTGCTGCTAAATTTGCGTTAAATTGAATGGATTGTAAATTAATGCTATCATAAAGATTTTGTTGCACTTGAGTATTGCGAATAATCGTTCTGTTTCCGAATGCAATACTGGCAGTAATATGATAGCCCTTCTTTGGGTAAAATTCATTTATATAATGTATATATTTAAATCCAATACCATATTGTTGGTTATTTACATCTGCAAAAATTGGCAAAGTATTAAGATTAGCAAAACTCTTTGTAGAAATTAAACTTGTTTGTTGATTGCTATAAAAAAACTTTAAATAATTCTTTGCTGAAAAATAATAGGGGAAGGCATAGTTTTGCGTAACCGTTACAAAACTAGTATCCTGTCTTCTGATAGAAAAGAGGAGTTCTGTACTAATAAACGAGCCTAACAAATAATCGTAATTAAATTTTAAGTTTAAGTCTCTGGTATTATTTGGTTGCCCTTTAAAATTAAAATCAATTAACTCTCCTCTTTTGAAAACATTTTTTAAATTTAAATGAAATTGTCCTATAAAATTGGCTTTGCCGTTGGCGCTAGGAATCAACCCAACTAAACCATCTGCTTGGTTTTGATTTCTTCGTTCGGGCGAAACAACTAATTTAATTTTACCCTCCCCTTGTACAATTATTGGATTATATTTTAGCGTTAAAAAATCTAATTGATTGATTCTTTCGTTGATTAAATTTATTTTTCTTTGATTATAAAAAGAGCCATTCTTTAGCCCAATATATGCCGCTAAAAAGACAGGACTTATCACTGTTGGATCAGAAACGGTTACGCTATCAATTTTAATTAAGTTTCCAGTTATTAAGTTTATAGTGGCATCTACCCGATGATCATTAATTTTTATGGAATCAAATTGTAAACTAGCCAACGGATAACCATTGTTTTCGGTATAAGTTAAAATTTTATCAAATAATAACTCAATTTTTAAAGGGTCTATTGCTTGTGTTGCTAAGGCTTGAATTTGCGGCTCAAAACTTGTTAACAATTGTGCTGCTTGCTTACTTAGTTGTAAACTGTTCCAATAATATTTTTCTTGCAGTTGAATGCTCGCCGTTTTAATCGTTGCACTGTCATTTACCTGAATGATCTTAGCGTATACATAACCTTGTGCAAAATAGTATTGCAACTTTTGGTTGATAAAAGCGGCTCTTTGAATAGTATCAGGAAATTGATTGGTTTCTGTTATAGACTGCCCATTCGATTGAAGGGTATGTAATCTTAGCGTATAGCCATTTTGCGCTAAAGCAAACAATGGCATGATGAACACTAAAATTAATAAAGGATACCTCCGAAAATTCATTAGTTAAAATTAATTAAATTTACGGAAATTAGTGGCATGGCTGGTATCTATATTCATATTCCTTTTTGCAAACAAGCATGTCATTATTGCGACTTTCACTTTAGTACGCAACTGAAGCATAAAGACGAATTAGTAGCCGCTTTATTATTAGAGTTGCAAATTCGTCGAAATTATTTGGGTGATGCACCTATTGATAGTATTTATTTTGGCGGAGGAAGCCCCTCTATTTTACCAGCAAAAGATATCGCACAAATACTCCAATATATTGTGAACAATTTTGAAGTAAACAATGCTGCAGAAATAACCCTCGAAGCCAATCCAGATGATTTAAATAAGGAGAAATTGAAAGCCTATGTACAGATGGGAATTAACAGACTCAGCATAGGCATACAATCTTTTATAGATCGCGATTTAATTTGGATGAATAGAGCACATAATTCGGCAGAAGCAAAGTCATGCATTAAAAGAGCGCAAGACATTGGTATAGAAAATTTAAGTGTGGATTTAATATATGGCCTTCCTGAATTAAGTGATAAAGAATGGCAAGAAAATATAGCCATAGCGCTGTCTCATGATATTCCACATATTTCTTCTTACGCTTTAACGGTAGAAGAAAAAACAGCATTGGCCAGCTTTATTAATAATGGAAAACAAAAACCTTTAGTGGAAGAAAAAACAGCCTACCAATTTGAAATATTACAATCTGTTATGGCAGATAATCATTTTATACATTACGAAATTTCTAATTTTTGTAAAGAGGGGCATTATGCAAAACATAATACGGCCTATTGGAAAGGCCATTCTTACTTAGGTATTGGGCCTTCGGCTCATTCTTATAACCAAAGTACAAGAGAATGGAACATAGCGAATAACCATCAGTATATTGATCAAATAAGAAGAGACATTATTCCATCGACTATAGAAATACTATCTTTGGAAAATAGAATGAATGAATATTTGATGCTTTCTTTAAGAACGATTTGGGGAGCAGACTTAAATTATTTCGAAGATGCATTTGGCTCTGCAAATAAAAATATTCTTTTACAAAAAGCGGAAGATAAAATTAAAAATAAATGGTTAAGCAATGCTAACCATAAATTAAATATTACCAATAACGGAAAATTAATGGCAGATAAAATTGCTGCTGAATTGTTTTTTTAAAAATTAAAAATGGAACTAAATAAGGTTTATATTTCTGAAGATAAATTTGTTAATTTAAACGAACCAATAGACATTTCTATTCCATTAGATCCTAAAGAAGGTCCTTTGGCATTTCATATACCCGCGCCAAAGTTTGAACCTATTCGAGTTGGCAACTTTATTGGTTCTGTAGCATTAGGAGGCTCGGCTAATTGTGAAAACTTAATACTGAATGCACATGGCAATGGTACACATACCGAATGCCTAGGACATATAAGCAAAGAGCGCATCACCATCAATCAATGTTTAAAAAAGTTTCACTTTTTAGGATTGCTTATTACAGTAAATCCTAAAAAAATAGCAAATGGCGATTACCTCATCGATGAACAAATTGTTGATTTAACACAAATTCCTGAAGGAACAGAAGCCTTAATTATTCGCACGCTTCCAAATTCAAGTAATAAACTAACGGCTAATTATTCG
The DNA here is from genome assembly GCA_903951325.1 of uncultured bacterium. Classification (GTDB taxonomy): domain Bacteria; phylum Bacteroidota; class Bacteroidia; order Sphingobacteriales; family Sphingobacteriaceae; genus CAIKLP01. Next base: position 9,389 of record CAJBBN010000219.1, read on the forward strand.
GGTAATAATCCTTGTTATTTTGATCCAAAACTAACTGCAGCCATTAGACTAAAAGGGATTAAACATTTAATCATCGATTTACCTTCGGTAGATAGAGAAGAAGATGAAGGTGCACTCGCTGCTCATCATGCTTATTGGGATTACCCAACTAATCCTAGATATGATTGCACGATCACAGAAATGGTATATGTAAAAGAAGAAATAGCAGATGATCACTATTTTGTGAATATTCAAATCGCCTCATTCGAAAGTGATGCCAGTCCAAGTAAAATTATTTTATACAAAATTAATTAAGCAATTATGAAAACAATATTACGCTCGAGCGTTTTAGTTTTAATTTTATTGATTTACGCTTGTACGGTAAAAAAACCAGTGCAGCAAATAACACAAACACCAGCCAAAAAAGAAGTAATCGAACAGGTAAATTCATATAATAATTTTTCTGGAAACCTAGGTTTTGCTGCACCTAAGCCAGCGGTTAAACTATATCCTCCAAACGAAGCTGCATTAACAATTATTCAAAAAAGTAATTCCAATGCTAGCATGGAATTATTAAACCAAGGATATAAACTATATACCGCTGGAGCATGTATTCATTGTCATGAAGCGAGAGATATTAATGATTTCAATAATTTACAATGGGGGCATATAATAGACGATATGGCAATCAAAGCCAATATCACAACTGAAGAAAAAAACGCAGTATTAAATTATATTGTAAGTGTAAAAATAGCTTTGTCAAATAAATAAAATGAAGATTTCCATTTTTAAATATCTATTTATCGCGTTTGTATTTACTTGCCAATTAACCGATGCGCAACCAGCAAAATTTGGGAATTGGATGGTATATAATGGCACGATAAATTTACCACACAAATTGGTGTCAACAGGCGAAATTCATTTAAGAAATTACAATGCCATTGGTGATATACAACAATTATTATTACGCGGAAATATAGGTTACCCTTTAGCAAATAATAACCATATCATGAGTATAGGTTATGCCTATATCTATAACGAAGATTATATAGATAATACCGATTTTAAAAAAGCTAGTCAAGAAAATAGAATTTTTGAGCAATACCTATACAAATTTAAATACAAAAAAGCAGTGTTGCTTAATAGATGGCGACTAGAACAAAGATTTCTTGCTGCTGGGCAACAGCTAAGGTTAAGGGGTTTTTTATCTATAAACTATCCCATTAGCAGAGATAAAATGGATCCTAAGACATGGTATTTTAGTTCAAGTAACGAGTTGTTTTTAAAAAATACTGGCGAACTATTTGACAGAAATAGATTTGCCATAGGAATTGGCTACCAACAAAACAAAAATTTAAAGCTCGAAATTTGTTTGCTAAATCAATCATTAAGCAGCAATTACCGAAATCAATTAAACATTGTGCTATTCCATAATTTATAAAAACTATTTAGCAATAGCATAAATACCTATATATACGGAGCCTTTTTTTTGATAATAAATCGCTTTAGTCTTTTCAATTTTATCTATCAAACTATCGGGGTAATTAAACACATTTGAATATAAAATATATTTTAATGTTGTATCCGAATAGGAATTAAAATGACTGCTATCGCCATTTAATTCTAAAATTTCTCTAGTATCTAAATTTGGAAAACCGCTAGCAACTGATTGCAGCGGAATGTTGTTATTATTTAAATAGGTAATAGCATCATTTCGTAAGGAATAATAGGAAAGATGCGCCGGTGTTGCATCCCAACCCATTGCTATTTTACTTGGATACACAAAAGAGCCTCCTATTAAAAACGAAAGAAATAATAGGGCAAAGGCAAACTTATTATTATTTGGAAAAGCAAAAGGTATATTTTTTAGTACAAAAACCAGTGTTAAAAAATAAATAGGCAAAAAGTAGCGATGCCCAACTAAGCCATCTGCAAATAGTGTATTTGCAGCAAACACTAAAATAAATACCACTATACTAATACTAAACTTTAGATTTGATTGCCTAGCAAATTTTAATTTAAACAATAGGAATAATGCAAGCAGCCAAACGGTGATGCGTCCAAAATCGATGAGTCTCCAAATAAAGAGCAGCGCATTTTTGAACATTTGAGCAAAGGATACTTGTTGGAATGAACTTGCCCAGGGAGAATCTGAATGGAAGCCAATCCATCCGGTATGCTGATAATGAAGCCATAACCAAATAGCTGCTATCGCTACAGAAGGCAAGAATACCAAGACAGTAGTAAAAAAATGATGGCGATTAAATTTTCTTTGCGCAAAAGTATTATTCAAAATAATTGCGCAAAAACTTGCAAATAAAACCATCATTCCTCTTAAAGAAATTAATCCTAATGGAATTAAAATAAGCGCGAGTGTCCTGTGCTTTTTATTTAAATATAAATTAATACTGGTTATAAAAATGGCCATTAAAACAATGTCTGGCGAAACCAAAGTGGCTTGTGCTAATAAAGTTGGCTCTAAAAATACCAACAAAGAACTAAACAACAATGCATAACCACTCAACCAACGACTCAATAACTGAGGTACTTGGTAGGCAATGAGAAGCAAAAATGGCAACATGGCAACATGCGAAACCAATAAAGATTTACCGAACAGCAACCAAGCAAAAGCAATGTATATACCAAATAGCGGCGGATGCCCGCTATCTAAATAATTGGGAAGAAATATAGTTTGAAATTTGTTTGCTAAAAAAAAATGTGGGTGTCGTGAGGCAAATTGCACCATATCTCCAAAAAATATATTGCTACGACAAAAATAGGTTAGCAAAACATAGAGTAAAGCTAAAACATAAAAAACATTATTTTTAGATAATGTCATCTTAACTAGAATGATCTGAAACAATAACCCATTTTCCTTTTACTTTTTTAAATAGTAAGGTAAAATAACCTTTTAACTCATCTTTTGCTCGTGTGAGCTTCCATGAGCCACTAACATACGCAAAGTTTTTATGCATTAGTGTGATTTGTAAATTAGCAAAATCTAAATAGCCCATTGCATTTACATCGGGATATGATTTCTTATAATTCGCTAAGGTATTATCCCATCCATATTTTGGGCCATTCTTTCCGATAAAAACCAAAGAATCGGAATGCCAATAACCCTCCATATAAGTTTGTAAATCTCCCTGATTCCATGCAATTCTTTGATCTGCTAAGACCTTCAAAATAGATTGACGATTGTCTTGGGCCTGAAGCGAATTAAATTTATGCATCAAAACAAAGCAGAAGAAAAAAGTAAAAGATTTAAAATTACGCATGGCAATACAATTGATATATTGTAAATTTAGCATTCCAAATACTTAAAGCAAAACAAAAGTATTATTTCGTAAAAATAAATGGAGAATAGAATATTTGGCTTACTAATTGTCTGCGTTTTTTTAATAGGAGTAGACTTTTACGTGTGGGAGGCAATCAAAACAACTTTTAATAAATTACGTACAAAACGTAACGGCAACATTCAATTGGCTTATTGGTTAATAGTAGCGTTAACAATTGCCGGTGTTTTTTTAGGAATCTATTTTTCGATCAATAGAGGATTAAGAACATTTTTATTTGTATGGTTTTTCATTCATTATTTTAGTAAGTTATTTGTTGTTCCATTTTTATTAATAGATGATATAAAAAGACTAACTACTTGGATTTTTAGTAAAAAAAATAAAGAAATAATCATAGCAGAAAACGCTCCACAAACCGCAGCAAGTAATACCATACCGAGGTCGGAATTTTTAAGTAAAGCAGGAATAATTATGGCCGGCTTACCTTTTGTAGGCTTGAACTTCGGGATTTTATCTAATAACGTATATGATTATAAAATCAAAAGAAAAAAAATATTTATTGATAATTTGCCTCTTGCATTTGATGGCATGACCATTGGCCAAATTTCAGATATTCACGCCGGAAGTTTTGATAATAAAATAGCAGTACAAGGTGGTGTCGATTTGTTAAACGCCGAGAAATGTGACGTTATTTTCTTTACGGGAGATTTAGTTAACGATCAAACAAAAGAGATGTCGGACTATATGAATGTATTCGATAAAGTTAAAGCACCCATGGGGATATACTCTATATTTGGAAACCATGATTATGGAGATTACAAAAAATGGCCAAGTGATACAGCAAAAAAACAAAACTTAAAAGATTTAGTAAAAGTTCACGAGCGCTTAGGTTGGAATTTACTAAGAAATGAACATAGGCACCTTAACATTGGATCAGAATCTATTGCGCTTATTGGTGTAGAAAACTGGAGCTCCTCTAGTAGATTTCCAAAAAAAGGCAGGTTAGATTTAGCCAGCAAAGGACTAGAAGCAGAAGAAATTCAATTATTACTATCTCACGACCCTAGCCATTGGCGCGCTCAGGTAATTAAAGATTATCCAAATATTGATATGATGTTTGCTGGGCATACGCATGGCATGCAGTTTGGTTTAGAATTTGGTGATTATCAATGGAGCCCTGCTCAATACGTTTACCCCGAATGGTCTGGATTATATCAACAAGGGCAACAAAAGTTATATGTAAATGTTGGTTATGGATTTTTAGGTTATCCAGGCAGAATAGGCATTTTACCAGAGATTACCATTTTTGAATTAAAAAGAGCCTAGCGATGTTAAGCGAAAGCCTATTAACTCAATTAAAAAAACATAAAATAATTATTGCCATTGCCGCGCTTGCACAAACTTGGTTAAGCTATCAGCTATTCAATATTCCAATTAACCCTTATATATTATTGTTCGTAACCATTGCAACCCCATTTAGCTACAACTTGGCTGAAAGCTTTTCCTATACTTTAAATCAAAAAAATAAATCCTTTTTTACTTTTAAAAAATTACTTTTTGGCTTTACCTTTTTGATCTTATTATACATCGCATCATTTTTAAATAAAACCACCATCACTCAATTTTCGATGGCTGCTATGATTGCAATTGCATATAATTTGCCTCTTAAAGCCAATAAAAATAGGATGTTCAGGCTTAGGCAAATAAAAGGATTAAAGATTTTTATAATCGCATTTACTTGGACACTAGTTACTGTATACATTCCAATTAATTTGTATATTGTAAATAAAATCAGCTTAGCCATTGTGTTAATCAATAACTTTTTATTTATTGCTATTTTGAGTTTGTTATTTGATATAAAAGATTTCCAAAAGGATAAAGAAAATAATTTACCATCCATTCCTGTTTTAATAGGTGAAATCAAATCCTATCAGGTGATCCGATTAATAATAGCTGTTCTGCTCATTAGCACCTATTTTCTTTATGATGATGTTGGATTCGCGACTACCGCAGCCTTGTTATTGCATATTCTTTTTAGCTATCTAGTGATTTTTAAATTAAAAAGCAGCCATAAGAATTTCTATTATACTATTTTAATTGATGGCTTATTAATTAGTCAAGCTTTAGTTGTTTGGATTGCTAAAAATCTTTAATATTGTACAAGCAAATATGAAAACAAAATCGATTATTTACAGCGCCTGCATACTATACAGCATAAGCATGTTGAATGCCTGCAAACCAGAAAGAAAAGATTCCATTAAAAGTTTAAAATGGATGCTTGGCAAATGGGAAAGCCAATCTGCAGATGGGGTATTAATCGAAGAGTGGATAAAATCTGACGACTCTACTTACATAGGACATACTACCAATATTTCAAATGAAGGAGATACCACTTTTTCAGAAATAGCAAATATAAAAGAAAGAGCGGGTACCATCACCTTCGAAGTGGCCATCAACGAAATTGATACTGCTGCGTTTATTATGACACAAAATGATAGTAGTAGCGTGTTTGAAAACGAAGAGAATGATTATCCAAAAATGATAGTTTATCAGAAAAAAGGAAAAGACTCTTTATATGCAAAAATTGCTGGAGATGTAGATGGTGCTAATTCTAAAGAAGAGTTTACCTATTCCAAAATCAAAAAGAAAAATAATATTTTCTAATTTATACCACAAATTTATAGCCAATGCCCCTAACCGTTTGAACAAACAAAGGCATTTCTGGATTAACTTCAATTTTTTTACGCAAGCGCACAATGTGCATATCTAGGGTTCTTGTGTTCACATCAGAATTATAACCCCAAACAACTAACATTAATTCCTCTCTATTAATTACTTTGTTTCTATTCTTTAAGAAATAAAGCAATATTCTATTTTCTAGAATTGTTAATTCTACTTTTTTACCTTCTCTCATTAATAAATGCGAATTAGGATGATGCTCCATATTAGCAAATTTAACGGAGTCTGATTTTTCAGCGTTAACTATATATTTAACTTTATTATTTAACAAGGCAATTAAAACTTCCATGTTAAATGGTTTGGTGATATAATCCGAAACGCCAAAATGATACGCATCTATTTTATCGACATCTTGCGCCTTAGCCGTTACCATAATGACAATACCGGCATAATCGTGTTGTCTTAAGGCAGTACAAATTTCCATACCAGATTTACCAGGAAGCATCCAATCTAATAATACAATATGAGGTTGCTCTTCCAAAATGAGTGCTTGTGCAGCGTTACCTTCTGCCGCTTCGATCACTTGGAAGCCTTCTTGAATTAATCTTTGCGCTATTAATAGACGCATATTTTCATCATCCTCGATGACTGCGATTTTAACTTGATTTATTTCCATAATTGTATAAAACAAAAGTAAAATATAAATGATTAGCTTTTTGTAACAAGCTCATTATAATTGAATGGTAAGCTTACGATAAACTCCGAACCCATACCGGGTTCGCTCTTTACTTCGATATCTCCAGCTAAAAAATTAGCCACTTCTTTGCAAAATGCTAAACCTATACCCACACTCCCATTCTGATTGAATTGATTTTCGATACGATAGAATTTTTTGAAAACATTTCTTAACTCACTTTTTTCAATACCAATCCCTTTATCTATAAACCTAAAAGCAATCTGTTGCTTTCTACTTTCCACTATGATATTTAAATAGCGCTGATGAGCTTGCGAGTATTTATACGCATTGTCAAATAAGTTCTGAAATAAACTGATGAGTAAAACTTTATCTGAGTATATCGTATTTATTTTGTTTAACTCATATGAAATTTGAAAATCTGGATATTTAAGCTGATAGGACTCTTTGAATTCCATGAACAATTGGCCTAAATCAATTTCCTGAATGTTCACTTTTAAAGAACGATTTTCTAATTGAGTAAGCGAAAGTAATTTGTTCATCAAATCGTTGAGCTTGTCTGCTTCTTCGTCTAAAATTCTGACATATAAATCTTTTTCCTTTGTGGTTAATTCGGATTTAGATTTCATATTGTTAGCAGCAATTTTAATCACACTTACGGGCGTTTTAAATTCATGCGTTAAATTATTTAAAAAATCATATTGTAACTTAAATAGTTTTGAATTGATACTTAAGTTTCGATAAATTAAAATGGCAATCACTAACATGATGATATAAAAAGCCGAAATGCCTATCGCTATTGGTGCAAACATCATGCTCACCCGATTCCTAAAAAATGATTTCGAAGAAATAAAATAAAGCTGATACCCAGAAAAAGCACCAGACAAAGCGATGCTTGTTGTTAAATAATGTTTATCATTTATTAGTGAATCGTAAGTAACGGGCTTTACATAGATATGTTCATATAAATTTGGGCTGTTATTAATAATGGGCAATCGCTCTGGATCTAAATCAAAGCTCAACATATCTTGTTCAAAAGAAACAGCTACTGGCACATCTAACTTACTAATTGTTTGATAAATTTTAATATCGGCAGCGGAAGGCACATTGATAAAAGAAATTTGCTTATCATTAAAAGTGTAAAATGATTTAAAAATTTGATCAGTTGCTATCGGTATGCTTGAATCATAATTGCTAATAAATTCAGCGTACTTTAAAACACATTTTGTAAAATTGTTTGCGTCTTTTCCACTAAACTCACCAAATTTATTTTTACTAAATAAACACTTCGCAAATGTGGGGTTAGCATGATCTATTCGATAGACTGCATTCACGCCAATGGCTAATTTCTCTTGCTTGAAGCCATCTTCAATAGGCATGTTGCCAACATTGATATCATAAAATGTGATCGATTTAATAAAAGAATCTGTCTTAAAAAAATTAGCAGAAAGTTTTAAAATAGATGATTCATTCAAAAATCCATGGTGAATAGAAATTTTTGGAATTTGATTAAAAACTAAATGATTATAAGGCTTAAGGGTTTCTTCTAAAACTTCTACCTTATTTGTTGCAAACTGCGACTCTACTACTTTTTTAGTAAAATTATATCCAAAAAAAAGTGCTATCAAAAAAGTAATAGTAAGCACTACCATAAAAACTGGAATCAATGCAAAGTTTCTTTTATAGGCTATATTACTTTGAGACATCTTTTAAATAAAGCTAATGGGTAAATAAAACATAAAACTATCAATTGATATTGATAAATCTATTACATTTTTCATAAATTAGCGATCATGAAAAATCGGCATTTGCTATTTGTTTCCATACTTATTTTGCTCTTTAGTCAAACCTATTGCCAAGCGCAAACCAACGAAAAGCTTGCAGCACAGTACCTAGCTAATGGCGAAGCGGATAAGGCTGTTATTCTTCTAGAGCAAATATACTTAAAAGACCTTTCGAATGAGCAAAATTATCGCTCCTATGTAAACTCATTGTTACAAATAAAGCAATTTGAAAAAGCCGAAAAAGTAATCAAAAAAAGACCTAAGAAATTTTATCCGCAAGCTATTTATCATTTTGATTTAGGAAATTTATTATTAAAGCAAGGTGAAAATAATAAAGCAGCTAAAGAATTTGAAAAATCAATTACAGCAGTCGATGATAATATTGCCTATGCTACCCAACTAATTGCTAATTTTTTTGAAATAAACGAATTAGCCTTGATAAAAAAACTCATTACTAATCAACGAATAAAAAATAATGACCCCAGTTTATTTTACAATGAACTCAGCAAAGTTAATTTTATTCAAAATAATAAATCTGCTATTATCGAAGAACAATTAGATTTTGTTCAAGCAGGTTTAATTTCCATACAACAAGCTCAAAATGCTTTCAGTGATTACCTCACAGAACAAAATGAATTACAATTACTCAGAAATGTACTGCTCAAAAAATCGCAACTCAACCCTAATTTTGGGTTTTATATTGAATTGCTAGCTTGGGTTTATGTTCAGCTTAAAGATTACGAAGCCGGATTAACACAAAACATTGCATTGGATAGAATAAGAAGAGATGAGGGTGAGACCATTTTAAACTATGCAGCAATTTGTAAAGAAAATGCAGCGTTTGATGTGGCTATTAAAGCCTATCAATATATTATTACGCAGGGAATAGACAATGAATATCTAGCGATTGCTAAACTTAATTTATTGCTTACACAAAAATCTAAAGCAATTGCTTTAAACCAAACAGCACAAGTACTTTTAGCGCTAAAGCCTCTATTTGAAAATTACATTCAATTAAATGATGGAGGAAATAACGCTGCAATAGCAAGAAAAGCATACGCAGAACTATTAGCCTATCAATTACAAGAGCCCAAATTAGCGACTAGCGTTTTAGAAAAAATAATAGAAGACCAAATAGGCAAACCCAATTTCATTAATGAATGTAAATTACTTTTAGGTGATGTTTATTTAATGACGGATGAAATTTGGGAAGCGGCTTTATTATATGGACAAGTCGACAAAGCCAACAAAGACGAGCCTATTGGGCAATTAGCTAAATTTAAAAATGCGCAATTAGCTTATTATACTTCCGAATTTGAATGGGCGAAATCGCAATTAGATATTTTAAAATCGTCTACCTCTCAATTAATTGCAAACGATGCGATAAATTTAAGCTTGATTATTGCAGACAATACTAATTTAGATAGCACCTCGGATGCGCTAAGTTTATATGCAAAAGCTGATCTATTTATTATTCAGCAAAAATACAAGCAAGCAAATTTAGTTTTAGATAGTATCAATCTTTTATATCCGGCACACGAATTAGCAGATGATGTTTTGTGGACTAAATCACAAATTGATTTAAAATTGAATGACACAACAGCTGCCGTTCAGAAATTAACACAATTGGTGGCTATGGATATCGAAGGTTTATGGGCTGATGATGCGCTGTTTTGTTTAGCCAACACTTATGATACGCTGCTACACGATCGCAAAAAAGGAATGGAATACCTACAACGATTAATTGTTGAAATGCCAGGAAGTTTATATGCAGTAGCAGCAAGGAAATTGTTTAGGAAATGGAGAGGCGATGATTTATAATATTTTTTATACTTTTACATATGATTTTATATAGCGTTACCGTAAATATTGATCCAGCAATTCATGATGAATGGCTTAGCTGGATGAAAGAGGTGCATGTACCCGAAGTACTAGCTACTGGCTGTTTTAGCAGCAATAAGATATTAAAACTTTTGGATCCACCACAAGATGGAATCACCTATTCGTTTCAATATATTGCTCCCTCTATGGAGAAATTAAAAGAATATCAAATTCATTTTGCGCCTGCTTTGCAAGCGGATCACCAGCAAAAATACGCTGATAAATTTGCAGCCTTTCGAACAATATTAGAAATAGTAGCATGAGAATTATAGACACCCCTATTGCTGATTTATTGGTAATTGAGCCCAAAGTTTGGAAAGATGATCGCGGTTATTTTTATGAAAGTTTTCGCGAAGATTTTTTCAAAGAGATTAACATTGACTTATCGCTTGTTCAGGATAACCAATCCCTTTCTCAAAAAGGAACCATTAGAGGATTACATTTTCAAGCACCACCATTTGAACAAGGCAAATTAGTGCGCGTCTTACAAGGAGCCGTATTAGATGTAGTAGTTGATATTCGAACAGCATCTCCAACTTATGGACAATCTTTTGCGATAGAATTAAACGATCAAAATCATTTGCAATTATGGATTCCACCTGGTTTTGCCCATGGATTTTCGACCTTAGCAGACCAAACTATTTTTTGCTATAAATGTTCGAATTACTACCACAAGGCTTCGGAAGGTGGTATTTGCTTTAACGATGAAACACTTGCAATAGACTGGAAAGTACCTGCAATTCATGTTTCGGAGAAAGACTATCTATTACCAACATTCAAAGATTTTATTAGCCCATTTTAATAAATAAAAAAAGGCTGCAATAATTATTGCAGCCTTTTTTTATGAGAGGTACTATCGATTATTTTGTATCGTCATTTAACATACGATACAATTCGTCTAACTTAGGTGTTAAGATAATTTCTATTCTTCTGTTTTTACTTCTTGACTCGGATGCATTTGATTTTTCAATTGGCAAATATTCGCCACGACCAGATGCGTTTACTCTGAGTGGATCTAAGCTTTGATTTTCTGTTAAAAATCTAACTACTGAGGTTGCTCTTAATACACTTAAATCCCAGTTGTCTTTGATTTGCCCTAAGTTAAATACTTTCATATTATCGGTATGGCCTTCTACTAATACATTAATATCTGGTTGCGTTTTTAATACTTTTACCAATTCAACCAATGCTTCTTGACCTCTTTGATCTATTTCGATACTACCGGTACTAAACAATAATTTATCGGTTAAAGAAACATAAACCTTTCCGTCTTTAATATTAACAGAAAGCCCACTCTTGTTGAATCCTAGCAATGCCTTGGCTAATTTATCTCGTAACGAATTAACCATGTCGTCGCGTTTTTTCATCGCGTCTTCTACTTCTTGTAAACGCTTTTCTCTCGCAACTAAATTAGCTTGCGCAGCTTCTAAATCTTTGATTAACTTTTTAATCTCATCAGAACTATTTGCTCTTAGTTGCTTATAATTATCTGAAAGCGTTGTATACTGAGCTGTTAAATTAGCATGCTTTTCTTTTAACAAAACTAGTTCGTCTTGTAAGTTTGCAATGGTATCGTTTTTAAGATTTACTAATTTTGTTAAACTATCATTTTTAATTAATTCTACATTTAAATCGCGTTGAAGTGAATCGCGAAAGCTTTGCATTTTTAAAAACTTTCTTTTAGAAACAGGAATAAATCTGTTTAATAAATCTCTATCGAATTTTACGCCAAAAAGTTCTTTTTTAGGTGCCGCAGATACAGCTGTAGACAATATAAATAGCACCGTCAACAATCGCATGATTTTCATCTTCATATTTAATTTTTTAATGGTAAGTGATTGATGGCAATGGCCACCTATTTAATCAAAACAAATGTAAAGCCTAATAACGGCTATAATAAGAATGAATTATCCACAAATATGAAAAACTCAAAAATATTTTAACCGAAAATCAACCGAAAAAGGGAGTAAAATTCAAATGATAATGAACAAATGGCTAAATTTGGGAATACAAAATTCGATAACAATGGAATACAGAATAGAAAAAGACAGCCTTGGCGAAGTACAAGTTCCCGCAAATCAATATTGGGCTGCTCAAACTCAAAGATCTTTACAAAATTTTAAAATAGGTGGCGCAGCAGATAAAATGCCATTGGAAATCATTCGTGCATTTGCTATTCTAAAAAAGGCAGCTGCCTATACCAATCAAGATTTAGGCGTATTAGCAGCAGACAAAGCAACTTTAATTGCCGAAGTATGTGATGAAATAATTGCTGGAAAATTAGACGAAGAATTTCCACTGGTTATTTGGCAAACTGGTTCGGGTACGCAAAGTAATATGAATGTGAACGAAGTGGTTGCCAATAGAGGACATGTGATCAAAGGAGGGAAACTAAATGATGAGCATAAAATCTTACATCCAAACGACGATGTAAATAAATCTCAATCATCAAATGATACCTACCCAACCGCTATGCACATTGCGGCTTACAAACAAATAGCCGAAATTACTTTACCTGGTTTAACTTTATTAAGAGATACACTGGCAGCAAAATCAATTGCCTTTAAAGATATTGTTAAAATTGGGCGTACGCATTTTATGGATGCTACCCCTTTAACTTTAGGACAAGAGTTTTCGGGCTATACGCAACAACTTACCAATAGCATGCGCGCAATCAATAATGCGTTAACAATGATAAGCGAATTGGCTTTAGGCGGAACCGCAGTTGGTACTGGATTAAATGCACCGAAAGGCTATGCCGAATTAGTGGCTAAAAAAATTGCCGAAATTTCTGGTTTACCATTTATTACTGCGCCAAATAAATTTGAAGCTTTGGCTGCTCACGATGCGATGGTAGAATTATCGGGGGCGCTCAAACGCGCTGCGGTTGCTTTAATGAAAATTGGCAACGATGTGCGCATGTTGAGTTCTGGACCAAGATGCGGCATTGGCGAAATTATTATTCCAGACAACGAACCCGGCTCATCTATTATGCCAGGAAAAGTAAACCCTACACAACCAGAAGCTTTAACCATGGTTTGTGCACAAGTTATCGGCAACGATGTGGCAGTTACCATTGGCGGTGCAACGGGACATTTCGAACTGAATGTTTTTAAACCATTAATTGCGGCTAACGTATTACACTCTGCCAGATTAATTGGTGATGCTTGTGTATCTTTTAATGATAATTGCGCGAAAGGAATTGAACCCAATTATGCAGACATTAAAAAGAATTTAGATAATTCGTTAATGTTAGTGACCGCATTGAATACCCATATTGGTTATGATAATGCCGCTAAAATTGCAAAGAAAGCACATAAAGAAAACTTGACGCTAAAGGCTGCAGCCATTGCACTTGGCTTGCTTACCGATGCACAATTCGATGAATGGGTAAAACCAGAAAGCATGGTTGGAAATTTATAATATAAATTCCACCACATGAGAAAATTCGGATTAATAGGAAAATCGTTAACACATTCTTTTTCGCCAACTTATTTTAAGAATAAGTTTGAAAGAGAACAAATCATTGATGCCCATTACGAATTATTTCCATTAGAAAATATCGAGGAGATTAGCGCAATAAAAATAGAGCAGGAAAATTTAATCGGATTAAATGTTACCATTCCTTATAAAGAAAGTATCATTCCCTTTTTAGATGAAATTTCGGAACAAGCACAAGCGATAGGCGCGGTGAATACCATTGCCTGCTTAGCAGATGGCCGATGGAAAGGATACAATACCGATGCCTTTGGTTTTGAAAAAGCGATACAAACTTTTGTAGATTTAAAAACGCGGAAAGCCCTTGTATTAGGCACCGGAGGTGCTTCCAAGGCAGTGCAGTATATCTTGACAAAACATGTGGTACCTTTTTATTTGCTTAGTCGATCTCCGAAAAAAGATAGTAAGGAAATAGCCTACGAAGAATTGAATCAAAATATGCTCGAAAGCCATACCTTAATAATTAATTGCACGCCATTAGGCACTTTTCCAAATATAAATGAATGCCCAAACATTCCATTTGAATTTATTGGGGATAAGCATTTTGTATTTGACTTGGTGTATAATCCAGCAGAAACTACACTGATGAAAAAAGCAAAAGCTGCAGGAGCAAAAGTAGCTAACGGAACAAGTATGCTGGAAAATCAAGCGGAAGCCAGTTGGGAAATTTGGAATAAATAATATAAAGCAAATAAATATGAGCACAAGATCTGAATTAATGATTAAAATTAGGCCAAAAGTCGAATTCGACAAAAGCCTTGACAGCTCAGCAGCAGAGCGATTTCAAAACGAAACACTCAGGCCAATTGCTAAGTTTCAAAACGAAATTATTATTTCTTATTTTCTAAAAGACTTAGGGAATATAGATTTGCCAAAAGGAAGCAGAGATAGGGCGACTTTAATCGAAGAAAGATTAAAGAAGAATTTGACGCTCAAAAATAATTTAGTCGGTATGATTGTAGCCCTCTTTACAGAAGAAGAGTTTGTGATTTACCAATCTGATATTTCTGGTATCAATAAAAGAATTATTCTTTTATTAGTACAAAGACTCCAAAGTCAATTATAAAAAAAGCCCTCCGATATTCGGGGGGCTTTTTCGTAATAATAATTTTTAAATAGAATAACGCTCTTTCAATACATGTAAATGATGCAAGGCGTGTCCGAAGATAATGAAGCCCAAAGCGTTTACAGAAATAGGCAAGTTATTGGCTGTGCCCTTTTGCTTTAAGTCTTCTTCTGTAAAAGAGCCAAATAACATATTAGTAGATTGTCTTAGAATATTCCATTCGGCAATCATTTCTTTCCAATTGCGATGACTGGCAGTGGCATTTTTTGCATATTCATTTTCGTCAAAGCCCAATAAGGCCGCCGGTTCTTTTCTCGCAATAACCAAAGCTCTGTATGCAAAAATTCTTTCTGTATCAATGACATGTTGTAACATTTGCTTAATCGTCCATTTGTCTGGAGCATAAGCAAAATTTATTTTTTCTGTAGGGATGTCGTTCCAAGCACCTATAATTCTTTCGTTGTATTGTTGTACTAATATAGAGTAGTCTATGCTACCAGTATAGTTAATATAAGTTTGATAAAAAGCACCGTATTCGGTTGCACTGGGTCTAGGCATATGATGTTTTTATTCTTTTAATATTAGTTCAAATTTTTAGAAATCAAATTTAATACCCTGTGCTAATGGTAATTCGGTGCCATAATTAATGGTATTGGTTTGTCTGCGCATATAGACTTTCCAAGCATCAGAGCCCGACTCACGTCCACCGCCTGTTTCTTTTTCGCCACCAAATGCACCACCAATTTCTGCACCCGAGGTGCCAATATTCACGTTAGCAATGCCACAGTCAGAACCTTCTTGCGATAAGAATTTTTCTGTTTCTAAAATATTAGTAGAGAAAATAGCAGAAGACAAACCTTGCGGCACATTGTTATGCATGGCAATGGCTTCGTCGATTGTTTTATATTTCATGATATATAAAATTGGCGCGAAAGTTTCTTCTTGTACAATTTTAAATTCATTTTTGGCTTCTGCAATACAAGGTTTAACATAACACCCCGATTCGTAATTTGCGCCGCTTAATACTTCCCCTCCAAAAATAACGTTTCCACCTTCTGATTTCACTGCTGCAATAGCATGTGTAAAACTATCTACTGCTGCTTTGTCTATGAGTGGACCCACTAAGTTACTTGCATCTAAAGGGTTTCCGATAGTTACTTGGGCATATGCTTTGAGTAATTTCGCTTTAAAGGCATCATATACATTTTCTTGAATAATTAATCTTCTGGTAGAAGTACAACGCTGACCTGCTGTTCCAACCGCGCCAAACAATACCGCTCTTAAAGCCATATCTTGATCGGCATGCTCCGTAATAATGATGGCATTATTTCCACCTAATTCTAATAAACTTCTTCCTAATCTTTCGCCAACAATTCGGCCTACTCTTTTTCCTAATTTAGTAGACCCAGTTGCAGAAATTAAAGGCACTCTTTTGTCTTCTAAAAATTGATCACCAACATAAGCAGAACCAGCTGCAATTAAATTAATGACGCCTTCTGGTACATTACAATTTGCTAAAACCTTAGCTACTATATTTTGTGTAGCAATGGCACATAGCATTACTTTTGAACTTGGCTTCCAAACCACAACATCTCCGCAAACCATAGCAAGCATTGCATTCCAAGCCCATACGGCAACTGGAAAATTGAATGCAGATATCACACCTACAATTCCAATGGGATGGTATTGATCGTACATTCTATGTAAAGGTCTTTCGCTGTGCATGGTAAATCCATGTAATTGACGCGATAATCCAACAGCGAAATCGCAGATGTCTATCATCTCTTGTACTTCGCCTAAACCTTCTTGGTAACTCTTACCCATTTCGTAAGAAACCAACATACCTAAATCTTCTTTTTGTTCACGTAATGCATTTCCGATTTGACGCACTACTTCGCCTCTTAGTGGAGCTGGAATTTTTCTCCATTTCAAATATGCAGCACTTGCTGATTGCATTATTTTTTCATAATCATCGGCAGTGCCTTGATTAATTTTTGCAATTAATTTACCATCTACTGGCGAATAAGAATCGATTGCTGCGCCTGTAGTATTAAACCAAACCGCACCTGTTGATGCTCCTTTGTTTTCGGCTTGTATGCCTAAATTTTGAATAACTTCTTGAATTGATTTCATAGGTATTTATATAGATATTTTTCGTAGTAGATTTAAAGGTTGCAAATTAGTCAAATTAATCATGAATCTAATTTGATCTTTAAAGTTTGGCTTCTCTGTATCAATCAGTGAGCCTTTTCCAAAAGTAGATACATATAAAGGCATATATACTTCTAGCAAATTATTGATGATTGGGAAATAAATACCAGCTGCATAATTGAATCTATTATCTGTATCAAAATAATTTGGCAAATAAGCTGCATCAGCAAAAATACCTATGGGTGCTTTGATTGGTAAGGGTGCCTTGATATTTAAAGAAATGAGACTACTTGCATTAGCTAAACTAGTAAATGCTTTAAAGCCTCCTTCTTGTATATAAAAATTCCTGCCACTATTTCTATCGGTATATACTTGATCAAATAAATAATCATTATCTCCCGAAACCGAGAATAAACCTACCCCACTAAAATTATCAGCATCAGTCGTGCTGTAACCTCCAAATAATCGGATGTTTAGGCCTTTGCTAAGCGACTGATAAGGAATGGTAGCTGTAAAAGTTCCAGCGATTTTATGATAAGGAGTTGCTGCATTATTTGAAAACTCATAACGCAAATCTAAGGAATGCGGCAACTGAATAGCACTATTTTCTGCATTGAAATTCAAGACATGAAAATATTGTTTGTTATTGTTCACAGTCGAACTTGCATCGCCATAAGTGGTGGCAATATTAGTTTGAATAAAACGATAGCTTAATTTTTGACGCAAATTACTTTGCAAACTTGCTTGTTTAAATTCAAAATCAATATTAAAACTCGCCTTCGAAAACTTATCGTTATGCATAACGGCAAGCATATCGTTTGAGCGATCGTTCGTATTAAATGTAGCGAAATTAACCATATAGGTTATTTCTTTCGCAAAGCTAGGATAGCTATGATAAGCGGCTTTGGCCAATCCATTCCATTCTTTATATTGAGTACTATACATTGGCGCTAATTCATATTCGAATTTTTTAAATGGAAAAATATGATTGTAAAATGCTATACCAGGCATCCATTTATCGTAAGAATTATACCCTATAATAGGCATAAAAAATAATTGTGATTTTTTAGGATTGGTAATAGACCCTATAGCTTGTAACCTAAATGGCTCCATTGCTTTGAGGGGCCCTTTAACACGCATCACATTATTATTTCTATTGACTTCTGGAATTACATAAAAGGGATCTATTTGAATCTTGCTCACTTTTGCTTGATCAAAATATAAAATATTTGTCCCTACATAAGGCTCTGTTTTAAATGTTTCTAATACATTTCCGTTGCGATCTAAAGCAGAAACAAAAGCCGGTGCTTCAAAGCCAGAGCGGTTTTGCACTTTAACAGCCAATTGATTGTTGACCGCTTGTACATCGCTTAGTTTAAAATCAATTTGATCAGTAGAGTTAATCATATGCTCAAAAAACCAATCTAATTTTTTACCACTCACCTCTTCTAATACTGCTTTTAAATCTTCTGGGTATGGATGTTTAAATTTCCATCTTTCAAAATAAACATGCATCGCCGAATCAAAAACTTTCAATCCTAAATATTCTTGTAAATAAGAAAATACCAATCCCGACTTTGTATACATTACCGCACCATAATTTATCTGCGTAAAATCTGCTGATGGCGTTTCAATGGCTTGGTCTTTATGTAAAGATGCGGCAATCATATAAGTTAAATAATTACCATAGCCTTGCGGAAAATCTTTTAAATCAAAAAAGCTATTTACACCGGCTAAAGATGAATCTCCAATCATTTCATTACTTGTGCTCAACATTTTTGTAACACGGTTTTCATAAAAAGTATTCAAGCCTTCGTCCATCCATCCATGCTTTCTTTCGTTACTTCCTAAAATTCCATAAAACCAATTATGCCCCACTTCGTGCACAATTACTGTTTCTAACATTTTAGCACTTGACACCCCGCCAATAACTGTTACCATTGGATATTCCATTCCACCACCTGCACTTAAGGCGCCATCTATTGCTGTACAAGCATTGTAGGGATATTCTCCATTCCATAAAGAATAATTATATACCGCTTCGTTCACATAATCAACTCCCTTTTTCCAATATTTTTTATTTGCGGGTGTATACATTACCCATGTTTTTACTTCTCTTTGAGAAATAGGTAAACGCACACTACTTTTTCTAACAATAAAATCTTTATCGGCAAACCAAGCAAAATCATGCACACTGTCTTGCACATAATGCAGGGTTTTATATTGCTTAGCAGATGCTGGCGTTTTCACATTAATTTTACCAACATGATTCATATGAAATTTCATCGAGTCTAAATTGATATTTGCTAAGCTGTCTAAGAAATTTTGTTCTGAAATGGTTTTTAGATTTCCAGTTGAAGCAATAATATAATTACTAGGCAAAGTTATTTTTACATCAAAAGAACCAAACTCCGAATAAAATTCGCCTTGATCTAAATAAGAAATTGGATGCCAGCCTTTGTGATCAAATACCGCCGGCTTTGGATACCACTGCGTAATTTGATAGGCTTGCTTAACATGTCCTAATCTCGAAAACGAAGCGGGTATTTTTACCCTAAACGGAGTAGTGATTACCAATGATTGACCTGGTAATAAAGGCGCGTTTAAAATAATTTTACAAATGTCTGGAAACTCATCATTGAATTCCACTTTAACTGCTTGTTGATTGACTTCGAATGCTAAACTATCAATATAGCCTCTATCTTTTGAAGTTGCTTTATGAAATTTGGTCTTTTTATTGAGTAATTGCTGTTTTGCAAATGCAGACTTGTCGTTTTTATAGGCATTTGGCCATAAATGAAACCAAATATATTGGAGCGTTTCGGGCGAATTGTTTTGATAGACTATTTCTTCGTTACCATGTAACATGTGGCTGGAATCGTCTAGGCGAACTTGGATGCGATATTGCACTTTTTGCTGCCAATAATTTTGGGCATAACTATTGCTTAAACCTAAGAAGAGAGAAACAAGTGCAAAAGCGGCCAAAGGCTTTATAAACAAGGATTTTTTCATATCTATTTATATATCAATTATTTAAATTAGTTGTTGAGATGTGTTGAAAAATTAGACCTTACAAAGTTGCTAAAAATTGCCAAATTATTAACAAGTTTATGACAGATTGTCAAGCAATTGTGACAATTATGTTGTTAAATTTTTAGAAGATTTAATATGGACGAAGATTTTGACTACAATGATGCCGAAGATTTAAGATTTTCGGTCGAAAGATACGAAGAGATGATTCGTAACAAAGATCAGTATTTTTTTGATGCACAATCTTTCGAAGGCATCATCGATTATTTTATAGAAAAAAACGATCCAATAAAAGCATTACAAGTAATTGAATATGCTTTATCTCAACATGTATATGCTGCCATTTTTATTATTAGAAAAGCACAATTATTTGCTGTTACCAATAGAATCAATGAAGCCTTAACGCTTTTAGAAAAAGCAGAAACACTAGAAAGTTCTAATCCGGAAATTTATCAATTGCGTGCAACTATTTTTGAAAAGAAAGAACAATTTGAAGCCGCAATTATTGAATACGAAAAAGCACTCAGCTTTGCAGAAGAAACCGATGATATTTATCTTCACCTTGCTTATGCCTATGAAAACCTAGGCAATTACGAACAAGCCATTGTTTACTTAAAGCAATGCTTAGAACAAAACATGGAAAACCAAGATGCACTTTACGAGTTAGCATTTTGTTTTGATGTACTCGATAAACCAGAAGAAAGTATTAATTTCTATTTACAGTTTATCAATAACGATCCCTATTCTTTTGCTGCTTGGTACAATCTAGGCAATGCCTATACCAAAGCCGAACTCTTCGAAAAAGCGTTAGACGCATACGATTATGCAATCATCATCAATGAATCTTTTGCATCGGCTTATTTTAACAAAGGAAATGCACTAGCAAATTTAGAGCGTTACGAGCAAGCCATTGAAGTGTACAAACGTACTTACGAAATCGAACAACCATCGGCCGAAACATTTTGTAGCATTGGAGAATGTTACGAAAAGCTTGAACAAATGGATGATGCAAGAGCTTACTATAAAAAAGCCGTAAAGTTAGATCCGAATTTAGCAGATGCCTGGTTTGGCATTGGTGTGACACTTGATGCCGAAGATCGTTGTTACGAATCACTTCATTTTTATCATAAAGCCATTAGCATTGACCAATCTGTTCCAGATTATTTTTTCGCATTAGCCGACTCGCATTATAAATTAGGCAATTTTGAAAAAGCAGAAGAAGCCTATGAAAAAGTATTAGAATTAACCGCAAATGATATTGAAGTATGGCTCGATTTTTCTGCTTTGTATTATGAGCAAAATAAAATTCAAGAAGCCATCGATTGTGTGCAAGAGGGAATTAAATCAAACCCAGATGCAGCAGAATTATATTACCGAATGGTGGCGTACCAATTCAGTGCAGGCAAACAGCAAAACGCTATTAATTTCTTAGAAATTGGATTAGCCATAGACGCCAGTAAACACGAAATACTTTTCGAATACCTTCCCCAATTAAAAGAAAATAAAGTGATTTTAGAAATCATCAATAAGCATCTTTTAAACTAAAAATTTTAACTTATTATTTTAAATAATATGAACTACCATTTAACCCAAATACCCGAAAGAACTTTAAAGCCCAGAAGCAATGGCATGACCATGGTAATGGACAAAGGTTTAAGTCCAAGAGAAGTAGAAGACTTTATTGAAGTGGCAGGACCATTCGTGGATATTGTAAAACTGGGATGGGCAACTTCTTATGTAACGCCAGTCTTAGAAAAAAAATTAGCGATTTATAAAGCAGCTGGTATTCCTGTTTATTTTGGTGGTACTTTATTCGAGGCATTTATTATCAGAAACCAATACGATGATTATAAAAGATTATTAGATAAATTTCAATTAGGACATGCCGAAGTTTCTGATGGTTCGATTATATTAGATCATCAAAAAAAATGTGAATACATTTCGGACCTTGCAAAAATAGTTACCGTAGTTTCTGAAGTTGGTTCTAAAGATGCCGAAAATATTATGGCGCCTTACCAATGGATCGAATTAATGTTAGCAGAATTAGCAGCAGGTTCTCATTATGTAATTGCAGAAGCAAGAGAAAGCGGTAACATTGGAATTTATAGAGACTCCGGCGAAGTGAGACAAGGATTAGTACAAGAATTGCTAACCAAAATTCCATCAGAAAAAATATTATGGGAAGCCCCACAAAAGGC
>CAJBBN010000220.1 GCA_903951325.1 uncultured bacterium
CTCCAGTGCACCAAATGTTTGAAGCACATAATTTTGTAGTGTGTTCTTTTGTGCCACGAAAATTCGATTACCATCCTGAATCAATTCCTGCTCCTTACAATCATAGCAATGTGGATTCGGATGAAGTGTTGTATTATGTTGATGGCGATTTTATGAGCAGAAAAAGTGTGGAAAAAGGGCAGATTACTTTACACCCAGGAGGCATACCTCATGGGCCACATCCGGGCACTGTAGAAAAAAGCATAGGCAAAGATGCAACCGAAGAATTAGCCGTAATGGTAGATCCTTTTAGACCATTAATGTTAACTGAAGATGCCATTGCAATTGAAGACGAAGACTATTACAGAAGTTGGATAAATCAAGAATAATTCATTATTAAAAATTAATAAAATGGAAACTATAGACCAAGCGAATCAACTCGCAACTTTACATAAAGACAACGATCCAGCTAAAGATTTTTTACCACTATTAGGCACCGATTATATTGAATTTTATGTGGGTAACGCTAAACAAGCTGCATACTTTTACCGATCGGCATTTGGATTTGAATTAATTGCCTATGCCGGACCAGAAACAGGTGTAAGAGGACGCGCCTCTTATGCCGTAAAACAAGATAAAATTGTATTGGTATTCACCACTTCATTCGATCCCAATAGTGAAATTTCAACGCATATTAATTTACATGGCGATGGCGTAAAAGTATTGGCGCTTTGGGTAGATGATGCTAGAAAATCTTACGAAGAAACAACCAAACGCGGTGCGGTAGGCGTTTACGAGCCTCAAGTTCATCAAGATGAATTTGGAGAAATTGTAACAGCTTCCATTAAAACATATGGCGATACCATTCACACTTTTGTAGAAAGAAAAAATTACAAAGGTGTATTTATGCCAGGTTTTAAAGCAACACCAAAAGATACCATTAGTAAACCCATTGGTTTAAAATTTGTAGACCATTGCGTAGGAAATGTTGGATGGGGAGAAATGGATACTTGGGTAAAGTTCTATGAAGATGTGATGGGTTTTAAAATTTTATTAACCTTTGATGACAAAGATATTTCAACAGAATATTCTGCGCTGATGTCTAAAGTGGTATCAAATGGAAATGGTTATATTAAATTTCCAATCAACGAACCAGCAGAAGGTAAAAAGAAATCTCAAATAGAAGAGTACATTGATTTTTACAAAAGTGCGGGGGTGCAACATATAGCAGTTGCAACAGACGATATTTTAAAAACGGTTGCCGAAATGAGAAACAGAGGCGTAGATTTCTTAGTCGTACCTGAATCCTATTACGATGATTTAATCGATCGTGTGGGTGCAATTGATGAAGATATAGCGGCATTAAAAAACCTAAACATTTTAGTAGACCGCGATCCAGAAGGTTACTTATTACAAATTTTCACCAAACCTGTAGAAGACAGACCAACTGTTTTTTATGAAATTATTCAAAGAAAAGGCGCAACATCCTTTGGTAAAGGTAATTTCAAGGCATTGTTTGAATCTATTGAAAGAGAACAATCGCTGAGAGGCAACTTGTAAATAAAAAAAGAGCGATTCAAATATCGCTCTTTTTTTTTGATTGAATTTTGATTTCAACAAAAGCAAAATTATTGCTACTTTTGAAATTAAATTAAATGCCCTTGAAACGTATCGCTATTTTTGCTTCTGGTTCTGGTTCAAATGCTCAACGCATTATGGAACATTTTAAACGCCACAAAGAAATGGAAGTAGCCATTGTTCTTTCCAATAGAGCAGACTCCTATGTTTTACAACGAGCAGATAATTTTGAAATTCCGACGCATGTTTTCAGTAAAGAAGAATTATACGACTCTGCTACTATATTGCAATTATTGAAAAACCTAGACATAGACATCATTGTACTTGCTGGTTTTTTATGGTTGATCCCAGCAAACATTATTCAGCAATATCCTAAAAGAATTATCAATATTCACCCTGCCTTGTTACCGAAGTATGGTGGTAAAGGAATGTATGGCGATATCATTCATGAAACAGTGATAGCAAATCATGATCACGAAACTGGCATTACGATTCATTATGTAAATGAAACTTTTGATGAAGGAGAAATTATTTATCAAAATAAATGTGTGGTTGAAAAAACAGACACCACCGAAAAACTTGCATACAAAGTTCATCAACTAGAACATTTGCATTATCCAAGAATAATTGAAGACCTATTAAAGAAGACCGAGAAAGCGAGCCTGGCTTTATAATTCCCGTTTTTTTTGCTAAATTTGCGGCTTCAATCCCCTTTAATTAATGGAAAATATCAAAAAGGTTAAATCAGCCCTTATTTCGGTTTATTACAAAGACCATTTAGCGCCAATCATCGAATTACTTCATCAACATGGCGTAACTATATATTCTACTGGCGGTACAGAAACTTTCATTAAAGAAATGAATGTGCCGGTAATACCTGTCGAAACATTGACAAGCTACCCTTCTATTTTGGGAGGCAGGGTTAAAACCTTGCATCCAAAGGTGTTTGGAGGAATTTTAACTAGAAGAGCAAACCCTTCTGATCAAGCAGAAATTCAACAGTTCGAAATTCCAGAGATTGATTTGGTGATTGTTGATTTATATCCATTCGAAGAAACAGTGGCTTCTGGCGCATCTTCAGAAGAAATTATAGAAAAAATAGATATCGGCGGCATTTCTTTAATTAGAGCAGCAGCAAAAAATCACCAAGATGTAATTATTGTGGCTAGCAGAAACGAATACAGCATGTTAGCGGCTATTTTAACAGAAAATGAAGGTGGTAGCAGCCTTGCAAATCGTAGAGCATTTGCCAAAAGAGCCTTTAATATTAGCTCCCATTATGACGCTGCTATTTTCAATTATTTTAATCAAGAAGAACCACTTTCGGTTTTCAAACAAAGCATTCAACAAGCTAGCGTATTAAGATACGGCGAAAACCCTCATCAAAACGGCGTGTTTTATGGAGATTTAAACCAAATGTTCGACAAATTAAATGGCAAAGAATTGTCTTATAATAATTTAGTTGACGTAGATGCTGCCGTTGAATTAATTAAAGAGTTTACAGAACCTACTTTTGCTATTCTAAAACATACCAATGCTTGTGGCATTGCAAGTCGTGCTACAATAGCCGAAGCTTGGGCAATCGCATTAGCATGTGACCCAGTTTCTGCATTTGGTGGTGTATTAATCTGTAATAGAAATATAGACCTAGCAACGGCTACTTTAATTCAGCCTTTATTCTTTGAAGTGTTGATTGCACCTAGCTTTGACGCAGATGCGCTGAGCCTTTTAACCGAGAAAAAGAACCGAATTTTATTACAGCAGAAAACCGTTGAATTACCTAAAAAACAATTCAAAACTTTATTGAATGGCGTCATAGAACAAGACAAAGATTTATCGATAGAATCCGCCGAACAAATGAAGCCTGCAAGCAGCAAACTCGCTACAGCAGCGGAATTAAAGGATTTAGAATTTGCAGGTAAATTAGTAAAGCACACCAAATCAAATACAATAGTTATTGTTAAAAACGCACAATTATTAGCAAGTGGTGTAGGACAAACTTCTAGGGTTGATGCATTACAACAAGCCATCTTAAAAGCGCATACTTTTGGTTTCGACTTAAAAGGTTCGGTGATGGCTTCTGATGCTTTTTTCCCGTTCCCAGATTGCGTGGAAATCGCTCACAATGCAGGCATAACAGCTGTTCTGCAGCCTGGCGGATCAATCAAAGACCAAGCCTCTATCGACTATTGCAATGCCCATGGATTAGCTATGGTGATGACCGGTGTTAGACATTTCAAGCATTAATAAATATTTGTATTTTTATATCAATCATAATATTCATATTTTTATGTAATTTACACAGCTACAAAGCTGTAAAAACTTTTATACAATGGGATTATTTAATTTTTTCACGCAAGAAATTGCCATAGATTTAGGAACTGCCAATACACTAATTATTCATAACGATAAAGTAGTAGTAGACGAACCTTCTATTGTTGCCATCGACAGAAAAACCAATAAGGTAATTGCGGTGGGTAAACAAGCCATGCAAATGGATGGAAAATCTCATGATGGAATTAAAACAATTCGACCATTAAAAGATGGCGTTATTGCAGATTTTGATGCTGCAGAACACATGATCCGTGGTATGATTAAAATGATTAACACGGGTAAAGGTTGGTTTTTACCAAGTTTAAAAATGGTTATCTGTATTCCTTCTGGAATTACAGAAGTAGAAAAAAGAGCAGTCCGTGACTCGGCAGAAATTGCAGGAGCAAAAGAAGTTTATATGATTCACGAACCAATGGCAGCCGCAATTGGAATTGGTATCGATGTTGAAGAACCAATGGGAAATATGATTATTGATATTGGAGGTGGTACTACAGAAATTGCAGTCATTGCTTTATCAGGAATTGTTTGCGATCAATCTATTCGTGTGGCTGGAGATAACTTTGACAGTGACATTGTAAATTACATGCGCCGTCAACATAATATTTTAATTGGCGATAGAACTGCAGAAAAAATTAAATTAGAAGTAGGCGCTGCATTGCCCGAATTGACTGATCCTCCTGCAGATTTTGCTGTTCAAGGAAGAGATTTAATGACAGGTATACCTAAACAAATTAAAGTTTCTTATACAGAAATTGCACATTGCTTAGACAAATCAATCTCTAAAATTGAAGAAGCAATTTTAAAGGCTTTAGAGATTACACCTCCAGAACTTTCTGCTGATATTTATCAAACCGGAATTTATTTAACAGGTGGTGGTGCATTATTACGTGGTTTGGATAAGCGTATTTCTGCAAAAACAAAATTACCTGTTCATATTGCAGAAGACCCTTTAAGAGCAGTTGTAAGAGGCACAGGTATTGCATTGAAAAACATCGGGAATTTTAAATTCTTAATGACCTAATTAGCTAAAGCAAGCAATATAAAACTCCCCGAATGCGCAACCTAGGAATATTCTTTATTAGATATTATTCTTTCTTTCTTTTTTTATTCTTAGAAGTCATTGCCTTTTCGATGTTATTTAATAGCAATAACTACCAAAGCGCTAGCTTTTTTAATTCTTCCAACAAAATTAGTGGGAAAATATTTAGCATCAGTTCTAATGTGGAATCATTTATTAACCTCAGTATAGTAAACGATAGTCTATCTATTGAAAATGCCAGGTTAAAAAACCAAGTATTATCGGAACGCTACTCCAATAAAATTAATACGGGTGTGTATACAGACACCAGCATGTCCTTTCAACAATACACCTACATTCAAGCAAAGGTGATTAATAATACCATCCTCAAAAGAAATAACTATTTAACTTTAAATAGAGGTCGAATTCATGGCATCAGAAAAAACATGGGTGTGATTTGTGGTGATGGAATTGTAGGGATTGTGAAAGATGTATCTGACCATTATTGTTCTGTTATTTCTTTTTTACATAAAGACTCCAGAATTAGTGCACAACTCAACTCAAGTAAAGATTTTGGTTCTTTAGTATGGGATGGATTGAATCCTAAAATTGCTAGTTTAAGAGACATTCCCACCCATGTAAAAGTAAAAATTGGAGATTCCATAACCACTACTGGTTTCTCTTCTATTTTTCCAGAAAATGTAATGGTTGGTAAAGTAAACAGTGTGAGTCAAAAAAATGGAGATAACTTTTTTGAAGTCTCTATCAATTTGTCAACCAACTTTTCTACCTTAAGATATGTCTATGTTGTTTCAGATATTTTAGCAGACGAAAAAGTAAAAATTGAAGGAGGACGCATCAATGATTAATCCTATCGTAAGTAACACCTTTCGTTTTTTATTCTTAGCGCTCTTACAAGTTGTAGTGCTGAATAATGTAGGCTTATTTAATCTTTTCAATCCTTATTTATACATTCTATTTATTATATTATTACCATTCGAAACAGCACCGTTTTTTGTATTACTGTTTTCGTTTTTATTAGGACTTAGCATAGATACCTTCTCGAGTACAGACGGCATGCACACCATAGCCTGTACTTTTATTGCATTTATCAGACCCATGATTTTTTTAATCATTACGCCAAGAGGCGGCTATGAACACCAAATAACACCAAACTTAAAAAGCATGGGAGCGCCATGGTTCATCACCTATGCCATCATCATGGTTTTTATTCATCATTTAATTTTATTCAATATTGAAGTTTTTAGATTATCTGAATTCTTTATTACGCTTGCAAGAACCGCATTGAGTTCGCTATTCACTTTAGTGCTGATCATCTTATCTCAATATTTACTTAGTAATTCCAAAAAAAGATAGATGAATATTTTTTTTGAACGAAAATATATTATTCAAGCAATACTCATATTCACTTGCTTTATACTCATTGTCCGCTTATTTTACATTCAAGTAATTGACGACAGTTATTTTTTATCTGCCAATAATAATGTATTAAGAAAACTAACTATATATCCTGCGCGTGGTATTATTTACGATAGGCAAGGAAAAATTATTGTTCAAAACGAACCTGTTTACGATTTAATGGTGATTCCAAGACAAGCCAAAAACCTCGATACCATTGGCTTTTGTAAACTAATGAGTATTGATAAAACCGAATTCATTACTCGAATAAATAAAGCAAGAAAATTCTCTCCCTATAAAGCATCTATTTTTGCAAAGCAATTATCTGCACGCGCATACGCCTCTATTCAGGAAAGACTTTTTGATTACCAAGGCTTTTTTGTGCAAAACAGAACCGTAAGAAGATATCCAGATTCGGTAGCAGCGCAAGTACTTGGCTATATTGGAGAAGTAGACGAAAATAGAATTAAGAAAACAAATAATTACTACCAAATAGGCGACTATATTGGAATTTCGGGTATTGAGAAATCTTATGAAACAGTATTGCGCGGTCAAAGAGGCACTAAAATTATTATGGTGGACGCCCTCAATAGAGACCAAGGAAGTTACGAAGAAGGTAAATACGACACCACTGCCATTGCAGGAGAAAAATTAATTTCCTCGCTCGATTTACGCATTCAAAAGTTGGCCGAAAAACTGATGCGAAATAAAAAAGGAAGCGTGGTTGCCATTGAACCTAGCACAGGAGAAATACTGTGTTTTGTGAGTAGCCCAACTTATGATCCGAATTTATTAGTTGGCCCCGAAAGAGGTAATAATTATATCAAACTTTTAAAGGCACCCGAAAAACCATTATTTATAAGGCCAATTATGGCACAGTATCCGCCAGGCTCTATTTTTAAAGCGGTACAAGCGCTTATCGGTCAACAAGAGAAAGTAATTACGCCAGAGAGTAGATTCCCTTGTAATGGAGGTTATTCTATTGGAAACAGAATGGTCAAATGCGAGCATAACCATTCTCCTCTAAACTTAAACGAATCAATAGCACAATCGTGTAACTCCTACTATTGTTGGTTATTTAAAAAATTGATAGACCAAGGTAAATATGGCTCGGTAGAAAAAAACTATTTGGTATGGCGAGATTATATTTTACAATTTGGCATTGGTAAAAAACTAGACATTGATTTGCCTAATGAATTGGGCGGATTGCTTCCAACTGTTGGATTTTATGATAAATATTATAGCTCCGGTCATTGGAAATCTTCGACCATTATTTCTTTAGCCATTGGTCAAGGGGAGCTTGGCGTAACCCCATTACAAATGGCAAACACCATGGCCATTATAGCTAATCGCGGATATTATTATAGCCCGCATTTAATTAAAGCGATTGGAAAGGATCAAGTAAAGAAAGAGACCTATACCACCAAACATTTAGTTAAAATTGATAGCTCTTATTTTAATGTGGTGATAGATGGCATGCAACAAGTAGTGGACCATGGTACAGCTACTTATGCAAAAATTGCAGACATCGCCATGTGCGGAAAAACTGGAACAGCACAAAATTCGCATGGTAAATCACATTCCGTTTTTGTGGCATTTGCCCCTCGAAACAATCCTAAAATAGCCATAGCGGTTATTGTAGAAAATTCTGGCTATGGTTCCACATGGGCGGCTCCCATTGCTAGTTTATTAGTAGAAAAATACATCAAAGACAGCATCTCTAGACCTGCCTATTATATTGATCGATTATTGAATGCAGATTTAATTCATCCAACGTTTACCGAAACTAAAGAAAGCCATTAACATGAGTAATTTAGGACAAAACAAATTTTGGAAAAGCATAGACATGCCAATCATATTGCTATATATCACTTTAGTGTTGATAGGTTGGCTTAATATTTATGCGGCAGTTTTCGACGAATCTCATGCCAGTATTTTTGATTTAGAAAAAAATTATGGTAAACAATTACTTTGGATTGCTACCGCTTTGTTTATTGGACTAATGGTTTTACTAATTGATAGTAAATTCTTTTCTGTTTTTTCTTTTGGCATTTACGGCATCACCTTACTGATGTTGATTGCCGTTTTGTTTTTTGGAAAATATGTAAATGGATCGAGGTCTTGGTTTGAAATAGGCAGCTTTCGTTTGCAACCTGCAGAATTTGCAAAATTTGCAACCGCATTGGTCGTCGCTAAGTACTTAAGTTCTGGCGTAAAAATGGAAAGATTCAGCACCAAGATCAGTGTACTCGGCTTGATAGGATTACCTATGGGATTAATTTTATTACAAGGAGATGTGGGTTCTGCTTTAACTTATGTTGCCTTTATTTTAGTGCTTTACAGAGAAGGACTTTCTGGAATGGTATTGGTTATAGGTTTGTTAATTGGTATTGCATTTGTGTTGAGTTTATTGTTTGCAAAAGCGGCCATTCTAATTTCTATTGCAGTGATTACTGCCATTTTATTATATAATTTTAGAAGAAAAAAGAAAATTATTCCGGTAATAATAGCCGGTGCTGCACTAGTTGCTACCATGGTTGTTGGTTTTAGTTACGTATTTAACAATGTAATGAAACAACACCATAGAGACCGAATCAATAACTTAGTTGGAAAAGAAATTGACATTAAAGGTGCAGGATATAATGTTAATCAAAGTAAGATTGCCATTGGTTCTGGTAGATTAATTGGCAAAGGATTTTTAAATGGCACCCAAACAAAATACGATTTTGTACCCGAACAAAGTACCGACTTTATTTTTTGTACCATTGGAGAAGAATATGGATTTGTGGGTAGTGTTGTTTTAATTGGATTGTTTTTAGCCTTACTGCTTCGAATTGTTTTTATAGCCGAAAGGCAACGCTCTTCGCTGAGCAGAATATATGGCTACGGAGTTGCTAGCATTTTATTTTTGCATCTCTTTGTCAACATCGGTATGACCATAGGTTTGGTGCCAGTAATTGGCATACCCCTACCCTTTATAAGCTATGGTGGCTCTTCGTTATGGAGCTTTACCATTCTATTATTTATCTTAATTAAACTCGACGCGAACCGTCAAAATATCGTTAAGTAATTACACTACCAAATTGATGATTTTTCCTTTTACGAAAATTACTTTTTTAGGTGTTTTGCCTTCTAAATATTTTTGTACATCTGCGTTGGATAAGACTAAATCTATCACCGATTGCTGATCTAATTGCAAAGAAATAGCCAAGTTGATTTTTGTTTTTCCATTGATAGAAATAGGATAACTAAATTCATCTTCTACTAAAAACTCGGGATTATATACAGGGAATGTTGTGGTCGATAAACTGCCAGCAGTATTGCCTAATAAAGTCCATAATTCTTCCGAAATATGCGGTGCATAGGGCGAAAGCAATATTACTAAATCTTGCAAAACACTTTTACTGTTGCATTTTAAATCTTGTAATTCATTTACACAAATCATAAAACTACTGACCGAAGTATTGAAAGAAAATCTTTCAATATCTTCTTGTACTTTTTTAATTAATTTATGTAAGGCTTTATTTTCTGCTTTTGTTGCGGCGGTATTTGATATCTGAAAATCAAATTGATCGTTATGAAATAATTTCCAGAACTTTCTTAAGAATTTGTGTACACCCTCAATTCCATTGGTGTTCCAAGGCTTACTTTGTTCCAATGGGCCTAAAAACATTTCATACATTCGGAGTGTATCTGCGCCATATCGCTGAATAATATCGTCGGGGTTCACCACATTATATTTCGATTTAGACATTTTTTCTACTTCAAAACCACAATAGTACTTACCTGCACTTAAAATAAATTCGGCATTGGCAAATTCAGGAAAGGATGCTTTAAATTTTGGAATATTCAGTATATCATTTTCTACACAATTCACGTCTGCATGCAATGCCGTAGTTTGGTATTGTTCTTTTAAATCATAAGATACATATTGATTGCTGCCATTAATTCGATAAACAAAATTGGAACGCCCTTGTATCATGCCTTGGTTTATGAGCTTTTTAAATGGCTCATCAAATGTTAAATAACCTAAGTCAAATAAAAACTTGCAGAAAAAACGCGCATAGAGTAAATGGCCAGTTGCATGTTCCGAACCGCCTATGTATAAATCCACTTGATTCCAATATTTTAAAGCAGCAGGGTCGGCAAATATCTGTTCGTTTTGCGAATCCATATAACGCAAGTAATACCAAGAAGAACCTGCCCAACCAGGCATAGTAGTTGTTTCGTAGGCAAACTTGTTTTTATATTTCCAATCTTGCGCCCTTGCTAGTGGTGGTTCACCGTCCTCGGTTGGAATAAATTTATCAACCGCAGGAAGTGTTAAAGGCAAATCATTTTGTTCGACTAAATAAGGAATCTCCTCTTGATAATATACTGGAATGGGTTCGCCCCAATAACGCTGACGGCCAAAAATCGCATCTCTTAATCGGAAATTTATTTTTCCTTTGCCAATGCCTGCGGCTTCAATTGCTGCTATTGCTTTTTTTACAGCTTCTTTCACCGTTAAGCCATTTAAAAAATCAGAATTTAACAACAGGCCTTCTTTTGCATCGTAAGAGGCGATACTAATATCTCCACCTGCAACTACTTCAATAATATTTAAATTGAAATGTTTCGCAAAAGCATAATCTCTTGCATCATGAGCAGGAACAGCCATTACAGCGCCCGTACCATAACTTGCTAAAACATAATCTCCAATCCAAACAGGAATTTGCACATCTAAAAATGGATGTTGCACATAAGCTCCTGTAAACTGTCCAGTAATGGTTTTCACATCACTCATTCGGTCGCGCTCGGATTTAATTGCTGATGATTTTTGATAAGCTGCAACTGCATCTTTATAATCTGACTTTGTAATTTGATTGACCAATTCGTGCTCTGGCGCTAAGACTAAAAATGTAGCACCAAAAATAGTATCGGGTCGCGTACTAAAAACTTCAATTTTTTCGGGATGGCCAATTAAACTAAATGAAATGGCAGCGCCTTCGCTTTTCCCAATCCAATTTCTTTGCATTTCTTTAATTGGATCGGTCCAATCTAAGTCGTTTAAACTAGTTAACAAACGATCGGCATAAGCCGCAATCCTTAGCGACCATTGCTTCATGAGCTTTTGTTCTACCGGATGGCCGCCTCTTTCCGAATAACCGTCTTTGACTTCATCATTGGCTAGAACAGTTCCTAATGCCGGACACCAGTTCACCCAGCTATCGGCTAAATAAGCAATTCTATAATTTAATAATATTTTTTGTTGTTCTTTAGTTGCTAATTCGTTCCATTGTAAAGCAGTAAATTCAGGGGTTTCGGCGCATGCTGCTTTTACACTTGCATTTCCTTGTTGCGAAAAAAGAGCAATTAAATTTTCAATGGGCTCTGCTTTTTGATTGGCTGTATTATACCACGAATTAAATAATTGCTGAAAAATCCATTGTGTCCAACGGTAATAACTTGGATCGCTGGTTTTGATTTCGCGCGACCAATCAAAAGAAAATCCAATTCTATCTAATTGTTCTCTGTAACGATTAATATTATTAGTAGTGGTAATGGCTGGGTGCTGACCCGTTTGAATCGCATATTGTTCTGCTGGTAAACCAAAAGAATCGTATCCCATTGGATGCAAAACATTAAATCCTGTTAATCTTTTATATCTCGCAAAAATATCTGAAGCAATATAACCTAGCGGATGCCCTACATGTAAGCCGGCACCTGAAGGATAGGGAAACATATCCAAAACATAATATTTGGGCTTATTGGAGCTGTTTTCGGCCTTAAAAGTGCCATTTTGAGCCCAAAACTGCTGCCATTTCCCTTCAATTTCGCTAAACTTATAATCCATATTGCAAATATATAGGGCGAATTTATTAAAATTAGAGCAGATTTTCAGTTTTTAAACATTCCCTGTTTTAAACAAGATTTTTTATCTTCGCAAACAAAGGAACAACTATGTCAAATACCAATTCAGTAAAACCTAAGAAAACACTTAAAACATTTTATATATCTACCATTTTCAGCATATCGTTGGTTTTGGTGATGGTGGGCTTACTTGGGCTGATTGTATTACACGGAAAAAATCTTTCCAACTTTGTCAAAGAAAATATTGTTTTAAATGTGGTGATCAAAGAAAACGCAGGAGATAACGAAATTTTCACACTACAAAGTAACCTAGAAAAAAACGAAAGCATTAAATCAACACAGTTTATTAGCAAAGAATCTGCAGCCAAAAACTTATCCAACGATTTAGGAGAAGATTTTGTTAAATTTTTAGGATACAATCCACTATCGGCTTCTATCGATGTTTATTTAAAAGCAGATTTTGCCAATAAAGAAAGAATACAAAAGTTAGTGACTAAGCTCAAGAAAAAAGAAATTGTGAAAGATGTGATTTACCAAGAATCTTTAATTGATATGGTAAACGAAAACTTAAAATCAATTAGCTTGGTAATCATCGCATTTGGTTTTACCTTACTTTTAATCGCCATTGCATTAATCAACAATACCATCCGATTGGCCATGTATTCTCAACGATTTATTATTAGAAGTATGCAATTAGTAGGTGCCACCAAAGGCTTTATTCGTAAGCCTTATATCGTTTCTGGTATGATTCATGGCTTACTGGGCGGCATTGTTGCGATTCTTTTATTACTAAGTACTTTATATATTGCTAAAACAGAAATGCCAGAATTAGCCATGTTGCAAAACTATGTTGAATTCGGATTTTTATTTGCTGCTATTATTTTAATGGGAATCATCATATCTATCTTTAGTACTTATTTTGCAGTCAATAAATATTTAAATCAACACATAGACGATCTTTATAAAAAATAATCATGACAAAGAAAACAACAACTCAAAATAGCGAAAAAAATACAGATTTCGTTTTTGGAAAAGCAAACTATCAATACCTTATTGCAGGTGTAATTATATTATTTCTTGGATTTATTTTGATGAGTGGTACCGAAAATATTTTAGATTTCAGAAAAATTACCCTTGCGCCCATTGTTGTATTATTAGGCATCATTACGGTAATTATTGGTATTCTTAAAAAAGCTAAATAAGGCTAATGACTTACATTGAAGCCATTATAATTGCAATTGTAGAAGGTTTAACAGAGTTTTTGCCAGTATCTTCTACTGGTCATATGATTATTACGACTTCCATTATGGGCATTAGTACCGATCATTTCACCAAACTTTTTACGATTGCTATTCAATTTGGAACCATATTATCGGTTGTGGTATTATACTGGAAAAGATTTTTTCAAAGCCTAGATTTTTATTTTAAATTAATTGCTGGATTTATTCCTGCAGCCGTATTCGGATTATTGTTTTCGGACGCTATAGATGCTTTATTAGAAAATACTTTTGTGGTTGCACTCATGTTAATGATTGGCGGGGTAGTATTTATTTTGCTAGACAAATGGTTCGAAGCCAGTAATCAGCGTGATGAACAAGAAATAACATATCCAAGTGCTTTTAAAATTGGATTATTTCAATGTATCGCCATGATACCTGGCGTGTCTAGGTCTGCGGCTACCATCATTGGCGGATTAACGCAGAAATTATCCAAAAAACAAGCAGCCGAATTTTCTTTTTTCTTAGCAGTACCCACCATGTTTGCCGCAACCTGCAAAAAAAGTTATGACTATTATAAATTAGGCATTACCTTAAATGCAAATGATATTAATTTATTAATTATCGGAAATGTGGTTGGATTTTTGGTTGCACTTTTTGCTATCAAAACATTTATCAATTATTTAAGCAATAACGGTTTTAAAGTTTTTGGCTATTACCGAATTGCTATTGGAGCGAGCATACTTGTTTTGTATGCATTAGGCGTCCCACTATCAATCAACTAATTTATGAGCAAGGCATTCGATTTTGTGAAAGGGGAATTATTATTAATAGATAAGCCATTAACATGGACGTCTTTTGATGTGGTTGGTAAAATCAGAAATTCTTTACGAATTAAAAAAATAAAAGTGGGCCATGCCGGCACGCTAGATCCATTAGCAACCGGACTATTAATTGTGTGTACCGGAAAACTGACCAAAGAAGTAGACTTGCACATGGCCGAAGAGAAAGAATATACCGGCACCTTTACCTTAGGCGCCACCACACCATCTTACGACTTAGAAACAGAAATAGATCAAACTTTCGAAACTAAACACATTACCGAATCGCTCCTACTCGAAACCTGTCAACAATTTATTGGCGAAATTGCCCAAGTTTCTCCATCCTATTCTGCTTTAAGGATAGACGGAGAACGCGCTTACCATAAAGCTCGCCGTGGCGAAATAGTAAATATTAAATCGAGAAATATTACGATAAGTGAATTTGAGATTACGAATATACGCATGCCTGAAATTGATTTTAGAGTTGTTTGCAGTAAAGGAACTTATATTCGATCGCTGGCAAACGATTATGGAAAAGCCTTAAATAGTGGCGCGCATTTGTCGGCATTAAGAAGAACCAGAAGTGGTGCCTTTAATATTGCCGATGCTTGGAATTTAACAACTTTAATAGACGAAATTTCGGTGCAAAGAATTAATTGGACGGAAAAAGAAAAAGTAAATATCGATGAAAGTTTATAAGCATCTTTCGGAGTTTAGCCCCATAAAGAATGCCGTTGTTACAACAGGCACTTTTGATGGCGTACATATTGGCCATCAAAAAATCATTCATCGCGTAAAAGAAATTGCCCATCAAATTGCTGGAGAAAGCGTCATCATTACCTTTCATCCACATCCAAGATTGGTTTTATTTCCAGAAGACAATCATTTAAAAATACTCAATACACTTCCGGAAAAAATAAAATTACTGGAAGCATCCGGAATAGATCATTTAATTATCATACCATTTACGAAAGAGTTTTCGAGATTGAGTTCGGTCGATTTTATTCAACAAATAATAGTAGATCAAATTGGTACTAAAAAATTAGTTATTGGTTATGACCATCATTTTGGTAAAAATAGAGAAGGCAGTTTCGAGCATTTAAAACATTACGGTCCATCATACGGTTTCGAAGTAGAAGAAATTCCTAAACAAGATATCAACGATGTTGGGGTGAGTTCTACAAAAATTAGAACGGCTTTAGCACAACACCAAATTGCGATTGCAAATCAATATTTAGGCTATCCTTATGCCATTGAAGGTATTGTTGTCAAAGGCGATCAAATAGGCCGCAGCATTGGCTTTCCAACGGCCAATATACAAATACAAGAAAGCCATAAATTGATTCCAGCAGATGGCATTTATGCAGTTCATATGCTATGGCAATCCCAAACTTACAAGGGCATGTTATATATTGGGGATAGGCCAACCGTTCAAGGAAGCAAAAAAGTAATAGAGGTAAATATATTTGATTTCGACCAAGAAATTTACGACGAACAAATACAAGTTAAATTAATTCAATACATCAGGGCTGACCAAAAATTTGATTCGCTTGATGCATTAAAATTGGGTATACAGCAAGACGAAATTAATTGCAGAAAAGCGTTAAGCTAATTTCTCTAATAAGAAGGGGCCTGTGACCGAATCTTTACACTGCGCCAATGCTTCTGGAGTTCCTTCGAAAACCAAATTTCCACCTTTATCTCCGCCTGCAGGACCAATATCTATTACCCAGTCGGCCGATTTAACTACTTCTAAATTATGTTCGATTACAATAATAGAATTCCCTTGTGCGATTAAAGCATCGAAAGATTTTAATAACTTTTTGATATCATGAAAATGAAGACCCGTAGTTGGTTCATCAAAAATAAATAAAGTATGGGTTTGCGAATTGCCTTTTAATAAAAAAGAAGCTAACTTAATGCGCTGTGCTTCTCCACCCGAAAGCGTATTAGACGATTGTCCTAAATGAACATAGCCTAAACCAACTTCTGCCAAAGGAATAATTCTATTCAGGATTTTCTTTTCTTGCGCAAAAAATTCAATGGCTTCGTCGATGGTTAAATCTAAAATTTCAGAAATATTTTTTTCGAGATAAGTAACTGCTAATACCTCTTGTTTAAATCTTTTTCCATGGCAAGATTCACAGGTAAGAAATATATCTGCCATGAACTGCATTTCTACCCGCACTTCACCCTCTCCTTGACACAATTCACAACGACCCCCATCCACATTAAAAGAAAAATGCGAAGGCTTCATTCCTGCTGCTTTTGCACTGGCTTGACTGGCAAATAAATTTCGAATTTCGTCGTATGCTTTTACATAGGTAACCGGATTCGATCTAGAAGATTTTCCAATTGGATTTTGATCGACCATTTCTATTTGTTGCACTGATTTATAATCTCCTGCTAAGGAATCAAACAAACCCGTTTGGTCTACCGTATAACTTCCAATTGCTTTTTGCAAAGCAGGCACTAAAATTCTTTTGACTAAACTGGTTTTTCCAGATCCACTCACACCCGTAACGGCGGTTAAAGTATGTAATGGAAATTTAACATCAATGTTTTTTAAATTATTTTCTCTTGCACCTTTGATCGAAACAAACTCCGACCATTTTCTTCTTTGTTTAGGCACCTCAATACTTTCCTGCCCTCCTAAATATTTTCCAGTCCAACTTTTTTTATCTTTTAGCAAAGCATTGTATTGTCCTTCAAAAATAATTTCGCCACCATTTCGACCCGCATCTGGACCAATATCAATAATATAATCGGCCGCTTTCATCACTTCTTCGTCGTGCTCTACCACAATTACGGTATTACCCGTATCGCGTAAGGACTCCATTACAGAAATTAATTTCTGCGTGTCTTTGGCATGCAATCCAATACTTGGTTCGTCTAAAATATATAAAGAGCCCACTAAACTACTACCCAAAGAAGTAGCTAAATTAATTCGCTGTGACTCCCCACCCGAAAGGGTATTAGACAACCGGTTTAAGGTTAAATAACCTAAACCAACATCTTGTAAATAGCGTAATCGATTTTTTATTTCTGCTACAATTCTTTTTGCAATTTGCGCATCATGCACATTTAATTTCATCGATTCAAAAAATTGAGCAATTGTGCTAATAGGCATTAACACTAAATCTGTAATAGATTTTTCTGCAACTTTTACATAATTTGCATCATTTCTTAACCTACTTCCTTTACAATCTGGGCAATTGGTTTTACCTCTATACCTCGACAACATTACCCTATATTGAATCTTATAGGTTTGCTCTTCTAATTGTTTGAAGAAAGCATTTAAGCCTGAAAAATATTTATTACCGGTCCAAAGCAATTGCTGTTCGGCTTGCGTTAATTGAAAATAAGAGCGATGAATTGGAAAATCAAATTTGATAGAATGCTTGATAAATACATCTAACCATTCTTTCATTTTTTCTCCACGCCAAGGTGCAATGGCCCCTTCAAAAACAGATTTACTTTTATCTGGCACCACTAAGTCTTCGTCGATGCCAATTATTTTTCCATAACCTTCACAACGCTTACAAGCGCCGTATGGATTATTGAAACTGAAAAAATTGGCAGAAGGTTCTTCAAATATAATTCCATCTAATTCAAAGCGATCGCAAAATTGATGCGTGCTGGTTTTATCTGCTATAGTTAATTCGATAATGCAATCGCCATGTCCTTCGAAAAATGCTGTTTGAATAGAGTCTGCTAACCTCGAATGTGTTTCTTCTTCTTGATTCAACACAATTCTATCAATCAGAATAGCTAAAGCTCCTGCTTTTTTGATACTCGTATTTTTAACCGTTTTATCTTCGATTAAATCTTCGATTTTAAAAATAGACTGATTAAATCTTACACGCTTATAACCTTTTTGTAAAAGTATAGCTAACTCTTCTTTTAAGTTCCTGTCTTTTAGTATTGGAAGTGGCGCAAAAACAACGCAGAGTGTGTCGTCGGCTTGGGCATTTAAAAAAGCCATCACCGAATCTACTGTATCCCGTTTAACCTCTTGACCCGAAACTGGCGAGAAGGTTCTACCCACCCTTGCAAAAAGCAATTTTAAATAATCGTAAATTTCTGTAGAAGTACCAACGGTTGATCTGGGGTTATTAGCGGTTACCTTTTGTTCAATGGCAATAGCAGGCGCAATTCCTTTAATATAATCGACCTCTGGCTTATTCATTCTGCCTAAAAACTGCCTTGCATAAGAAGATAAGCTTTCGACATACCTTCTTTGCCCCTCGGCATATAAGGTATCGAAAGCCAAAGAAGACTTTCCAGATCCAGATAGGCCTGTAATAACCACTAATTGGTTTTTAGGGATATTGACAGAGATGTTCTTTAAATTATGAACCCTAGCCCCTTTGATCAGGATAAAATCTTTTACTTCTAGTTGATTGGCTGTTTTAGACATGCGGTTTATTGTGCTTACAAAGCTAAAATAACCCAAACAAAAAAAGATTGTTTTAGCTTTTCATTTGTAACATAATTAATATTTTTTGAAAAAAATTTTGATTTTTAAGACAATATGCGTTTATTCGTTTAAATAATAATTCAAAACAAACCTAAAAAACCAAAAGGAGGACCCTATATAGATTAAAATTCTACACTAATTAACATTTAAATTTAAACGGAGGAAAATTATGAACCGTAAATTAGTTAGTGACCAAGAATTAGTCAATCTGTATATTCATGGAGATGAATCTGCTTTAGGAGAATTATTAACCCGTCACAAAACAAAAATCTATTCTTCAATTAACTTATTAGTGAAAGATTCTTTTTTAGCAGAAGATATCTTCCAAGACACTTTTATCAAAGTTATTAAAACCCTTAAAGGTGGTAAATACAACGAAGAAGGAAAATTTCTTCCTTGGGTAATTCGTATAGCCCATAATTTAGTAATCGACCACTTTAGAAAAGTAAAGCGTACGCCTGTGATTACCAACAGCGATGGCTTTGACATCTTTGATGTAATTGGCATTGCCGATGAAAATATAGAAGACAAA
>CAJBBN010000221.1 GCA_903951325.1 uncultured bacterium
ATGTATTGGTTTGTGCACGTTGACGTACAAGACGAACCTTATACTTCGGAATATAAAGTAATCGAGCTCGTACCCGGACATACTATTCGCATTGAGTTTAAGCTAGGCTTTAGGGTGGAGCAGAAAATTAATGTGTTGTTTAGAAAGGTAGTAGAAGATTTAGTAAAAAATGGAGAAGTTGATATCACTAGTCAATATGAATCTTTGCATAAACACAAATTGCCTGGCGACTTTAGGTTTATTGTATTAGAGCAAAAACTATCTGCAGATAATTCTTTACCCTTGCATGAAAAAATATTTATGCAAATATATTTTATCTTGAAAAAACTCAGTTTATCAGAAGAAAAAGGTTTTGGCCTCGACCTCAGTTTTGTGACAGTCGAAACGGTTCCATTATTAGTATCGCCAGTTAAAAATTGCAAACTCACCAGGATTCAATAATTTAATATAAGCATATAAAAAAGCCATCTTCATCGATGGCTTTTTTGTTTACTGAATATTTAATTTGCTTTTCTTTCGGCTATAGCTGAAATAAATAACAAGGCCTATGAGCAACCAAATGCCAAAACCAATCCAGTTAGAGATGCCTAATTCGGACATCATGTAAAGGCAGCAAACAAGCCCTAGTAAAGGGATTAAAGAGTAGTTATGTTTAAAGCTTAAATAGGAAAGCAATAGACAACTCAAAAGAAAAATCCAGAGTGGAATTTTATGTTTAAATAATTCCCAGCCAGATGCGGTGTATACATCTGCGCTAATGCTGGATGTTTTTAATGCATTGCTGTATTTTTCGCTCGACAAAGATCCTAAGTAGGTTACCGCATCGTATTTTGCACTGGCAAAACCAATGGAGTCTTGTATTGCAAGATGCTTTTGTAGCCCGTTAATGCTAGTGGAATCTAAACTCGTAATGAGTTCAGTAGGACTAATTATTTTTGATTCATTTTTAATAAAAGAAAGGGTGTTTTCTTTTTGATAAATATATAAATAGGTAAACCCGATAATTAAAATACTGCTGAAAATATATTTTGAATTGAGGTAAGGCGTTTTAAATTTTCCGCGTTGCACATTTGGGTCATTTTGCAATTTTAATACACCAGCGCAAACCAAAACAAAGGCAAACAATGTGCCGATGCTGCAAAGGTCTGTCACGATGGTTAAGTTCATAAACAATGATGGAATAGCCACCACAAAACCTGTTACAATGGTTGCAAATGAAGGCGTTTTATAAATAGGATGAATTTTTGAAAAGGCTTTAGGTAATAAACCATCACGGCTCATGCTCATCCAAATACGGGGTTGACCCATTTGAAAAACCAAGAGTACACTGGCCATGGCAATAATTGCAGACACGGCAATAATTCCAGAAAGCCATTTCAGGTTTAGTTTTTCAAATACAAATGCCAATGGATCTCCAACAGCTAAAGATTTATAATTGACCATGCCTGTTAATACTAATGCAATGGCTATATATAAAACGGTGCAAATGATAATGGCCCACATCATACTCTTTGGTAAATCTCTTTGCGGATTTTTACATTCTTCTGCTGTAGTAGATATGGCGTCAAATCCAATGTAAGCAAAGAACACAGCCGAAACGCCTTTTAATACTCCACTAATACCGTTTGGCGCAAATGGATTCCAATTTTTTGTATCAACATAAAAAACACCAACCGCTATGACTAATAAGATGATGGCCAATTTTATAATCACCATCACATTACTCGCATTGCGAGATTCTTTCATGCCTCGGTAAACCAACCAGGTAATAAAGGTGATGATAAATAATGCGGGAATATCTAATACTATATGAAAGCCAAAAATGGTAGGGCTTAAATTAAATGCTTGATAAGCATTTTGAAGTATAGGATCAATGCTCGTAAAATCTTTTCCACTTTGCATGAGTTTATTTACTGCCTCAAACCCTTTACTGGCACTCAGGTAATCCATCGTCATCCATTGGGGTAAATGGAAACCCATGCTTCCTAAAAATCCTGTAAAATAATCAGACCAGGAAATAGCAACGGTAATATTTCCAATAGCATATTCCATAATCAAAGACCAACCAATAATCCATGCTACAATTTCGCCAAATGCGACATAACTATAAGTGTATGCACTTCCCGAAACGGGAACCATTGAAGCAAATTCTGCATAAGCAAAAGCTGCAAAACCACAGGCAATAGCCGTAAATAAAAATAAATAAATAACTGCAGGACCGCCATCTGCACTGGCTTTGCCTATGGTGCTAAAAATTCCTGCGCCAACAATTGCCGCAATTCCAAATGCAGTTAAATCTCTAACACCTAAAGTTTTGTTGAGTGTTTGATGTCCATCAGACAATTCCTTGTTTTTTATTTCTTGAAGGATGCCAGCAACCGACTTTTTTCTAAAAAGATTTTTCAAGATCAATGGATTTTTAGGAGGAATAAATTATTTCTTCAGTTTTTTGAATGCGTAATACTGAGCTGGTTTATGTAAAACGCCTTTTTGTTTTTCGTCTAGGGTAATCAAGTATTCGTTGTTCTTGATAGATTTTCTGAAATTTCTTTTATCGAGTTCTTTGTTTTGAATTACTTCGTATAAATTTTGCAATTGACTTAAAGTAAATTTATTTGGAAGTAATTCTCTTCCAACTAAGTGTTGTTCGGGATGTGCTCGAATAATATCTAGCGCTTTGCTGACAATGGTATTATGGTCGAAAGCCAATTTTGGAATTTTTTTAATGCTTCTCCAAGTAGTTTGTTCTGCAAAATAGCCAGCAGAAGGATTAATTTGATCTATGCGTACCAATGCCAAATAAGCTACAGTAATTACCCTCGCTAATGGATCTTTTCTTCTGGTACTTAACCAATCGGCATCTTTTGGGTCTTTCACCCTGTCTGGATGGCCAAAAGTGTAAAATTGCTCTAAAAATAGCCCCTTCACATTTACTAAATCTTCTAAAATACGAGCCGCCGCTTCGTCCAAGCTTTCTTCTTCTTTGATTAAATCGCCTGGAATAGCGTATTGTGGCTTGAATAGCTCCGCGGTGTTGGGTGCTGGGCCTTTTTGTTTGATTAATAAAACTTGAAGCTTATTTTCTACTTCATTATAACCTAACACTACACAATCTACCGAAACATAGTTATTGTAATTCAGAAAATTATCCTTCATATTCAAATTTCGTATAAAAATACTTATTGTATTTTGTACAATAAGTGATAAATTGCAATTTTTAGAATTATCTTAATTTAAACGTAAACATAACTAATTTTTTATAATATTATAAATATGTATTTAATAGCAGAAAGTGGCT
Organism: uncultured bacterium; assembly: GCA_903951325.1. Lineage (GTDB taxonomy): Bacteria > Bacteroidota > Bacteroidia > Sphingobacteriales > Sphingobacteriaceae > CAIKLP01. The sequence continues at coordinate 3,299 of CAJBBN010000221.1, forward strand.
CGACAAAATGTGATTGGATGTTGGTTGATCAGCAAGGGAATTATATGGATTTATACAAAACCATTGGTTTTAATCCCTTTTTTCACAACAAAGAATTTATTTGTAATGAGTTAAATAAAGAGAAAGGATTGATGCATGTTGCACCTAAGGTAACGAGGGTTTATTTTTATGGAGCAGGATGTTCGAGTGATCATTATACAAGTATTGTAAAATCAGCTTTAACAGTTATTTTTCCAAACGCCGAAATAGTAGTAGACCACGATATGTTATCTGCTGCATTTTCTACCTACGATGGCGAGCCTTGTATTACTTCAATTATTGGTACCGGATCTAACTCTTGTTATTTTGATGGAGCGGTAGTAACAGAAGAGGTGCCAGCGCTTGGTTATATTTTAGGCGACGAAGGAAGCGGAAGTTATTTTGGAAAAAAATTATTAACGGCATTTTTATATAAAAAATTACCTGCAAATATTACAAACGATTTAGTGAAAGAGTTTAATATTTCAAAAGCGATGATTTTCGAAAATGTTTACGAAAAGCCTAACGCAAACGTTTACCTAGCAAGCTTTACAAGATTTATCGGAAAATATAAAGAAGAGCCATTTGTAAAAGAAATGTTGATACAGGGTATGCGTGATTTTCTTATCAATCATGTTTGTTGTTTTGAAAACTATAAAGAGTTACCCGTTCATTTTATTGGTTCGGTTGCATTCCATTTTCAAGATGAATTAGTTATTGCAGCAAAAGAATTAGACGTAAAAATGGGTAGAATTATTAAACAACCCATTAAGAATTTAGTAGATTACCATATTCAATATATTTTTCCAAAAGTATCCTAATGCTAAAGGCTTGTATTTTTGATTTAGACGGTGTCTTAGTAGATACCGCTAAATATCATTTTATTGCATGGCAACGATTAGCCAATCAGTTAAATATTGAATTTACCGAATCGGATAACGAACAATTAAAAGGATTGAGCAGAGATGCTTCCATAACTTATATTTTAAATAAAGGAAATATTTTGTTGTCCGAACAAGACAAACAAAATTACATGGCTCAAAAAAACGAGTGGTATTTAGCACTTGTCAATACCATGGACGCGTCAGAATCCTTGCCCAATGCCAAAGAGCTATTGATTGCCTTAAAACAACATAATGTGCTTATAGCGCTTGGTTCTGCTAGTAAAAATGCGCAGTTAATATTAGAAAAAACAGGCTTATTGCCTTATTTTGATAGTATCGTTGATGGCACCAGAACTTCGAAATCAAAACCAGATCCAGAAGTTTTTTTAACTGCCGCAAAAGATTTAAATATTAACCCAAATGAGGCAATTGTTTTTGAAGATGCAATTAGTGGAATTCAAGCTGCAAACGATGGTGGTTTTTTATCTTTAGGAATTGGCGAACCTCAAATTTTAACGCAAGCCGTTTGGGTATATCAAGATTTAACAAGCTTAAATTTTCAAGCACTAGCAAGTTTATACAACAGTAAAAATTAATCAGGATGAAAAAATATTTTTCTGAAAATGAATGGCAAATTATTGAAAATGGATTTGATCCTGCGTTTCACGAATCGGCCGAAAGTATTTTTAGTATAGGCAATGGAAAGATGGGCCAGAGAGGCATGTTCGAAGAGCAGTACTCGGGTAAATCGCTGCAGGGCTCTTATGTTGCGGGGGTATATTATCCAGATAAAACCAGAGTGGGTTGGTGGAAAAATGGTTACCCCGAATATTTTGCAAAAGTATTGAACAGTCCAAATTGGATTGGAATGAATATTTTAATAGATGACGAAGTTTTAGATTTAGCAAAAGTAAAAGTGTCCAACTTTAAACGCGTGTTGGATATGCAAAATGGATTATTGCAAAGAAGTTTTGAGGTTGAGTTTTCGGGCAATAAATTAGTAGCAGTTAAAGTAGAAAGATTTGTAAGTTGCACACACGATGAAATTGCTTGTATAAGATATCAAATCAAGCCCATTAATTTTTCGGGTAAATTAACTTGGACAAATTTTGTTGATGGCTTGGTTAAAAATATGGATTCGAATTACGATGAAATATTTTGGGATAGGGTGGCAGAAGTAGCAGAGGCAAAGCATTTAGCCATTCAGGTAAAAACTAAGAAATTAGATTTTAGTGTAGCAGCAGGCTTCGAAATAAATTGTTTCGAAGATCAAGAATTGCAGCAAGAAATACAAACTGCATCGAAACCTTGGTATGCAAATGCAGATTGGCAAATTAACATGCAAGAAGGTAAAACCTATACAGTTGAAAAATTTGTTTCGGTTGTTTCTAGTTTAAATTACGATGCTGCAAATTTATTTTCGGCTTGTAAAAAAAATACACAACAAGCTATTCAATTAGGTTACGATGCACTGCGCGAATTACAAATAAATTATTGGCATAAGCTTTGGTCAAATTGTGATATAAAAATTGAGGGAGATATTGCCGCCCAACAAGGCATTCGATTTAATATTTTTCAGTTAAGCCAAACCTATACTGGTGTAGATGAACGCTTGAACATTGGTCCAAAAGGATTTACTGGTGAGAAATATGGAGGATCTACTTATTGGGATACAGAAGCCTATTGCATTCCTTTTTATTTGGGTACTAATGATCCAAAAATCTCCAAGCAATTATTAAACTATCGGTTTAAGCAATTGCCTAAGGCAATTGAGAACGCGGCTAAACTTGGATTTGTAAATGGAGCTGCCTTGTATCCAATGGTAACCATGAATGGCGAAGAATGTCATAACGAATGGGAAATTACTTTTGAAGAAATTCATCGTAATGGAGCTATAGCCTATGCTATTTATAATTACGAAAATTATACAGCCGATCAATCTTATCGTGCCGAAGGTGGAGCAGAAGTATTAACAGGCATTGCAAGATTTTGGGCCCAAAGAATTACTTGGTCGGAAAACAAAAAGCAATATGTAATGCTTGGTGTAACTGGTCCAAACGAATACGAAAACAACATCAATAATAACTGGTATACAAATTACATTGCTTGCTGGTGTTTAAAGTTTACTGCTCAGGTTTTAACAGAATGGAAACAGGCAGATGCGTCTGGATATGCAAGTTTTGTGGCTAAAGTAGCATTTGATGAAGTAAACGAATTGAGTAAATGGAAACATATTTTTGACAATATGTTTTTCCCATATGATGAAAATGCAAATGTGTTTTTACAGCAAGAAGGATATATGGATAAAGAGCAATTGCTGGCAAGCGATTTAAATCCATCCGAGCGACCAATCAATCAACATTGGAGTTGGGATAGAATTTTGCGTTCTTGTTTTATTAAACAAGCAGATGTATTGCAAGGATTATTTTTATTTGAAGATCATTTTGATTTAGCTACTTTAAAAAATAATTTTGATTTTTATGAACCCAGAACAGTTCATGAATCATCTTTATCGCCCTGTATCCATGTAATTCAAGCAGCTAAATTAGGTTATCAAGAAAAAGCATACGAATTATATTTACGAACTGCTAGATTAGACTTAGACGATTATAACCACGAAGTACACGAAGGTTTACATATTACTAGTATGGCCGGCACTTGGATGGCCGTGGTAATGGGTTTTGGTGGCATGCGCGTAATCGATGGCTTACTGAGTTTTGCACCGATGCTTCCTAAACAATGGAAGAGTTTTTCCTTTACCATTTGTTTTAAAGGAGCAGTTATAAAAGTGCAAGTGCAAGACAAAAAAGTTGATTTAGCCTTGCTATCTGGAAATCCAATAAGCGTGCAGTTATTCAACGAAAAAATTCAATTAAATTAATTTTGATAAAATGAAATCACTTAAACTAGGATTCATTGGGTTGTTATTTTTTGCGCAAAATACATTTGCACAAAATGCGATTGTTGGATTGGCTAGCCCAATTCAATTGCAACCCGACAGCACGCTTGTTTTGATTTCGGATTATTTTCCATTTCAATCAACAATCGATTCTGTTAAACTTTTTGATGGTTTACAGATTGGATATCTTTCTAAAGATTCTATTATTATTAAAGGAAGCTTGTCTAATTTATATAGCACATTAGCGGTATACATTGCCCAAGATAAATATGAAATTTTAATAAGACAATCGGCTAAAAAAAGTTTTAGCATGGACTTTAATTTGCCAATAACTGCAAATGAATTAGCTATTAAAGGTAGTTTTTCTGCATGGGTTGCATCGACAAATGGATTAAAACCTGTTGGTCCAAAGCCAAGCAATCATTGGGTTTGGGAGGCTAAAGGGATAGATCAAGGAACGCATCAATTTAAATTAATTGCCGACGGGAAAGAACTCGATCCTTTGGGTTTAACAACTGTTCCAAATGGTTTGGGTGGAAGCAATGTGCAAATACAAGTTGGTGCTAAAAATGCTAATCAGCCTATTATTACTACTAAAACTTTTGTTAAAAATAATATCATTTTAACGGCAACAAATTGCACACAGGTTTTTTGCTTTTGGCAAAATCAATTATTATATCATAGTAACAAAGTAAAGTCTGAAATTAATTTTACTATTCCTGCTTTTGCAAAAGATTTAGACAGAAGCTTTATTAGGATTTATGCAGCAAACGAAAATGCAGTAAGCAACGATTTAATGATTCCATTAGCTAAAGGGCAGGTGCTAAGCAGTTCAGCTGCACTGGATCGCAGCGATTTACATGCGCAAGTTTTATACTTTCTAATGGTTGATCGTTTTGTAGATGGTGATACTACCAATAACCCTAATCGACTAGCTGATGTGTTGCCCATCGCAGATTATATGGGCGGCGATTTACAAGGAGTGAGTCAAAAAATTAAAGAAAGTTATTTTGAGGAGTTAGGAATCAATGCCATTTGGTTATCGCCCATCTCAGAAAATCCAGCAGGGGCATTTGGTTATTGGAATAAAGGGGTTACGACAAAATTTTCTGGTTATCATGGTTACTGGCCTACTTCGTATTCAAAAGTAGACGCAAGATTCGGAACTAATCAAGGTTTTCAATCATTGATTACTACTGCCCACGAAAAACAATACAATGTTATTTTAGATTTTGTTGCCCATCATATTCATACCGATCATCCTTTATATAAACAACATCCAGAATGGGTTACGCCATTGTATTTGCCTGATGGTTCAATGAATACAGAGCGTTGGGATGATTACCGTTTAACAACTTGGTTCGATACTTTTTTGCCAACTTTATTAATGGAAAAAGAAGCGGTAAGAGAAGTTGTTTCCGATTCTGTTTTATTTTGGATGAAAAATTTTGAAATTGATGGATTTAGACATGATGCAAGTAAGCATGTGCCCGAAGATTTTTGGCGATTATTGACTAAAAAAATTAAGCGAATTCAAGAAGAGAAAAAGAGAAACAACTTTTTTCAAATTGGAGAAACATACGGAAGCCCCGCTTTAATTGGTTCGTATGTAAATTCTGGAGAAATGGATGGACAGTTTGATTTTAATTTATACGATGCGGCGGTGAATGCATTTGCTGCTAATGGAGATGCGGCAAAAGATTTCAAGCAATTGGCACTTACATTAAATCAAAGTAGCAGTACTTATGGCAGTCACCATTTAATGGGTAACATCACTGGCAATCAAGATAAGCCTCGGTTTATTTCTTTAGCAGATGGTTCGGTGAGCAATGCTGGAGATACCAAACTGCAAGGTTGGACCAATAATATTCAGAACAAAGGTGATTTAGGTTTTGATAAATTAGCCCAAATGATGGCTTTTAACATGACTGTCCCTGGCGTTCCGGTGATTTATTATGGCGACGAAATAGGCATGCCTGGGGCCAATGATCCAGATAATAGACGCATGATGCAATTCAGTAATCTCAACGAAAATCAGCTGAAAATGAAAGAAATAACCAAGCAATTAATAGATTTTAGACGCAATAAATTAGAGTTAATTTACGGAGAACTTACTATATTGCCTATTCATGAAAATGTATTTGCTTTCGAGAGAAATTATTTTGGTAAGAAAACAATTATTATTTTTAGTAAAACAAAACAAACAATTAATTTGCCTTTGACCGATGCACTTACTTGGACAAGTCAATTAGAACATGAATTAACAAAAGATAAAAAAAGTATTACTTTATCCTTAAAAGCAAACGATTTTGAAATTATCAGTAATTATTAATATGAAAAAAACACTAGTAGCATTATTCATCAGTTTGGTAAGTATCATTACTTCCAAGGCAACAGCACAAATTGTTCATCCTGAATGGGCTCGAAACGCAGTAGTTTACGAGATCAATGTAAGACAGTACTCGGATTCTTCAAAATTAATTGAAGTAGTACCTAATTTAGAAAGACTAAAAGATCTTGGAGTTGATATTTTATGGTTGATGCCAATGCAACCAATTGGGGAGGTAAATAGAAAAGGAAAATTAGGTAGTTATTATAGCGTAAAAGATTATAAAAAAATAAATCCTGAGTTTGGAACTGATCAGGATCTTGTATTATTTGTAAGTCAGGCACATGAGTTAGGGTTTAAAGTTATTGTTGATTGGGTTGCGAATCATACAGCCTGGGATCATGAATGGGTGAAAAAATACCCGGAATGGTATGAGAGAGATGCAGCAGGTAAAATTAAATCACCATTTGATTGGACAGATGTAGCTAAATTAAATTATACTTCAAAGCCAATGAGAGCAGCTATGACAGAGGCAATGAAATATTGGGTGACAAAATATGACATAGATGGTTTTAGATGTGATGTAGCTTTTATGGTGCCTGTTGATTTTTGGAATGAAAACAGAAAAGAATTAGAGAAAATAAAACCAATGTATATGTTAGCAGAGATGGAAGCAAATAACGACATCAATAAAACGCCTGCTGAATATTATAAAACTGCTTTTAATGCAAGTTATGCTTGGACTTTTATGGGTGCCAGTGCAGACCTATCTGCAGGAAAAAAATCAGTTAATGAATTTAAATCAATTATGCAGAAAAACTATGCAGAATTGCCCTCGAGTATGCATAAAATGTTTTTCTTGACCAACCATGATGAAAATTCTTGGAATGCAACTATACAAGAACGTTATGGAGAAAATTGGAAAGCCATTGCGGCAATGGTTTATACTTTACCACAAAGTTTGCCTTTAATTTATACAGGAGAAGAAGTGGGCTTAAGCAGGAGATTAAAGTTCTTTGAAAGAGATCCAATAAAACATGCTGAGTGGATGGATACAACGAGGTTTAGTTTATATAGGGATTTAATTAGATTGTATCATACTAATCCGGCATTAAAAAACTTTCAGCAAGGTTCAAGTTTTCAAGAGCTTGATGTAGATATTGTTAATGAATCTAATTCAGTATACGCCTACAAAAGAAGCTATAAAGACAGTGAGGTTTATGTATTACTAAATTTCTCGAATGAAAAATTAGAATTCAATTTCAAAAGTGGTAGAAAAAACTTTGAAAGTTATAATATTTATTCAAATATGTTTTTTGATAATTTTAAAGGTGATGAAAATTATACGATTGCCCCTAATTCATTTGTCATATTTTATAAATAATTTATGAATCAACTAAAACAAAAACCACTATTAAGCATTGCTCAAATATTTTACATGAGCTTTGGTTTTATGGGCATACAATTTGGCTTTGCATTGCAAAATGGAAATGCCAGCGGCATCTTGCAAAATTATGGTGCGCATGTCGAACAATTGTCGTGGTTTTGGTTGGTTGCACCGCTTACCGGAATGATTGTACAACCAATTATTGGTTATTATTCTGATAAAACATGGAATCGTTTAGGTAGAAGAAAGCCCTACATCTTAGTGGGTACTATACTTTGCTGCATAGCATTATTATTATTGCCAAATTCGGCAAACTTTTTTCAAGTTAAATCTGCTTTAATGATTGGCGCCGGAATGTTAATGGTAATGGATGCCAGTATCAATATTGCGATGGAACCTTTTAGAGCATTGGTTGCCGATTGCTTACCCGATTCTCAAAATACTTTAGGCTTTTCAATCCAAACTTTTTTAATTGGTATTGGTGCTGTGTTAGGTTCATGGCTTCCATATATGATGCATGAGTTTTGGGGCGTTTCTGCTTCGGCTCCGCAAGGTATGGTGGCAAATAATGTAACCTATTCTTTTTATGTTGGGGCAGTTGTTTTTTTTGTTTGTATTTTAATTACTATTTTATTTTCTAAAGAATATCCGCCAGCAGAATATGCGGCTTATCATGGCGAGTCTGCGGAGAAAGAAACCAAGTTCAGTCATATTTTTAAAGATTTTAAAAATATGCCAAACACCATGAAACAATTGGGTTTGGTACAATTCTTTAGTTGGTTTGCATTGTTTACCATGTGGGTATATACTACTCCGGCTATCGCACACCATGTGTTTAAATTACCAATTGAGGATACCAATAGCGATACATTCAGGGAGGCACAAACTTGGACAGGAATTATTTTTGGTGTGTATAATGCGGTTTCTGCAATTTATGCTTTATTACTTCCGCGCATCGCTAAGTTTTTCGGAAAGAAAAAAACACATGCATTTTCTTTGATTGCTGGTGGCCTTGGATTATTAAGCATGTATTTTGCCGATAATAAATACGAATTATTACTTGCTATGGTTGGCGTAGGATTTGCATGGGCTTCTATTTTATCTATGCCTTATGCTATTCTTGCAGGTAAAATTCCTTCGGGAAAAATGGGCGTGTATATGGGAATATTTAATTTCTTTATTACTATTCCACAAATTATTAATGGAATTGTTGGTGGCCCAATTGTTAAATATTTTTACGATAACAACGCCATCTATGCCATTGTATTAGCGGGTGTATTTATGCTATGTGCAGCGGTTTCGGTTTTGTATGTAAGTGACGATACCAATAGCCAAGCTGCACTCTCAAACTAATTAATTTCTAGAATTATTAATTCTTTGCCTGCAAGTTTTAATTTGTTAGCAATATTTTTTTGTTGCTGATGAATAACATCATAAGCTGCAAAGCTTGAATTAATTCTTTCCTTGAAACGATTCAAATCAATTTTTACTTCGTTTGCGTTGCTATTATAACTAACCATTACCGTTTTGTTGTTGCTATACCTAAAGTAAGTATACACACCGTCTTGTGGCGCAAACTGCATCAATTTTCCATTGGCTATGGCATCGCAGTTTACTCTCCATTTGGCTAAATTTTGAATGTAATTCCATAAATCATTTTCGCTTTCTGATCTTCCACTTGCTTCAAATTTATTTTTTAAATCTCCTGGCCATCCGCCCGAAAAATCTTCTCTAATTACGCCATGCGGCCCTTTACCTTGCATTAAAACTTCGGTTCCATAGAACATAGTCGGAATGCCGCGCATGGTTAGCATTACGCCTAAAGCAGTTTTTAATTTATTAATATCGCCACCCACTTGCGAAAGAAAACGATCTTGGTCGTGGTTGTCTATAAAAGTTACCATATGATATGGGTCGCGGTATAAATAATCTTGACTTAAAGAATAATATAATTTTGAAACGCCTTCGGTCCAGCCAAAGGCTTGTTGTACAAATTCGTCCATGGCAAAACAAAACTGAAAGTCTAAAACTTGTTGTAAGTCTTCCATTTTATTTTTTTCTTTTGGCGTAAAGTAAGATTGAAGCGGAACGGCATGCTCCCAGATCTCTGCAAAAATGCTCATCTCGGGGTATTCTTTTCTAATTTCTTGGTAGCATTTTTTCATAAAACTTTCTTCCGGATAAGAATACGTATCAATTCGAATGCCGTCAACTTTCGCTTCGTTCAACCACCACAAAGTTTGTTGAATCATATATTTTGCAATCAGCGAATCTTTTAAATTCAAATCCGGCATGTGTTTATCAAACCAACCTTCGGTAAATATTTTTTTATCAATAGCAGCTGCATATGGATCCATCAGTGTATTGGCTCTATAATTGTTGC
>CAJBBN010000222.1 GCA_903951325.1 uncultured bacterium
ATATTGGTTTTTCAAAAAATTATCCAATATTATTAGTATATTTGCAATCCCAATTTACATCGTTATTCCACGATAAATTGTTGACTAGGAGTTAGTTCAATATGGCAAAAACAAAGATTCTCTTTATCGCACACGAAATGTCACCATTTCTGGAGCTTACCAAAATAGCGAAGATAACACGACAATTACCACAGGCAATGCAAGAAAAAGGTTTCGAAATTCGAATCTTAATGCCGCGTTTTGGTAATATCAACGAAAGAAGAAACAGATTACATGAAGTAATTCGTTTATCTGGAATGAATATCGTCATCAACGAAAATGATAATCCATTAATTATCAAGGTGGCATCGCTTCCAACTGCAAGAATGCAGGTTTATTTCTTAGATAATGAGGAATATTTCCAACGCAAACAAGTATTTAGGGATGCAAAAGAAAAGTTCTTCGACGATAACGACGAGCGCATGATTTTCTTCTGTAAAGGCGCCATTGAAACAGTAAAGAAATTAGGATGGATGCCAGATGTGGTTCATTGCATGGGTTGGATGAGCAGTTTAGTACCGATGTACTTAAAAACGGCTTACCGTGAAGATCCAATGTTTAAAAACACAAAGGTTGTTTATTCGGTTTACGAAAATTGTTTTACAGAAAACCTCGATAAAAATTTAAAAACTAAGGCTTTAACTCCCGATATGAATGCTACTGATGCAGCATTATTAAAGGATTCAAGCTGTTCATCTCTACATATAAGCGCAATTAATTATTCAGATGCTGTCATTAAAGCAGACGAAAACATTGAAGCAAGCGTTTTAAAGTTTCTTAACAAACAAACCGACAAATTAATTATTGAGAAAACAGACCACGAAACGTTTGATTTTGATAATTTTGTTCAGTTTTATGATGAGGTAAGTGTAGATTTAGTAACTACTTAAAGAATTTCAAGAATGAAGTGGAAGACATCCAAAGACTTATTAATTATGTTAATAAGTCTTTTTATTTTACAATCTTGTAAAAAAGAAGGTTCGATAGGGCTAGAAGATCAATTAAACGAAACAGGCATAGGCGTTGGCAAAAACGATACGGCTAGCATTGTTCTTTGGACAGTGAAAGACGATACCTTAATTTCTTCCAATTATGCAAGAAACCTTTTAGGAGAATTCATCGATCCAGTATTTGGCGAAACCAGAGCCAGTATTGCTTTTCATGCTACGCTTTCTAAAAACAACGTGAGTTTTGGTACCACACCAACGCTCGACTCTATTGTGATGGTGATGGGTTATATTGGAGATACATCCCAAAGATTTTATGGCGATAGAAATTCCATATTTAATATTTCCGTTTCGCAATTAGACGAAACTATAAGTAATGATAGCATCTATTATTCCAATAAAAAATACAAAGTAAAATCAACCGAAATTGGATCTGTTCGTTATAGACCAAATCCTAAAGACAGTCTAATTATTCAAAATATTATTGATGGTAAAAAAGATACTATCATGAAAGTGTATCCGCAAATCAGAATTAAATTAACAGATGATTTTGGTAAAGAATTATTAGCAAAGTCTGGACTAGTTGATTTATCTGATAATACCGCCTTTTTAAATGCCTATAAAGGGTTTTATTTAACCGCCAAAAACCTAAGTGGCAATGGTGGTGTAATGTCTTTTGATTTAACGAATGCCAATCGTTCTTATATAATTTTATATTATAAAAATTCTACAGACACCAGTAATTTTATTTTTAATATCAATAGTGTTGCAGCAAATGTGAATCGTTACGAACACGATTATTCGAATACTAAAGTACAATATCAATTTACCGATACCGTTCAAGGGCAACAAAATGCCTACGCACAATCTCTAGCAGGTACAAGAGTGCGCATTCGTTTTCCCGATTTAGAATTAAGAAAAGATTCTAATAAAATTGCCATCAACAAAGCGGAATTAATTATTCCAATTGAAACTGGTTCAGATAGCAAATTTGCTCCAATTAGTACACTCTCTTTAAAGGCTAGAAGAAAAGGAAGTAATGCTGAATACCTCATTTCTAGTGGTGTTTATGATGCTAGCAAAAAGCAATATACCATCGAAATGACTAAAACTGTTCAGCAGTTTATATTAAATAGATTAGATTTTCAGGCACTTTATTTAGAAGATGCCAGCAAACAAATTAAGGCTAATCGTAGTATATTAAATGGTCCAAAACACCCAAGTAGACCAATCAGATTAGCTATTAGTTATTCAAAACTTTAATTATTAATTTGCAAAAAAATAACATTTCAAATTATGTGTGGAATTGTAGGATACATCGGTCATCGTAATGCATACGATGTAATTATAAAAGGATTAAAAAGGTTAGAGTATAGGGGTTACGATAGTGCCGGCATTACTTTGTTAAATGGTTCGATGAACATTTACAAAAAAGCAGGCAAGGTAAGCGATTTAGAAAACTTTGCCGAAGGCAAAGACATCAATGGCTCGGTTGGTATGGGCCATACCAGGTGGGCAACACATGGCGAGCCAAACGATCGCAATGCGCATCCGCATAAATCTAATAATGGAAAACTTTCAATTATTCACAATGGAATTATTGAAAACTATGCAACCATTAAAACAGAATTAATTAAAAGAGGACATGTTTTTAATAGTGATACCGATACCGAAGTATTAATTCACTTAATTGAAGAAATTCAACACAAAGCAAATGTTTCTTTAGAAGAAGCAGTCCGTTTATCCTTACACGAAGTAATAGGTGCCTACGCCATTGTGATTATTTCGGAAGATCAACAAGACGAATTAATTGTAGCGCGTAAAGGAAGTCCAATGGTTATAGGCATTGGCGATGGAGAGCATTTTATTGCTTCTGATGCTACACCCATTATTGAATATACCAAAAATGTAGTGTATTTAAATGATAGCGAAATGGCTATCGTAAAAAAAGATTCTTTGGTTATCAAAAATATTGAAAACGTTGTTCAAAATCCAGTTATTCATGAATTGGAAATGCAATTAGAAATGATTGAGAAAAATGGCTACGAGCATTTCATGATGAAAGAAATTTACGAACAACCAAAATCTATTTATGATAGTATGCGTGGTAGAATTCGTGCAAACGAAGGTTTGATTTCTTTAGGTGGATTAAAAGAATACGAAACTAAATTTAAAAATGCAGACCGAATTATTATTGTGGCTTGTGGCACCTCTTGGCATGCTGGTTTAGTGGCAGAGTACATTATCGAAGAATTTGCGCGTGTACCTGTTGAAGTTGAATACGCTTCGGAGTTTAGGTATCGCAATCCAATTATTACAGAAAACGATATTTTAATTGCCATTTCGCAATCTGGCGAAACCGCTGATACGCTTGCTGCTATTGAATTAGCAAAATCAAAAGGCGCAACTATATTTGGAATTTGTAATGTGGTTGGTTCGTCTATTCCGCGTGCTTCACATGCCGGTGCTTACACACATGCTGGTCCAGAAATTGGCGTGGCATCTACTAAAGCATTTACTGCGCAAGTAACCATCTTAACTTTATTGGCTTGGTCTTTGGCGCAAATTAAAGGAACAGTTTCTCGTACACGCATGGTAGAATTATTAACTGCCTTAGAAGCCATTCCTGCAAAAGTGGAAAAAGCATTGACTTCGAATGATCAAATTCAAGAAATTGCTGCAAATTTTAAAGACGCACCTAATTTTTTATATTTAGGTAGGGGATTTAATTTTCCAGTTGCTTTAGAAGGCGCTTTAAAATTAAAAGAGATTTCTTACATCCATGCCGAAGGCTATCCTGCTGCAGAAATGAAGCATGGACCAATTGCTTTAATAGATGAAAATATGCCAGTGGTGGTGATTGCGACCAAAGGTTCGATTCTCGAAAAAACAATTTCTAATATTCAAGAAGTAAAAGCACGTAAAGGAGTTATCATTGCCATTGTTACCGAAGGTGACACCGAAGTAAAAACAATGGCCGATTATA
>CAJBBN010000223.1 GCA_903951325.1 uncultured bacterium
AATGTACTTAGCCGATATTTTTACGGTGCAAGCCCCATTGGCTGGCTTACCTGCTATTTCGGTACCCGAAACCACTCATTCTAATGGCTTATCTATTGGCATTCAGGTAATTGGAAAACGCTTTGAAGAGCAAGAAATGCTCGATTTTGCGCATTATTTAACCCAAAACCACTAAAATCGGTCCATTTTAGTTTAAAAACCGTAAATTAGCAGCTTTGGCAGCCTAATGGCTGTTTCAAAAATTATTTTAACCATAGCGCGCAAGAATGAATTTAAGAATATACCGTATTGCCTTCGTGTGTTTGATGTTTAGCCTATCGGTTAATGTACATGCGCGTAACTTAAATGTGCTTTCGCTGAGTCCAAGTATTGCCTCAGACGATACCTCTTTTGTAATTCCAGAAGTGGATTTATCGCAATTGAATGTGGCTCCCAAATTTGAATTAGCGGTTTATCAAAAAAGACTAGACTCCTTAACCAAAGACATTCCCCTCGATTACAACGAACATGTGCAAGGTTATATTAACTTATATGCTTTTCGTCGTCGCGAGCAAGTAGAGCGCATGTTGGGTTTATCAGAATTTTATTTTCCGATGGTGGAGCGCGTATTTAAAGAATACAATATTCCAGCAGAATTTAAATATTTAGCCATTGTAGAATCGGCTTTAAATCCTTACGCAGTTTCGCCAGTAGGTGCAACAGGCATGTGGCAATTTATGTTTACCACGGGTAAAATGTATAATTTAAAAATTACTTCGCACATAGATGAGCGCCGTGATCCTTTAAAAGCAACCCATGCAGCCGCTAAGTATTTTGTAGATATGTACAAACGCTATGGCGATTGGTTATTGGTAATTGCCGCTTATAACTGTGGACCAGGAAATGTAAACAGAGCCATCAGAAAAAGTGGAGGAGGTAAAACTTTTTGGGCCATCAGAAATTACTTGCCAGCCGAAACGCGTGGTTATGTGCCCGCTTATATTGCCGCAACTTATATTATGAATTGTGCCGAAGTGCATAATATTTATCCTACCTATCCTAATTTTAGTTTTATGACCGACACGGTGCAACTATCGCAGCCAGTGGCTTTCAAAGACATTGTAAAATTATGTGGTATTTCTGCTGAAGAATTAAAAGTACTGAATCCAATTTTCAAAAAAGATTTTGTGCCCGCTTATAACGAATCTTTCACGATTAAAGTTCCTGCAACTCGAAAAGATATTTTAAGTTTAAATAAAGATTCGCTTTACCGCGCTTTCCCTAATAGATTAAATGCAGAATCGATGTTTGTGTTAAACACCGATCCATTAGCCAATGCACGCACGGTTTATAAAACACATGTGGTGCGTAAAGGAGAAACGCTAAGCAAATTATCGAACAAATACGATGTAAGTGTTTCGGAAATTAAAAAGTGGAATAAAATTAAACGCAATAGTTTAGCTGTTGGGCAGCGTTTAAGAATTAAAAGAGAAATTAAAGCAGTTCCATCTACTACTCCTATTCAGTTAATGGCAAAAAATAAAATTAACAAAGTTAAAGAAAGCCCTGTAACCGAACAGAAACAAGCCATTGCGAGTACCGAAGAGCCAGCTGCTAATCCTGTACAAAGCGAAGAAACGCAAATAATAACAGTAAAGAAAAACAAAACGCATACGGTAAAAGCAGGCGATAATTTAGGAAACATTGCAGCAAAGTATGATGTAAGTTTAGCGGATATTAAAAAATGGAACGACCTTAAATCTTCCAGAATTAATGTGGGTCAAAAAATTACCATTCAAACTTTTGTACAAAAAGCATTACTTAAAAAATCAGAAGTAAATACCAGCGAAACAGAAGTTACGGCTAAAGTGCCAAACAGAAACGAAGAAGAAAAATTAGTTTTATACAAGGTAGAAGTGGGCGACACACTTTGGGCGATAGCCAAAAGATTTGAAGGCATGACGATTGAAAAATTAAGGGCTTTAAATAATTTAAAAAGCAACGAATCTTTGAAAGCCGGCATGATTTTAAAAGTGATTAAAAAAGCCTAAAACCCCGAATGCCTTATAATTGCTATTCGGTTTAGCATGAAAGAACAGCGAAGATGAAAAAGACGACACGCAAACAACAAGACGCTTTAGATTATCATTCACAAGGGCGTCCTGGAAAAATAGAAGTAGTTCCAACCAAAGCCACCAATTCTCAAAGAGATTTATCGCTTGCCTATTCTCCTGGTGTAGCAGAACCTTGTTTGGCTATTGCAGACAACATTGAAGATGTTTATAAATATACATCTAAAGGAAATTTAGTAGCTGTTATTAGTAATGGTACTGCGGTTTTGGGTTTAGGAAATATTGGCGCCGAAGCATCTAAGCCAGTAATGGAAGGAAAGGGCGTACTCTTCAAAATTTTTGCAGACATTGACGTATTCGATATTGAATTAAATGTAACCGACGTAGATGAATTTGTGCGCACGGTAAAAGCAATGGAACCAACTTTTGGTGGCGTGAATTTAGAAGATATTAAAGCACCAGAATGTTTTGAAATTGAAAGAAGATTAAAAGCCGAATTAAGTATTCCAGTAATGCACGATGACCAACATGGTACTGCCATTATTTCTGCAGCTGCATTACTCAATGCTTTAGAAATCCAAAAGAAAAAAATTGATAAAATAAAATTGGTAGTGATTGGCGCAGGTGCTGCAGCCATCTCTTGCTCTAAGCTATATGTATCAATGGGTGCACGCCTCGAGAACATTGTGATGATTGATAGAGAGGGCGTGATTCGTGCCGATCGTAAAAATCACATGGACGAAACCAAAAGACATTTTGCGACCAAAAGAAATTTACATACACTAGAAGATGCAATGAAAGATGCCGATGTAGTAATTGGTTTATCTTCTGCTAATACTCTTACGCCAGCGATGTTAAAATCGATGGCGAAAAATCCAATAGTGTTTGCGATGGCCAATCCTGATCCTGAAATTCCTTACGATGATGCCATGTCGGCACGCAAAGATTTGATCATGGCAACCGGACGTTCAGATTATCCGAACCAGGTCAGCAATGTGCTGGGATTCCCAT
>CAJBBN010000224.1 GCA_903951325.1 uncultured bacterium
CGCTACATGAAAATCAAGGACTTACGTTAAATCGTGGGTCCTTTGTTGTTTCTTAGGTAGGTTGGAGGGATGTTTAATCCTGCTGATTATGCTTTTAAACGGCTAAATAAATTTATAATACTAATTTTGAAATATGAGCCTTAGTAACTTTGAAAGAATGATTCAATTGTCGGATGCCATATTTTCTAGCCGCAATGATCCCAACCAATTGAATGTAGACGAAAATGTGATGGAGCGCCTACAGCTCATTCACCCCAATTCCATATCTGAATATGATGACGGAAATGGCCCTGTTTGTTGGATTTTATGTATTCCCACCACGCTAGATTTAATGAACCAATTTATCGAGCAAAAAATATCAGAAAAGGAATTATACGAATTAACACCATTAAATACTAAATATGAAGCCATTTACCTATGCTCGGCTTTATTATTAGAAGAATTCCGAGGTAAAGGAATTGCCCAAGAGTTATGTATTGAAGCTATAAAGGGCATCAAGAAAGCTCATTCTATAAAAGCATTATTTTTCTGGGCATTTAGTAAAGAGGGCGAAAAGCTAGCAGAAAAGATATCAAGGTTAATTGATTTGCCCTTACACAAACGATAAGAAATTATTTGATAAATTTATGTTCGTTTGCTTTAGATGGAACAAAACACGTTGATTGTTTTCCAAAAATTTTATACCTGTTTTGGGCAACCAAATCATAAACCCAATTTCTTAAGAATTTTGGAAAAATTATAGCTAATATAGCTATACTAGGCCAGCCTGATAATAGTTTAGTAATTTCAATGATGGCATCAGATTTATAATAAACTAAATTTTCTTTAATGAAAATTACTGAACGACTATCTTGTTTAACCAAGTATTGATTCATTATTTTTATACCTGCATTTGTTTGTTGCGCCGCAAAATGTAAATTATTTTTTTTATCAAATTTGATTAAAAACAAAACCGTTTTGCTGCACATATTACAAAGCCCGTCAAATAGTACAATATTCATTTTGATGTTTTTATTAGCCAATTCAAAGCTCCTGATTTATCTCCATATTCTTGAATAAATTCAGGTATTATGAAAGAGATTAGTATTTTTAAACTTTAAACTTCACATATACCAACAATTATCTAGTTTAATTGTTGTTTTTGTAATATTTTAAATAAATATGCCATTTCGAGTACAATTGAAGCACTTATTATATGTCATCTAAAGAAGCTATTATTATTGGTGCAGGCGTGGGTGGAATGGCAACCGCCATCAGGCTAAAATTACAAGGGTACGATGTACAGGTTTTTGAAAAAAACGATTACCCAGGAGGGAAATTGAGTCATTTTGAAACCAATGGTTTTAGGTTTGATGCGGGTCCAAGTTTATTTACAAGTCCTCATTTAATTGAAGAGCTCTTTGCTTTGGCAAATGAACCTATCGGTGAATATTTTAATTATGAAAAGTTAACGGTAGCTTGTAATTATTTTTATGAAGATGGAGTTTGTATCAAAGCCTATACAAATAAGGAGGCTTTTGCTGCAGAGTTAAAGGAGAAAACCAATGAACCTTCGCAAAATATATATCGATATTTAAATGATGCGAAGTCAGCATACAATCACATTGCTATTATCTTTTTACAACATTCATTGCACGCAATTCAAACGCTTTTTAAAGCGCCTATTTTTAAAGCCATTGGCAAGTTAAAATTGGCTTATCTGTTTAAGTCTTTAAATGATTATAACAAATCGGCATTTAATTCGCCTAAATTAGTACAGCTATTTAATCGCTTTGCCACTTACAATGGCAGTAACCCTTACAAGGCACCCGCAATGCTTTCTTTAATCTCACACCTAGAACACAATGAAGGTGCCTATTATCCTAAAGGTGGCATGATTAGCATAACCAATGCGTTGTATAATTTAGCACTTAAACTTGGCGTACAATTTTCATTTGGAAAATCAGTTCAAGAGATTCAAACAAAAGGCAATTGCGTGACTGGCGTGAAGGTAGATAAGGAAGTATATGACGCAGCAATTGTGGTAAGTAATATGGATGTTTATTTTACTTATAAAAATTTATTAAACGATTCGTCTAAGGCAGCAGAAATAAAAAAACAAGAAAGAAGTAGCAGTGCTTTAATTTTTTATTGGGGGATGAATAAAACTTTTCCAACATTAGACTTGCACAACATTTTTTTTAGTGCAGATTATCAAGCCGAATTTGATGCCATTTTTAATACCGGATTGCCATTTAATGATCCAACAGTTTATATCAATATCACCAATAAATTAGAGCCCGGAAAACATGCACCTATCGGTAAAGAAAATTGGTTTGTATTGATTAATGTTCCGGCAAACAATGGGCAAGATTGGAAAAGTTTAGAACAGTTTTATCGAAAAGCAATCATTCAAAAATTAAACCGTATAATAGGGGAAAATATTGAACCCTATATTACGGTCGACGAGGTGCTCACACCAGTTAGCATCGAGTCTAAAACCGCTTCTTATATGGGTTCTTTATATGGCACAAGTTCTAATAGTAAGATGGCCGCATTTATGAGACATCCTAATGATAGTAAGACAAGCAATGGCCTTTATTTTGTCGGAGGCAGCGTACATCCTGGAGGAGGTATACCACTTTGTTTGTCAAGTGCAAGCATTGTAGCCAATTTAATCAAAGATAAATACCATGCCTAATTTTAAAAAGCATAGCCCCATTTTTTTAGCCCTTTTATTTCACATAACAGGATTGATAGGTATTTTATTTACGCCCTATAAAGATTGGTTCATTTATAGCGTACCTATTGTATTGCTGATTATGTTTTTATTGCTTTCCATTACACAATTAAAATTCTTTAAAGCATATATTGGTTTTTTCTTTATTGCTTTTACCATTGGCATGGCAACTGAAATTATTGGCGTTAATACTGGTCTGCTTTTTGGCAATTATCAATATGGTCAAGTATTAGGGCCAAAACTATATGGAGTGCCTTTGTTAATTGGGTTCAACTGGTTTAACATCGTATTTTGTTCGGGTTCTTTATTAACACAATGCATTGATATACTTCGAAGGAAGTGGAATGTAAATATAACTGCAAGAACATTCACTATTGCTGTGGTATTAGGCGGGGCCGCAATTGCTACCGGCTTTGATATTATTTTAGAACCGGTTGCTGTAAAACTAAACTTTTGGTCTTGGGAAAACGGCCATATCCCTTTATTTAATTATATATGCTGGTTTATGATCAGTGCTATTTTGTTAGGCCTCAAAATGTATC
>CAJBBN010000225.1 GCA_903951325.1 uncultured bacterium
AAAGCGAGTCAAAATATTAATATTAAAAATATTCCTGTAGGCAATTATCGCAAAATATCTTTTATGATTGGTGTAGATAGCACTAGAAGCACTATGCCTGCAAGCGCCAGAATAGGAGCATTAGACGTTGGTGCTGCAGCTGCCGATATGTATTGGACATGGAATACTGGTTATATATTTTTAAAATTACAATGCATGCCAATTATTACAAAATGGGAAGATTCGAGTGCGGTTATTCCATATGTATATCATATTGGTGGATATGGCGGATTAAATAATCCCACTTTAAATAATTTAAGATTAGTGCATTTAAATTTTGGCGAAAACTTAAACTTAATTGCTAATAGTACCACTGCGCAAATTACAATCAAAGCAGATGCACTCAAAGTGCTCGAAGGAAGTACACAAGTAAATTTAAATAGCACCCCAACGGTTATGCTTACTCCTTTCTCTGCGAAAATTGCCAATAATTATCAAAACATGTTTAGTATTATCAACATCACTAACTAAAAAATGCGCGCCTTTAAAATCTTATTAGCTTCTTTATTTTTTATAGCGCTGAGTCAAGCATGTACAAAGGAGATTAACCCCGAGGCTAGCTTTGCAGGTTTTGAAGCGCCAATTAATTTTCCTTTAGTACGCTATAATTTTAGTGCAAACCCAGTGAATAAAGCAGGTTTCGATTTAGGTAAAAAGTTATTTTACGATGGAATTTTATCTAGAGATGGCTCTGTATCTTGTGGCAGTTGTCATCAACAAGCCGCTGCCTTTGCACATTTAGATCATACCATAAGTCATGGTATAGATGATAAACTTGGTAATAGAAATGCACCAGTTCTACAAAATTTAGCATGGCAACAATATTTTGCATGGGATGGCGGTATTTTTCATTTAGATGATTTTTCAATCAACCCCATTACCAATCCGGTAGAGATGGACGAAAGAATGCCGCAATTGCTCAGCAAATTAAATGCAAATAGTACTTACCGAGCGATGTTTAAAAAAGCATTTAATAAAGATTCTGTCGATTACGCTTCTTTAACCATGGCGCTTTCTCAGTTCATGAATATGCTCGTGAGTAAGCAATCTAGGTACGATGAATACCTTGCTGGCAATACATCTGCGCTTTCTGAAAACGAAAAAGTAGGTTTAAATTTATTTATGAATAAATGTAACAGCTGCCATACAGCTCCTTTATTTACCGACAATAAATTTCATAATACCGGTTTAGCAACTAGTTCTGATTTAGGCAGAGCAACTGTTACCGTGCAAGATTCTGATTTATATAAATTCAAAACGCCTTCACTTAGAAACGTAGATAAATCTTACCCATATAATCATAATGGTAGAGCCGCAACTTTAGAAGCCGTTCTAAAACATTATGCTTCAGATATTAAACCTGGTACAACGGTAGATAGCAGACTAGTTGGCGGATTGGGATTAACGGCCATAGAACAACAACAAATTATTGCCTTCTTAAAAACACTAACCGACACTCAGTTTTTAACGGATACCCGATTTTCGGAATAATTATTTTTTACTACCGTTGATGATCTCTTGATAAAATGCTTCGTATTGAGGCATGATTAAGGCGATATCAAAAGTTTTTGCATGAGCTAAAGCACGCGCTTTAAAGGCATCTAAGCGTTCCTGATTTTCAAGAATATGAATTGCATTTGCGGCCATGCCATCTATATCACCCACTTCATTTAAAAATCCCGTTACCCCATCTATATTTAATTCTGGTATACCACCTGCATTAGAAGAGATGACAGGCAACTTACAAGCCATGGCTTCTAATGCTGCCAATCCAAAACTTTCCGTTTCTGAAGGCAATAAAAATAAATCCGAAACAGAAAGTATTTCTTCTACTGCATCTAATTTACCCAAAAATCTTACACTGTCTTTTAAATTTAATTCACGAACCAATTGCTCCACTTCACTTCTTTCTGGACCATCTCCTGCTAATAATAATTTTGCAGGAATTTTCTCCACAATTTTCGCAAATATTTTTACCACATCGGGCACTCTTTTTACTTTTCTAAAATTAGAAGTATGTACAATAATTTTTTCTTCGTTTGGCGCAATGGCAATTTTAAAATGATTTTGTGCTTTATGTTGAAAACGATTGAGGTCGATAAAGTTTGGAATAACTTTGATGTCTTTTTTTATTTCGAAAAACTTACAGGTATCATTTTTTAAATCTTGAGACACTGCCGTTACCCCATCGGACTGATTGATAGAGAAGGTAACTACCGGCTTATAGGTTCTATCTTTACCAACCAATGTGATGTCTGTACCGTGTAAAGTAGTCACTACCGGAATGTGAATACCATTAGACGCTAAAATTTGCTTAGCCATATAAGCAGCCGAGGCATGTGGAATAGCATAATGTACATGTAATATATCTAATTGTTCATAAGATACCACATCAACTAATTTACTAGCCAAGGCTAATTCGTAAGGTGGATAATCAAACAGTGGATATTTAGAAACGGTAACTTCGTGGTAAAATAAATTCTCCGAGAAAAAATCTAATCGAGCGGGTTGACTATATGTAATAAAATGAACTTCGTGTCCATGGTCTGCTAATGCCTTACCCAGTTCTGTCGCAACCACGCCAGAACCACCAAATGTTGGATAACAAACAATTCCTATTTTCATTTTATATTTTTTAGTATTAATTATTGATACAACAATTCGAAACGCAAAATGTTAGGATACTTGCTTCCTTATTTTTGAAGGTTTTTTGATGACTATGGGTTGGGGGACTTTTACATAATAACCAGTTCCATCATAAATTCTTTTACGAGGATGATCGGTGCATTTTTCAGAACAACAACCTTGCATTTTTTCGCCGCAGGCATCACATTGGGTAATGTGTTCGTTGCATTCGGGATTGGCACAGTTAATCATTTTATCTGTAGTGCTTCCGCAATTATAACAAGTAGCTATTACTTCAGGGTTAACTTTGTTTACTGCTACTGTTAAGCGATTATCAAATACATAACATTTGCCATCAAAATTTTCGCCACCAACTTCTTTGCCATATTTTACAATGCCTCCATGTAATTGATAGACTTCCGGAAAGCCTTGTTTTAAAAGGTATGCGCTTGCTTTCTCACATTTAATTCCACCAGTACAATACGTTAATATTTTTTTGTCTTTGTATTGTGCCAACTCATTAATCATGGCTGGAAAATCCCTAAAGTTTTCGATATCTAAAGTGATCGCATTTTTAAATCGACCCACTTGGTGTTCGTAATTTGAACGAACATCTAATACCACCACATCATCTCTATCCATCATGGCTAGAAAATCTGCAGGCGCTAAATGTTTTCCAGTTTCTTTTGTTGGATCAATTTCAGTTGGATCTTTTAAACCAGAATGCACAATTTCAGATTTATACCGCACATGCATTTTAATGAAAGTAGGTTCCGCTACTTCGTCTATTTTAAAATCGGTATGCGCAAATCGCGGATCTGCTAAAATAGCGGCTCGGTATTGCTGACAACTTTCGGCTGTTCCAGAAACCGTGCCGTTTAGGCCTTCGTCGGCAACAATAATTCGGCCAACTAAACCGAGCGATTTACAAAATGATAAGTGATCTGCTGCGTATTGCTCCGCATTCTCAATGCGTGCATAGCAATAATAAAGGAGTGTTTCGTATGTATTCATAACCTTTGATACCGGTGTAAACGGCGTTAAATGGAATACAAAAATAACAAATATTGTCTATTTTTGTTATTTTTACCCTAAATATCGACCATATGTACCATACGCTTCAACCAGTACTACAAAAAGAATTAGCAGAAATTGAAAATGCAGGCTTAACCAAAAGAGAACGCATCATTACCTCTGCTCAAGGAGCAGAAATTACCATTGCAGGCGGACAGCAAGTAATTAATTTTTGCGCCAATAATTATTTAGGCTTATCCTCTCATCCAAAAGTAATTGAAGCAGCTAAGCAAGCAATCGATACCCATGGTTTTGGCATGTCATCTGTTCGATTTATTTGTGGCACACAAGACATACATAAAACTTTAGAAGATAAACTCTCTGCTTTTTTAGGCACAGAAGATACCATACTTTATGCTGCAGCATTTGATGCCAATGGCGGTGTATTTGAACCCTTGTTTAACGAACAAGATGCTATTATTTCTGACGAACTCAACCATGCCTCTATTATTGATGGCGTAAGATTATGCAAAGCACAACGCTTCCGTTACTTGCATGATAACATGGAAGATTTAGAAAAAAAGTTGCAAGAAACAGCGCACTTGCGTCACCGTATCATTGTTACAGATGGTACGTTTTCGATGGATGGTACGATTGCACAATTAGATAAGATTGCAGTTTTAGCAGAAAAATACAATGCTTTAATTATGATTGACGAATGTCATTGTTCTGGATTTTTAGGAAAAACTGGAAGAGGTACGCATGAACACCATGGTGTAATGGGCAAAATGGATATCATTACCGGAACGCTAGGCAAAGCATTGGGTGGGGCTTCTGGCGGATTCACTTCTGGCAGAAAAGAAATCATCGATTTATTGCGTCAACGTTCTAGACCTTATTTATTTTCTAATACGCTTGCACCTTCTATTGTAGGTGCATCTATTGCGGTATTAGATATGCTAACCGAAACAACTACCTTACGAGATAAATTAGAAAGTAATACTTTATATTTTAGAGCTGCCATGACTGCTGCAGGCTTCGACATTAAACCTGGTGTACATCCTATTGTTCCGGTGATGTTGTACGATGCAAAATTAGCGCAAGAATTTGCAGCAAAAATGTTAGTAGAGGGTATTTATGTAATTGGATTTTATTATCCAGTGGTACCAAATGGTAAAGCTAGAATTAGGGTGCAGATTTCTGCAGCACACGATACACACCATATAGATAAAGCGATTGCCGCATTTATAAAAGTTGGAAAAGAATTGAAAGTGATCTCTTAAATATCATGCAAGAAAAAATTAAACACTATAGTGTCGAA
Organism: uncultured bacterium; assembly: GCA_903951325.1. Lineage (GTDB taxonomy): Bacteria > Bacteroidota > Bacteroidia > Sphingobacteriales > Sphingobacteriaceae > CAIKLP01. Next base: position 5,000 of record CAJBBN010000225.1, read on the forward strand.
ATAAATGCTTTCGAACCAAAAAATGCTGAAGAACTAGAAAACTTTCGCATTCAGTTTTTGGGTCGTAAAGGAATTTTAAATGAACTGTTCGAAATTTTCAAAGCCCTACCAGGCGAAGAGAAAAAAACGGCGGGTAAAATAATGAACGAATTCAAAGTATTAATCGAACAAAAAATCGAATTATACAAAGAGAAATTCGAAAACGTTTCTGAAAATGCCATTGCAGATTTTGATTTTACACTGCCAGGTGATAGCAGCGAACTAGGCGCGAGACACCCGGTTTCATTGGTTTTAAAACAAATCAATGATATTTTTACTCGCATTGGTTTTACCATTGTAAAAGGACCACAAATAGAAGACGATAAGCATAATTTTACGGCGCTAAATTTCCCTTTAGATCATCCGGCAAGAGATATGCAAGACACTTTCTTTATTCAGAAAGACGACAACGACCCTACACAAGATTGGGCTTTGCGAACGCATACCTCATCGGTGCAAGTAAGATTAATGGAAAATAACCAACCGCCATTAAGATCCATTATGCCAGGAAGAGTTTTTAGAAACGAAGCCATTTCTGCAAGATCGCATTGTATATTTCACCAAGTAGAAGGCTTATATGTGGACGAAAATGTTTCTTTTGCAGACTTAAAACAAACGCTTTATTATTTTGTGCAAGAACTTTTTGGAAAAGGCACGGAGGTGCGATTCCGCCCATCCTACTTCCCATTCACCGAGCCATCGGCAGAAATGGACATTCAATGCAAAAACTGCGGAGGCTCAGGATGCAATATTTGTAAGTATTCTGGCTGGGTTGAAATTTTAGGTTGCGGCATGGTCGACCCTAATGTCTTAGAAAATTGCGGCATCGATTCTAAAAAATATACTGGCTTTGCATTTGGAATTGGTATCGAAAGATTGGCCATGAATAAATATAAGATTAAAGACATTCGCATGTTTTTTGAAAATGATATGCGCTTATTGAAGCAGTTTAAATCAGAAATTTAACCATGCGTTTAAAGTATCTAGCGATTGTGATGGCATGGCAATTTTTTGCATGCACAGATACCATCGACTCCCCTATACCAAACATTCCGGTTAATGTGCAGATAGATTTACAAAGCCCAAGGTATCTTTCTTTGCAAACCATTGGTGGCGTGTTAATGCTCGAAGGTGGCTATAGAGGAATTATTGTTTATCATAAAAATAATAATGAATATGCCGCTTACGATCGTGCCTGTGCCTATCAAACAACCGATACTTGTGCTTATGTTAAACAAGATTCTGCGATGAGCTCTGTAGGATGTAAATGCTGTACTTCGAGGTATCAGCTGTACGATGGTGTTCCCATAAAAGGACCTGCTAATTCTGGTTTGAGAACTTACCAAACTTCGATATCAAATGATTATTTATTGATTTACAATTAGTCGCTATTGAACTAAGGCCACAAATCCAGAAAATTGTAGCTCGCCGATTTTCACCACATACACATAAGCACCCATAGACATGCCTTCTGCTTTCCATTGGAAAGATGGGTCTTCGCTTTCGAACATAATTTTTCCCCATCTATCAAAAATCTGAATCTTAAATGCAGCCGGGCAAACCGTTCTATCTGCAAAATAAATTTTAAATACATCGTTGATATTATCGTTGTTTGGAGAAAATGCGTTTGGAATATAAGGCCTATCAATTGGCTCTAAAGGATTCACTTTGAATATTACGGTTTTGTAAATCGTGTCGTATTCGTTGCAAAACTTATTACTCAATAATTTAAATCGAACAGGATAATCTTGGTCGCCTGTGGCTGCACAATCTGGGAAAATAGTAAACACCGAACTCACCGAATTTCTTCCCGAAATACTAGTAAAATCGGTGGTAATGACTTGTCCAACATTAAATAAAGCTTCGGCAGAAAGAATAATATCGTCTTCTATATCAAAATCTTTTCCGGTTACATTAATTGTCCGAGGATAACCTGCGCTTAAATGATAAATAGCAGAATCGGGTTTTATAATGGCCGGCAAATTATTACTTGGTAATTCGTAAATAATATTTAGTCTTAAAGTATCAAACTTTTCATTTTTACATTTATTATCTCTGATTAAAAAATCGACCGAAGGTGCACCTGCTGCATATAAATTATCGCAGGTGGGAGTCCAACAAAATTCATATTGTTTTTCACCTGGTACCGATTCTAACAAAAGAAATGTAGCACCATTGGCCTTAAAATCGTAATTCACATTTTGTATATCCACTTCCAACTGATCGTCGATGTCAAAATCGGAACCTATAATAGCTACACAAACTTCTTGATTAATTACTGCAGCAACATTGCCCAATGGATCGACCTTAGAACCCCCTAAAATAGAGGCTTGCAGCAATGGCGATTCGTTAGCTAGTGGTAATAAATTAATTTTAACCAATAAAGTATCTATGCCTTCATTTGGACAAGAATTATCTGTTAATACAATTTCTAAATAAGTATTAGAATCTATGGCAGAAGTGCAATCGGGTGTCCAACAAAATTCGGCACCCACTTTATTCTGCCCGGTTACAATTTTTGGAAAGGTTGGTAGATTCGAAAGCAATTCAGTACTAATAAATTTAGCCTTCATAGTAATTGTATCTGTTGTATTTGCATCAATTCCTAAAATTTGAAAACAATTTACCTGGTCTATTTCGGCATTAAAAATATTATTATATACATTAGAAGAGGTTTTAATTCTTGGAAT
>CAJBBN010000226.1 GCA_903951325.1 uncultured bacterium
CATCATTACCATTTTATTTTTGAAATGGATGCCGATTTTTCTCATAACCCAGAAGATTTAATCAAACTCCGAGAAAACTGTGCCAATGGTGCCGACTTAGCCATAGGATCGAGGTATAAATCTGGTATCAATGTGGTTAATTGGCCAATGAGCAGGGTTTTACTCTCTTTTTACGCCTCTAAATATGTACAATTCATTACCGGAATGCCCATCAACGATGCCACTGCCGGTTTCAAATGTTATAGAAGAGAAGTTTTACAATCTATAGATTTCAATAAAATAAAATTTGTGGGTTATGCCTTTCAAATAGAAATGAAATTTGTGACATGGAAAAAAGGATTTAACATTATTGAAGTACCTATTATTTTTACAGATCGCAGCGAAGGCACTAGTAAGATGTCTAAAGGCATTGTAAAAGAAGCTATCTTAGGCGTAATACAAATGAAACTGATGTCTTATTTTCAAAAATCTTAAATAAAAATGAATGCTAACCTTGATCCATCTTTCGAAAATTTAGACAACGATGACCGCGAAATAGAACGCGTGCTTCGACCATCTGCGTTCGATGATTTTACAGGTCAGTTTAAAATTATTGAGAATTTAAAAATATTTGTAGAGGCAGCAAAAAAAAGAAAAGAAGCGCTAGACCATGTGCTTTTACATGGCCCTCCTGGGTTAGGTAAAACAACACTTTCTCATATTATTGCCAATGAATTAGGAGTTAATATTAAAATTACCTCTGGACCTGTTTTAGATAAACCAGGAGATTTAGCTGGCTTACTTACCAATTTAGAAGAAGGTGATATTTTATTTATCGATGAGATACATCGTTTGAGTCCGGTAGTGGAAGAGTATTTATATTCTGCGATGGAAGATTACAAAATCGACATCATGCTCGATAGTGGACCCAATGCGCGTTCGGTGCAAATTAGTTTAAATCCCTTTACCTTAATTGGAGCAACTACTCGCTCGGGCTTATTAACCGCACCATTGCGCGCGCGCTTTGGCATTAACGCCAGATTAGAATATTACGACTCTAAATTATTAACAGATATTGTATTGCGTTCTTCTGGAATTTTAACTACTCCAATTACGGAAGAAGGCGCATTCGAAATTGCTAGAAGAAGTAGAGGAACTCCTCGTATTGCAAACGCATTACTAAGACGTACCAGAGATTTTGCAGAAATAAAAGGTAACGGAAAAATTGATACTGCCATTTCTCAATTTGCATTGAATGCATTAAATGTAGATGAATATGGATTAGATGAAATGGATAATAAAATTTTAACTACCATTATCGATAAATTTAAAGGCGGCCCTGTTGGCCTAAAAACAATAGCTACAGCAGTTGGAGAAGACGAAGGTACGATTGAAGAAGTATACGAACCGTTCTTAATTCAAGAAGGATTTTTAATGCGTACACCAAGAGGAAGAGAAGCGACAGAACTGGCTTATAAGCATTTAAATAAATTACCGAATTACAAATCTAACAACCCTTCTTTATTTTAATTCAGTAAATATTTTATTCTAATATCTAGATAATTTGCAATATAGGTATGCGCTTTTAAATTAATACCTACGGCCCATTGCTTATTTAATTGATAGCTTATTTCGTGTTGATGGTAAATACGCGCATAGTAATTAATTGGATCATACACATAAACTCCAAGGCTACTCGCAAAGTTTGCTTTACCCATATTAAAGCCAATACCCGAAGCAATACCGCATCTGTATTGGTTTTGCACCGATACAGAATCTTGTTTTAATCTCTGTTGAACGGCATTGTCTTGATACATAGAAAGTGCAGCAGTCGCAAAAAGTACGCCATTGATTTTTTTCACCCCACTTAATTCTAAACCAAAAATAGCATACCTTTTGGTAGAATAGCTATTTGCTGTAGTAGCAGAATAAAATACGGTTATATACTTTGCAATAGCAGGATCAATTTTAGATTTAGCGCTTACCGAATAATGATAGTTTGGTTTTTCAAAATAATAATTTAAACCAAAATTAATTCCTGGAAAATTTAAACCATGATTAGGATTTTTTAATCCCCCATTCGAAATATGATTAAAAATAAATGATAAATTTAATGCAGTTTTTGGATTGATAAAATAATAGTTGCTTAGTCCCAAAGCTAAGTAATTACTAATGTTTGAGCTATAGGTTAAATTTCCTGGATTGGTATTGCTATCGAACTTTTTATTTGCATAAACGAATCCTGCATGGGCTTTAATTCCTATAATATACCGATTACTCATTTCAAATTGGGGTTCCATAAACAATGAAGTGGCAAAGGCATTGCCTAATAAATTTGGCATACCTAAATTGAAATAACTTAAAGAAATACCCGATTTAGCCATACAATTACAGGCATTGATATTTTCTTGGGAATCCCATAATTTATATAAATCTAATTGCAGGCCCTGAGGCTTTGCTCCTTTTATGAAAGCAGCACTTTTAGTTTGTGCAAAAGCCGCTGTTGAATTACCAGCAAATGAAATACCGCTAATTTGCTGTCCTAAAAGCAAACTACTGAAAAACACAAAGCAAAAGATTAATAGAATTGCCCTCACCTTTTTTTAAAATAAGCTGTAAATTTGAAAATATTTTTAAATATACATGCAAAGCCAAAAATACACGCAATTGATCAAAGATAACGCAAAAAAGCTGGGATTTCAGTCTTGTGGTATTGCAAAAGCACGTTTTTTAGCCGAAGAAGAAGCTAATCTTAGTAAATGGTTGGCCCAAAAGAAACATGGCGAAATGGCCTATATGGTAAACCATTTCGATATGCGATTAGACCCTCGAAAATTAGTGGCTGGCGCAAAATCTGTCATATCTCTCAGTTATAATTATTTCACGAGCGAAAAGCAAAGCGACCCCCATGCGCCAAAAATTTCTAAATATGCCTATGGCGAGGATTATCATTTTGTTGTAAAAAGTAAATTAAAATCTTTACTAGCTATCATACAAAAAGAAATTGGAAATGTTAATGCAAGGGTTTTTGTAGACTCTGCTCCTATCATGGAAAAAGCATGGGCCCAACAATCGGGATTAGGTTGGATTGGAAAAAACGCCAACTTAATCAATCAACAAAATGGTTCTTTCTTTTTTCTCGCAGAGATTATTATTGACATTGACTTAAGCTACGATGCCCCAGTTACAGACCATTGCGGCACTTGTACAAAATGTATAGATGCTTGTCCAACAGAAGCCATTGTTGCACCCTATGTAGTTGACGGCAGTAAATGTATTTCCTATTTTACGATTGAATTAAAAAATGAATTTCCAAAAGAAGTGAAAGGAAAATTTGATAACTGGATGTTTGGCTGTGATATATGTCAAGATGTTTGCCCTTGGAATAAATTTGCCAAACCACATCAAGAAAAATTATTTGAACCTTCAATGGCTTTATTATCGATGAACAAAAAAGAATGGGAAGAAATTACAGCAGAAACTTTTCAGGTTTTATTTAAAAATTCGGCTATTAAAAGAACTAAATTCGAAGGGCTGAAACGCAATATTAATTGGCTTTAAATAAGTTTTAACAATAAAAAAAGGCCGCTAAATTTAGCGGCCTTTTTTTATTGAATTGCTTTAAAATTACTTATTGATAACTACTCTTTGTGTAATAACTAGATCGTTGTATTTCACATGAGAGAAATAAATTCCTGGTGCAATACTTGTTGGTACTACAATTTGAATATTGTTTATACCTGTTTGCATTCCATCATATTGGGTTGTTTGCATTACCTGTCCAAGCACATCTACTAATTGAATTTCGACATCACCTTGTGAAGGCAAAGACAACATATAATTGATTGCATTAGCCGTTGGATTTGGGAACGGACCTGCGGCAATAAAACCTATTGCTTTTGGGTCGTTAATACCTTGTCCACATGGTGCAAACGGGAACACATACATGGTAAGTGTATCATTTGTTTGATTTAAATCGTCTTGGACATCACTTAAATAAGTACTCAACACCCTCACAGCCGAAGGATCGCAATCCAACATGTCATCGAATTTATGGGAAACAACTTCTTGTGGTGCTAATGAAGCTGTAATTAATTCTGTTTTAGTTACAATACCATTTTTACCTCCTTTAATGGTATAATTAACATTAAAATTGGATATAGTATCTGTACCCGAATTTTTAATTAAAACAACTACTGGCGTAAATTGCTCTACAGTACTATTTACAGGTGTTACATAAGCATCCATCTTGCCATCAATAATGCTAGATATAGAAGAGAAGAAAGTGCTCGATAACACATTATTTAATGGTGTGGTATCGTTCAGTAAATAAGCTTCTACTCTTAAAGTGTAATTACCTGTTAATGTTGGTGTAATTTCTGTTTCAAAAGTATAAGTTAATAAATCTGTTGGTAGCAATGGACGATAGGGTTCTTCCACAGGAATTACTTCGTTTGCCATTTCCACATTGTCAACAAAATATTTCACATTTAAACCAGAAACTTTACTTAAGCCTGTGTTTTTAATTGAAATTACGACTGGAATTTTAGTAGGGTAAACTTCTGGCGGTGGCAAAGGATTATCAATGCTTTCAATCTTCACATCACCTAAAACCACAAATTCATCTGCACCAATATCTGGGAATTTTGGATCCCTTGGTTGACCTTCAATATCTTTGGTAATTTCAGGGATTACAACTCCTGCTGCATCTAAGAAAGTATTGGTTAATCTTAAGTTAGTAGTTGTAAAATAATCCGGATCTACAGATATACCATTATCATCTTTTAAAAACACATCTCTATATTCATCAAATGATAAATAATCTAACATATTTACCCTAGCAAACAAACCTGTTTTCGTTGCCATATTATTATTATCAGAAGTATCAATAGAATTAGGATTGTCAATTAATAATGCAAAACCGTTGTTCGAATTATAAATAGAATTATTCAACAGGCGAACACCTTTTGTATTGAAATCCATTTTTAATGCAGCACTATTTACAGAATTACCATCATAGTTAATGGAATTATTATATAAATTCAATGGATATACTTTGTCTAAACTTAATCCGTATCCATCCATCCCAAGCCTAAATCCACCACCAATCATATTATTAGCAACCAATAAACCATTTACACCTGTTACATCATTCATTGCCATACCCACTGAAGATGCATAAATAATTTTGTTGTTAGTGATGCGTGTATCTGCTCGATCTAAAATAATATTTATACCAGTAGAGTTCAATTGATTTTTTCGCATAATAATTTCGTTTTGATTAATAGAAGTCAAGTCTGTATTAGAACTTGAAATTCCATAATCAGAAGAACCCGTAATTTTATTACTATCAATTTTGATTCCAAAATCACGAATATACTGACTAAAGCCTTTAATACTTAATCCAATTGCACCTCCATTTATAGTGTTATTTATAATTTCAATATTAGAGCCCCCTTTGCCACCTATAGCAATATCACTAGAATCAGAAGTAGTGATGCCATAAATACTTGGATATGATGATAAGGAATCCATTTTTATAACGCAATCTTTTATCAAAATGTTTCTTGCCTCTGATGTAATTTGAATGGCAGCTGCCCCATCGAAAGATTTACTTAGATTTATTAGTGTCATATTTTTAAGCTGCACAAAACTGGACCTATTCAAACGAATTACATTCCTTGTAGTTGAAGTACCTCCTCCATTATTGTTGATAATTACATCTGCATTATTTCCAGTTTCCGATTTAAACACAATTAAATTTGTAGCAGAAGTGTTTTTAGGATTGTTAATGGTAAATCTTTCGTTGTATGTTCCAGGACGAACATTAAAAGTAACTGGCCCTGTAATACCACAAGCTAATGAGGCCGCGGCCTCAGTAAATGTTGCAAAGGATGGGCTGGTTCCTCCAATGGTATACACTCCAGTTTTTAAACCAGTACAAACAATTTTTTGAATAGAATCATTTTTAGTAATATTATCGCCAATTACTCTATTACTAGGGTCGATTCTAACTTCCAATTGATAAGTAGCATTTGCTGTTGCATTAAATAATGTACTGAAACTAAAAATAGCATTTGAATAAGCTGAATCTAAAGATGAAGCCGTATTTACTGTTGGCGTAAATGATTCACCAGCAGTTGGAACCCAAACACCTGGACTAGTTGAATATTGTAATTTAACAGTATTGCCATTTAAACTAGTACTACCTAAATTCATTATTTTTACTTTAATGGTATTAGGGTCTGTACTAAAAACCAATGGTTGAACATCAATCAAAGCCATGTCTTTTGCGTTGACAATAAACTCATCTGCTCCGATATCAGAATTTAACGGATTCCTGCTTTGTTTATCAATATCGACAGCAATGGAAGGGATAAATACTCCTTTATTATCAATTAACGGATTAACCGTATGTAAATTAAATATAGAAGTAAACATTGGATCAGTTTCCAGAGATTTAGTCTCAAAACCAATCGTAGCTAGTTTTAATCTTGTTAAGTTTAACCTATTTCCGCCAGAAGAACCATAATAAGCGAAATTGCCTGAAGTCGTATCGGCATCTGTATAAAATAAATTATTGTCTGATGCCCTGATTGAAGTTTGGTTAGTCACATAATATGCATAGCCACCTGCAGGGTTATAGAATATATTATTTAACAAACTTACGTTTACACCAGCAGCCAAGAAAAATGCGGAAGATGCATTAGCTCCAATACCTGGTGCTTTATCGTAATAAACAGAGTTATGATATACGTTTATTTTATTTACTTCATTTAGATAAATACCTGCACCACTTGCAGTTGTTTTAAAGCCACCCGCTATCATATTATTAGAAACAGTTAAAGCACTTACCCCCTCTACAGTAGTTAAATTGATTCCTCTGAATCCAGCTTTGGAAATTTTATTTCCGTTAATAATACCATCTGACTTTGAACTTGAAACTTTAATTCCTTCCGAATTCACACTCGAATTAGACTTCATGGTTATGGTATTCCAACTAACCGAATTAATACCAGTATTTAAAGTATTGATACCGAAACCAAAAGCAGAGTCTATTTTATTATTATAAATAATGGTACCAATTGATTTAGATGCACCTGATTGTCCAATAAATTGAATGCCTGTAACCCCATTTTTAATAGTAGAGTTTTTAATGGTTAAAAAATCTGCTTTTACAGCACTGTCAATTTTAGTTTTAAACGCAGCAATTACACCATATTTGTAATCACTTAAATTGGTTGAATTTGGCAGATTAATTACACAACTATCAATGGTAATATTATTACTACCAGTAGCAATATGAAAACCGGAAGCATAGCTCGAAGTTGACAAATTGGTTAGAGTTAGATTTTTGAAACTTACATAATCGGCACCATCTAACTGAATGACATGGTGATTAGTTTGTCCTTGATTTAAATTCGTATTTTGAATAATAACATCCGCTGCATTTCCAGATAAAGAACGGAAAGTAACAGAATTCGTAGCAGAAGCCCCTTTGATTGCCGGTATAGAAAATGGCGTTGGGTAAGTACCTGGATAAACGTCAAAAACTGTTGGTCCACCTACTCCACATTCAAATGCTGCTAATGCAGAAGCAAAAGTAGAATAGTTTTTTAAAACTATAGGCCCACCAATGGTGTACCTTCCATTTAATCCAACACATAAATTAACAATTAAGGTGTCATTATCGAACCAAGTATCGCCTGGATAAGCAGGCTCCACTCTAATTTCCAAAGTATATTGTCCTGGAGCAGGTATAATCCATGGAGTCGATAAATTGAATACTTGCTTTGAATAGGATAAACTCAATTGTGTTAAAGTGAATGAATCTACCGGATTAAATGGGCCGTTATTGATGCGATATTTGATGGCCATTTTGTGTCCATTCAAACTATTGATAGATAGTAATCCATCGTTTTTAATGACCACAGGTATAACGTTCGAGCCTTCACGAGGTACAAAGTTTTTCTCTAACTCGAAAACTTCTAAATCATGAGGACTTCTAATTACCTCATCGGCACCAACGTCTGGCATTTCTGGATCTCGGGGATGATTCTCAAAATCAAAAGTGATGAATGGTAAGATATAAGCTTTTCGAATTAAGGCTTTGTTATTTAATCTTAAATTAGTGGTAGAAGGAAAAAATGGATTCTGATTAAATGATTGTCCATTTTTACCAGTGGCAGTTTTTAACGAAGCTAAAGTAGTGCATTGCGTTCCGCCAATAATAGCCAATTTTGTACCTGCCGCAATAAAATAATTATTATAATTAAAGGTATCAACTGTTGTTAAATTTTTAATAATGACAGTGGCAGCACCTCCAGTAGTATGGAAGATATTATTCTTTATAGAAATTTTAAATGAAGGCCTATCTACGGTATATTCAATTACAAAACATGCATTTTCGGAGGTAAAAGGGCTTGAGTAAAAAATGGTATTGTGCAAAAATTGTATGCTTTTAGAATACTCCACATGTATACCCCTTGAAAAGGCTGCTTTAGCAGATCCCGAAATTACATTGTTATAAACATAAGCAGCAGAACCACCGTTTACGTTATTAAAAAACATACCAAATGTTCCGTAGTTTTTTATTTGATTATTGTAAAAACCAAAATTACCTGCTGCATTTCTAACACGAATACCAAACTGCATTTGACTTGGATCAGGTCTTATAGTAATTTGATTATTGGCAATTAGTGGGATATTATTATAATCAATATCAATACCACAAATAGCCGCATAGATTTTATTATTGTTGATTTTATTTCCTTTACAAGGTTTAATTGTACTTTCACCTAATAATCTAATAGCAAAGGCACCCCCATAAAAAGTATTGTTAATGATGCTATTATAATTTGCACAATTTGCCAATCCAGAGGTGTTATTGATATCTGATGAAACGATGCCTATAGCATTACCATTAAAAACAGTAAAGGTTGAATCTAATTTTAAAATGCAACGATTTATCGTATTGTAATCCGCAGAAATTTTAGGATTATCTCTACTATACGTTAAACGAAAAACAGATGCAAACGAATTGGTTGAAGCTAAAACTCGGTTATTTTCAATAGTTAAATCTTGAAATGATACATATCTACAACCCTCTAAAAGAATAACAGAGTTGCTGTATAAGGTATTATCTCCATCATCAATAATTTCAACGTCTGCCGCTCTACCTGTCTCAGATTTAAATACAACCACATTTTTTGCAGATGCTCCTTTAAATGGTTTGATAACAATGTTCTCATTATAAATACCAGGTCTAATATTAAAAGTTACCCGACCAATTACCTCTGTTCTAGTACTTAATAATTCTGTAACGGCTTTCTGTATAGTTGAATAATTAGCATTATTACCTCCAATAGTATATATACCACTCAAGTATTTAGTTTGAGCTTGTGCAAAAAAAGTACACATACTTAAAGTAAATGCAAATAGGCCGACAAAGATTTTCTTATTCATGTATGCTATTATTAAATTCTATTTCGTTTTTTATTGATTAATTTTTACAAATCTACCATTGTGGTATTTCTGACCCGACTTCAAAACATACAAATATGTACCTTCTGCAAAATCAGTAAGGTCTGTATTGACCTTCACAAAACCTTCAGATAATCCTTCGTATTTTTTAAAGTATACTTTCCTACCCATAATATCATAAATTGTCAAGTCTAATGC
>CAJBBN010000227.1 GCA_903951325.1 uncultured bacterium
TCAATTATTAAATCAATGAAAAAAATCATTGCTGATTTTATTATTGATACTCCCAATGGTTTTTATTGTAGAATTGGTGGCTTTTATTTAGATCCTAAAACGCCCGTACAAAATGCAGTTGTTTCGCATGCCCATGCCGACCATGCCATTGCGGGTTCTGTCAATGTTTATACACATCCTGCCACCTTTGATTTTATGAAATTGCGGTATAAACAAAGAGCGGCTAAACAATTTATTCCAATCGAATTTCATCAATCATTTTTCATCAATCAAATTAAAATTCTATTTATTCCTGCAGGTCATATGTTGGGTAGTGCACAAATTTTAATGGAATTTGAAGGACTTAAATATCTTTATTCGGGAGATGTAAAATCACAAGCCGATACTACTTGCGAGGCCATTGAATTTATTCAAGCAGATGTATTAATTACCGAAACAACATTTGCTAATCCAAGTGTTAAACATCCATCGCCATTAGAAGCTATGCAGTCTGTTTTAAGTATCGAAAGGCCTTTGCTTATTGGTGCTTATGTATTAGGGAAAGCACAACGCATTACTGCGCTAATCAACGAAATAGCGCCTTCGGCAGTGGTAGCCATTCATCATGATATATTAGCTTATCATCAAATTTATGAAAGATACCAACGCTTAACTAAGCAATACCAAGTATTAGAGAAAAAAGATCTTCGATTAAAAAAGCCATATATTTATATTGTTCCTCCATTAACTTTTAATACTTATAAGTTACAAGGTTTAATGTCATGTGTGTTTGCCAGTGGTTGGCAAGCTTTACAGCAAGCGAATACGCATACCTTATTGTTAAGCGATCATATGGATTGGTTCGATTTATTAAACTATATTGAGCAGGTGAAACCAGCAGAAATATGGACGATTCATGGTGACGGAGCCTTTTTAAAAGAACATTTTTCGAACTCAGCTGTTAAAGTTAAAAATTTAGCAAAATAAATGATTGAAGGAGTTGATTATATTATAGAGGATGGAATGCTTGTTTTTACAAGAGAATTTCATTTAAAACGTGGTTATTGTTGCACTAATGGCTGCAAAAACTGTCCATATCCCATTCATAATGAATCTAAAATAACAAAACCTGATTCAGAAGATGGGAGAAATGCTTAATTTTATTTTTATAACACGCACATGAAACTGGAAGAGGAAATAGCCCAACAAAAATTTGCAGGAGAGCAACAAAAAGCAATGATCAATTTGCTTTTTACTTATCATTGGGCTGTTTCTAAAATGAAGTCAGATTTTAAGCCTTACGATATTACTATGCAGCAGTTTAATATCTTAAGAATTTTAAGAGGTCAAATGCCTAATCCTTGTACTGTTAATATTCTAAAAGAACGCATGTTAGATAAAATGTGCGATGCCTCTCGAATGGTAGATAGGTTATTGCAGAAGGGTTTTATTGAAAGATGTGTAAATAAAAAAGATAGAAGAGCAGTCGATATTAAAATTTCAACACAGGGCTTAGACCTACTCGCAAAGTTTGATGAAATAACCGACCCCAATAAATTATTTTCGGCATTAACCGACCTCGAAGCTAAAACGCTTAATCAGTTACTAGATAAAGTAAGGTCTTAATGTAGCAGAAAATTCAGCACTGCTATTCCTGCACCAATAATAATCGCAATCATCTTATAGAAATTGAATCGATGGTCTACATTAGATTCAAATAAAATGGTGGTAGAAATATGTAAAAATATTCCAATGACCGTAGCCATCATTAGTGGAAAATATTGATGGATATTGTTCGCTGTATCTTGCTGAATTTGTTGACTTATATAACTACCCGCGGGTGTCATGAATGCAAAAATAGCCAGCATAATAATTAATTTATTTCCTTTAACCTGATGGCTCATTAATACACTTGCGAGCGCAAATGCAGCAGGTATATGGTGTATAGCAATGCCAAATACTAAAGAATTTAATTCATTGTTTCCAATAGATTGACCCACCAATGGCATGCCTTCTAAAAATGCATGCAAACAAAGGCTGAGCATTATGCCAATTGGAAAAATATTTTTTTGTTCGTGTTGATGCGTATGAATATGCCCATGTTCAATACCTTCAGAAAATTGTTCTAAAATAATCTGAAAAGAAAAGCCAAGTAATACAAATAGACCCGTGTATTTATTGCCAGATTCGTATACATCGGGCATTAGGTGAAGAATGGTGATTGCAAATAAATAGGCGCCAGAAAAAGAAAGCACAAGTTTTAAGTTTTTAGTGTTTTCCTTTTTGAATAGAAAAACAGCTAAACCACCTAATAGCGCTGCTAAAAATAAGATGATATTATTAATGCTGAACATTTTTTAAAGTATTAAATTTTTCGTGCAAAGCAAAGGTAAACTTTCCAATTAGGATACCAATTATGGCACCACAAATCACATCTAATGGATAATGAACCCCAACATAAATCTGTGCATAACATATAACGGAGGCCCAAATGATAAATGCTGATTTTACCCAGGGCCATTTTTGTTTAAAGATAGAGCCAATAATAATGGCCATTCCAAAATGATTTGCTGCATGTGAGGAAACAAAACTATAACCACTTCCGCAACCAACTAAATTTCGAGCCATGCCCATTATATTGGGGTCGTTACAAGGCCTTAGTCGTTCAAATATTGGCTTAAATACGCCGGCACTTATAAAATCTGTTAAGGCAAAGGTGATTAAAATAAACAGGACACTGATCCAGCCTTTCTTACCAAAATTAACCACAAAGAAAACGATCAGGAATAAATAAAGCGGTGCCCAAAACAATTTACTACGCATCAATGGCATAACGAAGTCGAAAAAATCGTTAGCCCAAATGCGATTAATGATTAAAAATAATTGTTGGTCTATTTGCTTTAACATGTATTTATTTTTTTCGAGCAATAAGAATTAACCTTGGCGAACTATTTTCAAGATAAGGAGATAATTGATAGTCTCCAAAAACTTCAATTAATTCGAGGTTTTGAGCCGATAAATATTCTTTAAACTTAGCTAAATGAATGATTTTAACTTCTTCTTGAAATTCAAAAGCTTGTCCTTTATCATTAAACTTGATGGTCTTATAAAGGAAATTAGCATTGTATGATTTTTGAATTTGAAAATCTATTCCTTGAATTGTTTTGGTTTCGGTTTCGTTTACATTTTCGGAATTAAAAGCAGCCACATTGATGTAGTCTAATAATAAAATACCACCTTTTTTTAAAGCAGTACTAAACATATGTATGGCTTTCAGGTCATCACTTTCTTTCTTGAAATATCCAAAACTGGTAAACAAGTTAAATACATAATCAAAGTAATTGCTGCATAAAACTTTTCGGATATCGTGTTCTTGAAAATGCAACATTGCATTTTCCATGCTTTTAGCATAGGCGATATTTTCTGGCGAAAGATCAATCCCAGTAATGTCTAATCCTTTTTTATTAAAATAAATGGCATGTCTTCCACGACCACATCCGGCATCTAAGGCCTTCTGGTCTTTTTTAAAGTGAAAATACTCGGCAATGGTGTCTATGAAATCTGCAGCTTCTTGATGATCTCTATTCGCATATAAAATATGGTAATAGGGCGAATTGAACCAAATGTTATACCATTTTTCCATTTATAGCTTGAATTTAAAAAACCTGTTTGAATTTTATTGGCTTTTCTGTCTCAAAAATGCTTAAAAAATATCATTATTTAAGGTTTTTGTCAGACAAATACCCTTCAAATCTCTTAGATTTTTTTAATTTTGTTAGATATACTGAAAATTTGACACTCATAAAATCTATATCTGGAATTAGGGGCACCATTGGTGGTCCATCTGGCGAAGGCTTAACACCTTTCGATATCGTAAAATTTACTGCAGCATTTGGTCAATGGATCATAGCAAAGTCGGGTAAAAAGAAAATTGTAATTGGTAGAGATGCTAGAATATCTGGCGAAATGGTTCTTAATATAGTCGTAGGCACTTTACAAGGCTTAGGCATAGAGGTAATCGATATTGGATTATCAACCACTCCAACGGTAGAAATTGCGGTTCCATTAGAACAAGCCGGAGGCGGAATTATCCTTACGGCAAGTCATAATCCAAAACAATGGAATGCCTTAAAATTATTGAATGAAAAAGGAGAATTTATTTCTGATACCGATGGGCAAGAAGTATTAACTATGGCAGATTCGGATCAAATATTATTTGCTTCGGTAGACGACTTAGGTTCATATACTAAAGATGATTCTTATTTACAAAAACACATAGATCA
>CAJBBN010000228.1 GCA_903951325.1 uncultured bacterium
ACTTGTGGCAAGCCAATTGCAATAGTCTCTTTAATTTTTTGTTCAGAAATTTGCTTATCTAATTTTGCATTTTTTACCGCATTTTGATTTTGCAAGGCATACTCAATGGCTTGTTGCAAACTGAATTCGAATGTAGTGTTTGTTTGCGCATACATTGTATTACACAGCAACAGCAACAATCCAACTAATTTAATTTTAAGATTCATTTTATATTTATTATTCTGTTATATTTTTATATTGATTGATGAGTTTGTAACCTTTGAGCGTTACCATACCATACATAAACATTTCGGTCGATTGTTTCATTACTTGTACAATGGAAAAGTTAGATGGCGGAAAAATATCGTATTTAAAACAGCTATCAATTTCTGCTAATCGCATTTTTGATTGTACCAAAACATCAAAATCATTTCTGTACAATCCTTCTTTGATACCTCTTGAAATATTATCTTGAATTTCGGCTAAGACTTTTGTATTCCTGAATTCCGAAAATTTATTCCAGATACTAGGATAATACTTCTGTAAATCGTAAAACATAATAGGATTGATCCCATGCATCATTTTACCAAGTAATTCGTTGATGGCAAATTGTTCGTGTATCGCATTTTCTGCAGCAATTCCTTTACAACTTAGAATGCCTTTATAATGATTTGAAATAGTCATATCGACCGTCTCTTGAATTAATATATCTTTTTCTGAATAAGATTGATAGAGCGTTTTTTTAGAAATACCCAATGCTTTGGCAATATCGTCCATCGTGACACTCCTGATGCCATAAGTACGAAAAAGCTCGTCTGCTTTGTGTAAAACTCTTTGTTGTAATTCCATTTCGAGTGCAAAACTATGGAAACTTTTTAAATAATAAAAGTTTTTTTAGTTTTCATATTAAATTAACATGGATTTAACCCAATGGTTTGCACAGAAAGCAAAAAAGCCAATTAGCGGGCTTGCTAATTGGCTTTTGGTACCTGGGGCGGGAATCGAACCCGCACGACCGATAAGGGTCACAGGATTTTAAGTCCTGCGTGTCTACCAGTTCCACCACCCAGGCATTTTGACGAATCAAAATTGGTAAACGTATTCAAAAAAAATTCCCTCCGAAGAGGGGTTTAATTTGGAGCGAAAGACGAGATTCGAACTCGCGACCCCGACCTTGGCAAGGTCGTGCTCTACCAACTGAGCTACTTTCGCTTGTGATTGTGGATTGCAAATATAGAGAATTTGGCTTTTATAACAAGAAAAAGTTGAAAAAAGTAGGATACAGCTTATTTTCAGAATTTTAAGTTTGCTTTTCGAATCAAAAAAGCAATTTTTAGCCCGTTTTTAGGATTATTTACTCCCACGAAAAATGGGTTCGCTTGTATATTTTACAACTGTACAACCAAACCATCATAAGCCAAAGCAATGCGGCCGTGATACTTTGCCAATTCTATTTCTATAGCTTGTTGGGTTCCTAATTGATGGCTAATATGGGTAAAATAGGTTTGTTCGCAATCTAATTCCAAAGCTAAGGCAATTGCTTCGTCAAAAGTGAAGTGCGAAAGGTGTTCTTCTTTTCGTAGCGCATTTAAGACAAGTACTTTAGATCCTTTTATCTTTTCTTTTTCTTCGGCAGTAATTGTTTTTGCATCGGTGATATAAGTAAAATCTTTTATGCGAAAACCAAATACCGGCAATTTATAATGCATGGTTTGAATAGGTGTAACTGCAACGCCTTGAATATGCAAAGTACTTCCATCAATATCATTTAAAATAACACGCGGCAAACCTGGATATTGAAGATCAGAAAATATATAAGCAAATTCGTTTTTTAAAGCTTGCTGTACCCTGCGCTCGGCATAAAGGTCTATTTCCCTATCATGTTTAAAGTTAAAGGCTCTGATGTCGTCTAAACCAGCAACGTGATCCTTGTGTTCGTGGGTAAATAGGATGGCATCTAATTGCGTAACTTTTGCCCTTAACATTTGATACCTAAAATCGGGACCGGCATCAATCACCATTACTTTATCGTGCAACTCAAACATTACCGAACTGCGTAAGCGGTTATCGCGTGGATCTTGGGAAGTACAAACTACACATTGACAAGCGATCACTGGAACGCCTTGAGAAGTACCCGTACCAAGGAATGTTACTTTCACGATGCGAAACTTTCTTGTTGAACGGCGTTTAAAAATTTTACTTGTGCTTCTTCGAGATTACTCAAGTCTAAAGTTAACTGCGCAATAATTTCTGCTAAGGCAGCCACTTTCACATCGGTGGTTGCAAATTTATTAACCACCACCACTTTTGATGCTAAAAGCACGCAAGAACCAGGTTTAAAATTTCCTCTTTCGTAGCGAACTTTATACCCTAAAGCTTTGAATAAATCTTCTATTTTATCGAGTGTTGATTGATTTGCTTTCATCTGTATGCTTTTGCTTAAACTATCTTAAATCTACTAATTCTACGCCAGGATATTTTTTTGGATCAAAAGAAAAAGTAGCAGTGGTTGTTGGGGTATTGGCTTTGAAACTCTTAATAGCATAAGTATACCTGTTGCCATTTTTATCAAAAATAATACTCTTCACTAATTGCTTTGATGCCTTATCGACGCTTAATTTTACTTTAAAAAATGCTTTTGATTTATCGGTTGGCGTAAGTTCTAAATTTTGCAAAACTTTTGCGCCAGCTTGGTTTTCATTTATAAATTTAATTAAGAAACCTTTGTCGTACATGGTAAAAATTTCGGCAGGCTTGATACCCTCCTCGTTCGCATCTACGCTATTTACTTGTACTTCTTTTGCTTCTTTCATAATGGTCCAAGTAGTTTTACCATCGCAAATTACTTCTTGACCTGCTATGTTTAATCTGTATTTTGCTCCAGATAAAATTAAATTTCCGGTTTGGGTTTCTTTAATTTTTGCAGCAGGATTTTCTAGTGTATAAGCAAAATCTACGGTAATAGATTTATAACTTTTGTATTTCGCACTCACACCAGCTAAAATTGCGTTAGCTTTTTTGTCGACTTGCGCAATGGAAACATTTATTTGTAAAAAAATTAAAGCAATTATTAAAAGACTACACTTTCTCATGATATGTTAAACAGCATTAAGCTTTATGACTTATTTTTATTAATTATTGTATTGATATGTTGCTCCAAAGAATACTCGTCTTTAATGAGCACCTCTCTAGCCTTAGAGCCTTCGAAAGGGCCCACAATGCCAAAGGCTTCTAGCTGATCGATAATTCGACCGGCACGGTTATAGCCTAATTTTAATTTTCTTTGAATGAGTGAAGTAGATCCTTGTTGGTGCATCACAATTAATCTTGCAGCATCTTCAAATAAACTATCTCTTTCGTCTGGATTAAAATCTTTGGAACTTCCTTCGGCAGTTTCGTCTACATATTCTGGCAAAATATGCGCACTTGCATAAGCCCTTTGTGAGCCTATAAACTCCGTAATTTTTTCTACTTCTGGTGTATCCACAAATGCACATTGCAATCGAATAATATCACTACCCGTAGAAAGTAACATATCTCCTCGTCCAATTAATTGCTCCGCTCCTCCTGCATCTAAAATAGTTCTCGAATCAATTTTAGAACTTACCCTAAATGCCAAACGCCCAGGAAAGTTTGCTTTGATGGTTCCGGTAATTACATTTACAGAGGGTCTTTGTGTGGCAATTACCAAATGAATGCCAATGGCTCTGGCTAATTGGGCTAACCTAGCAATAGGCGTTTCAATTTCTTTACCAGCAGTCATCATTAAATCGGCAAACTCATCTATTACCAAAATAATGTAGGGTAAATAACGATGTCCTTCTTGCGGATTTAATTTACGACCAATAAATTTAACATTGTATTCTTTTAAATTTCTAACATGTGCATCTTTCAATAGTTCGTAACGCTGATCCATTTCGATACACAAGGAATTTAAAGTATGCACTACTTTTTTAGTGTCGGTGATAATGGCATCGCCATCGCCTGGTAATTTTGCTAAGAAATGTCTTTCAATTTTTCTAAATAAAGTTAATTCAACTTTTTTAGGATCGACCATTACAAACTTAATTTGCGATGGGTGTTTTTTATATAAAAGAGAAATCAATAAAGCGTTTATACCAACCGATTTACCTTGACCCGTTGCGCCAGCCATTAATAAATGGGGCATCTTAGCCAAATCAACAATATATACTTCGTTAGAAATGGTTTTACCTAAAGCAATGGGTAAATCCATGGTAGTGGTTTGATATTTCTCAGAAGCCAATACCGAACGCATCGAAACCATTTCTGGATTTTGATTCGGTACTTCAATACCAATGGTTCCTTTACCCGGAATAGGTGCAATAATACGAATACCCAAAGCAGATAAACTCAAGGCAATGTCGTCTTCTAAATTTTTAATTTTAGAAATACGCACACCAGCTGCAGGAACTATTTCGTAAAGCGTAACCGTTGGACCAATGGTAGCTTTAATTTTTGCAATGTCAATATTATAATGTCCAAGTGTTTCTACAATCCTATTTTTATTACGCTCTAATTCTTCTGTGTTAACAGCTATTTTACTGCTCCCATAATTTTCTAATAAATCGAGGGTTGGATATTGATAAGAAGATAAATCGAGTGTTGGATCGTACTCGCCTAATTCTTTTACCAAGTTTGCTGCTAATAGATCGGTATCAGAAGGACTTCCAATATCTGGAGTAGCTTCGGGCGCTACAATAGCCATTTCTAATGGAACTTCGTCGGTTGCTATTGGGTTTGGTTTTTTGTACGAAACCGTTTCGAAAGCCTCTTCAGTAGATTCAGTTTCGGGTTCCGACTCCATTTCGCTTATTAGTTCCATGCTATCTTCTGCCTGTTTTAAAACCGGCATTTGTGCTTCGTTCAATGGTTTATTTAAAATTGGAAACTCCACCGAGGTAGGTTTTGCTTCAAATTCTGGTTTGATTAATTCTGCCTTGCGATTAGCTTCTACTGGCAATAGTGCTTCTTCATCAAGTGTATCAATAATTTTCTTTTCAATCTTTTTAATAGGCGATTTAAATTTAAAATTATATGCAATTACTAAACAACTTAAACCAGCAAATATCAATAGGCCTGCAGTACCAATTTTACCTAATATGGCATTTAAAAAAGCATTAATGGAGATGCCATAACCACCGGCCAAAAAGTAATAATCTGTTTGAATAAAACTAATGATAAAACCAATGGTTGCAGAGATGAAAACCAATAGGAATAAGGAATAGGCGATACTTTTAGAAATATTCAGTAAAGCAACTTTAAATAAAATTCTAAAGCCTAATAGAAAAAAAGTAAATACAAATATAAATGAGGCTATGCCAAACCATCTATGAATAAAAATATGCGAAATTAACGCGCCTGTTATGCCAAGCCAATTTTCAACTTTATTGTTCTGGGCATCAAAAAGAATATTTAGGCCAGCATTGGCAACTACACTTTGGTCATCTTGCCAGGTTAATAAAAAAGCACAAAAAGCAACAAAGAAATAAAGTGAACATAATAATAAAAGTAAACCCGAAATTTTTACAGCGCGTCCGTCGGTAAAGAAATCTAAAAACGAAAAAGACTTTTCGTTTTGTTTCGCTTTTGCGGCATTTACCTTTTCCGATTTTTTAGGCGCAGTATTTGCAATCGAAACGGGTTCCGAATCTTGCTCCGTTATCTCTGATGGTAATGGTGATTTTAATTTATTAGCCATTATATTGCTTTAAATGCAAATATAAATTTATAAAAATTGCAAAATGTGTATGTGAAGAAGTTTTTCTGATTTATCAAGATATCCACAATACACCTATTATATTCAGTAAATCAAGAGATTACGCAAAATATTATTTCTTTAAAATCGCGCTTTTGAGGCGATTTATGATTAAAAATTATTCCGATAGCAATTCTTCGGCAAAACTTTCCATGTGTATGCCGTCAAAATTACCCGAACTCATTAAAAGTAAATTGCAATTTTCCCATCGTTTTGCCTTTAAATAAGCTTGCAATTTATCCGATTCGGTAAAGACCATTAAATCTTCGCGCGCAAATGCAGCGGTCACTTGTTCGATACTAATAGGAGCTAATTTTTTATGTGCAATGGTATGTGGATTAAAATATACAATGGCTTCGTCAGCCGTATTCATACAACCATGGTATTCTTTTAAAAACTCCGCGGTTAAACTACTAAAGGTATGCAACTCCATACAGGCAATTAATTTTCTGTTTTCAAATTGATTTTTAACTGCGGCCGTAGTAGCCATTAATTTAGAAGGAGAATGTGCAAAATCTTTGTATGCATTACAGGTTTTATTTTTAGCAATCAGTTCTAATCTTTTAGAAGCGCCATTAAAAGTTTGAATATGCTGGTAGAAATCTGATTCAGCTAAACCCAATTCCATACACACCAATTTAGCGGCGTTTAGGTTCTGCAGATTATGATCTCCAAAAATCCGCAAAGGCACTGCAGCTGCTGCTGTTGTCAAATAGGTAATGCCTTCTGTCGTATTTGCAGCATGCGCCAAATAAGGTATTTTACGAATGTCTGTTCGGGGGTGTTGCTTTACTAAATTGGTTAATACCGCATCGTTTGCCGAATAAATTAACACTGCATTGGGCTCCAAAGTATCGATGAATTGTGAAAATTGTTGCAAATAAATTTCGAAGGTTGGGAAAACATTGATGTGATCCCAGGCTATGCCACTGAGTACTGCAACATGTCCTTTATACAAATGAAATTTAGGTCTTCTGTCTATGGGCGATGATAAATATTCGTCACCTTCTAAAATAATTGTTTTCGCATCGTCGGTAATTTTAACCATGGTATCAAAACCACGCAATTGCGCACCAACCATATAATCTATTGGAAAATGATTGGCTTGAAGTACATGCAAAATCATAGCAGTAATAGAAGTTTTGCCATGGCTACCTCCTATCACTACGCGCATTTTATCTTTCGATTGTTCGTATAAATACTCGGGGTAAGAAAATATAGGCAAGCCCAATTCCTTTGCTTTCAATAGTTCTGGGTTGTCTGCTCGTGCATGCATTCCTAAAATTACCGCATGTAAATCGGGTGTAATGGCTGCTTCGTTCCAACCTTCTTTTGCGGGCAATAATTGATAAGATGCTAAACGCGATTTAGAGGGTTCCACAATTTCATCGTCGGAACCTGTTACTTGATATCCTTTTTTATGCAGCGCAATGGCTAAATTATGCATGGCACTTCCGCCAATAGCAATAAAATGTATTTTCATTTATCTAATTTAAAAAGACCTTACAAAATCTAACTTTCTTTTCATTGCAGAAATACTAAATGGAGAATCTCCCTTGGTTTTTTCTGTTAATATTTTATTGAAATCGGTATTAGAAGAAATGGCTTCCATTTGTCCTTGACGGAAAGTATAGAAATACCATACAT
The DNA here is from genome assembly GCA_903951325.1 of uncultured bacterium. GTDB lineage: Bacteria > Bacteroidota > Bacteroidia > Sphingobacteriales > Sphingobacteriaceae > CAIKLP01. Next base: position 7,403 of record CAJBBN010000228.1, read on the forward strand.
CTGGTGTGACTTCAAAATAGATATTCAGCACATTTCCACTTCTCTTTCTCACAATTTCCACATAGCCTTTAAATGTTTTATTAATCGTTTTATCATAACTGCTCATGATGCCTATTTTATCGGTGGTAGAGCGCCACGACCTGCGTGTTTGATCCCATGCTATTTGGGCATCAGAAATAACCAATCCGCTATTAAATAACTTAGGTAAATTATAAGGACCACCTTGATGTAAAGCATTTAAAAATTTATCACTTTCTTTAGCTGGCAAAAGCTCTGTTATGGCTTTATCAAAAGCGGGTCTATCTTTTCGATCTTGATCGGCTTCGTATCCATTTAAATCAATGTCTTTGTGCATCAATAGCGTTGCTTCTTTTAGAAACTCAAAGTCTAAAGCAATCACTAAATCTGCCGTAGCTAAATTCTCGGTTACTTTATTACTTACATTTCCGGCACTCACTATTTTTAATTTAGTGCCAAAATCTACGCCTAAATTAATAGGGCCTTCTGCAAAAACGGTTTCGTTTTCCTCATCAAAAGTGTAATATGCTCCTTTTAAAACTGAATCGTAAAGCTTATCGGCTTGTGCAATTTTAAATAATTTTTGCTGTTCGTCGTAAATCAAACTACCTTCTACATTGAGCACATCCACATCGTTTGGTTCAATTTTCTTGCTCAAGAAAGTACCATAAGATTCGTAATTAGTTATACCGATATGTACACCCGAGGCAATTTTATTTTTATTCTCATCACGTGGATCGTTGATGGCTAGTTGAACCGTATCTGGATTAATGAATCCTTTGTACCTAAAATATTGTGATTTAATCACGGCACTTTTAGTATTTACTTTTACAAAGCCATCGTAATCTAAGTAAGGATTTGCAGCGTATAAATACACATCGCCTTTATATATTAATTTGGCATTTAATAAAAATTGCATGCTATCTGCAATTTGTCCTTTACCTAAAGTTGCAAAACCAGAGTCTACTTTAATTTCGTTGAAATGAATGATTTGCCCAAGCGTATCTTTTTTTGTTTTATAGACGTAATAGGCATTTGCATTGTATTTCCTTCTGGCATATATATCCACTTTTGCATCAAATAATTCGTGGTATTTGGTATCTACATTTGCGATAATTACAGCGGTATCTAATCGCCTAATAATCGCATCACCAAATATTTCTACATGCGCATCGTGTGGTCTAATTTCGGCATCTGCCACCCTAATTTTTTCAGCGCCATCAATTTTTAAATCAACTGTTTTTAAATTATATAAAGCATGATCCACCTCAAAATTCAAAGAATCTTGTAATGGATGCGTAGATATAAATGAATAGGCATCTGCTGGTGTATTTCCTTTAGCAAAAGCAATTTGTTGTAAATCAAAATACCAAATAAACTCCGGCAAAGTGGTTGCGTAATTATTAGCTGGGAACTTTACCAAACCGTTTCGCTCATTGGTTTTAAAGCTGCCTTGTTTTGCAATAAAATCAATTTTCGATTGCACATTACCGGCTTCTAATGCCAGCTTAGTGGTATCAATTGCATTAATTTTAGCAATACTTTGTGCCGCTGTAAAATCATCTGGATTAAATACAAAATCGCGAGAGAAAATAGCAGCGCCTTTAATGTTCGACCAACCATTTCCATTCAGAGCAGTAGGCGTATAACAAATCGTTCCATTAAAATTATTCTTGCCCACATACAAATCTGTTGGAAAAGCTAAACTTTTCACAAACATGCTGTCTTCGTAAGGCTCCCAATGCATATAAGATTGAATTGATTTAGCCAAAGGATGCGTTGCTTTTCTTTTCAAATCAAATCGGTCTATGGCGGCATTCATCGAATCCAATAAAAACAAAAATTGATCTGAAAAAGTAACCGACGCTAAATAATCTATTTTACCTTTTCCATATAAGCCTCTATCACTTAAACGAATTTGATTTTCGTAAGTGCCCTTGCCTTTATACAAAGGATAACCTCCTTGAGGCGCATAAGTAACAAAACCTAGGGAAGTATCGGGTTGATAGGTTAAAGTCTCGTCAAAGTCGGGAAATATGCCTCCCGAATGAAAATTACCGGGGAATGTTAAACCAGCCGTAGAACTAATATCGTCCAAGCTGTCTATCATAAAAGGATTAATTTTAAAATAAAAATCTGCTCGCCTATATACACCCTTTTGAACATATGGGTAATCGTAATACACGTAAGAAACACTGTTTGCTTGAAACAATGGATATTGAGAATATTTTTTTAAGCCAGATTTATTATCCATATCATCGATGTATAATACTCCGTTAATATCTCTCAATACTGTTTTTAAACTAATTAATTCTTTTTGTCCATTAAAATTTTCTTTACCCAAAACTTTAATTTTCATCGAATCTACTTTAGGCATATCGATGGTAAAGCGATTATAATTAAAAGCAAAATCGGTACCGTAAAAATCGAGCGTTCCGGCATGTACCTTGCCGCTAAACTCCATATCTCTGTTGGCTTTCACTTTTAATACACCTCCTGCAGGTCGAATATTTACACTTTGCGAATCACTTAAAAATATTTGCGACACCCCTACTATATCTAAATCTTTGCTGAGTAAATTTAACCGCGCATTGATACTTTGATCCGACAAAGAGGCAAATCGAATGCCATCATAATCTAATTTACCTGCTTCATTTTTAATGTAATTGAATGTTTTTTCTTTTACATAAATCCAGCCACGGTTTTCGTTCAAACCTATATAACCTTCTGCCAGCAATGATCGTAGCAAACCAATTACATCTTGCTCTCTTAATTTTACGGCAGCAGCATAACTGGCAATACTAATTTCATTGGTTTGCTGTTGCGTTGCAATTCTTTTTAAAATTGTTAAAGGATTTATCTCTGCTATGCCCGAAACTTTTCTAAAATTGGCGAGCTTATAAAAATTCTTTGATTCGAAATAAGACTCTTGCTGAAAGTTTCCTTTAATCATGCCCATCTCTATCTCTGTTTTGTCTATATCCCACTGCATGCGCTCTACTTCAAATGTCATCTGGTGGTAAGAATCAAAAAATGAGGCAGCAGCAATTCCATCTTTTTTTCGCAACAATACTACTTGCCTTTGCTTTGCATTGAATCTAAATTCGATACCAGGATGATATATAGAATCTTCGGCTAGGTAAATAGCCACCTCGGCAGGCAAGGCAATAATTTCTTCTTTTTGTAAAATAAAAGCATTCGAAAATGTTTTCAGCGCCACTTTATTATTTACAAAAATAGCGATGGATGCTTTTTGGTCGTCGTTACCAATGCCGTAAAGCTTACTACCAGCCATACTAAAGCCGCCATGGTAATCTACATTTTTAAAAAAATCTTTGATATCGTAATTTCTTTCGTATGCCGTAAATTTTGGATATGTGGCATTTTCTGGCGAATTATTGGTACTTAAACGATCTTCGAATCGGCCAACTAAAGGTGCTTTAAATAATTGTTTGTGAAAAAAGGCAACAGAATCGGCTGTAAAATCGGCCTTAGTACAATCAATAGTATAATTTTTTAAAGTAGCATAAACCACCAAAGAATCTAATCCACCTCTCGTCCAATTTACTAAGCCTGTAGCTGCTTTCCAAGTTTTGCTTAAAGGATAATAAACTCCTTCTGTTTGGTAAATAACCGAACGATCTCCTCTCGAAGTTGTCATTAAATTAATTTTTCCAATGGTTTTAATTTTAGGAATCGAATCAAAAACCATTTCGAAATTTGTACTATTAAAAAACCATTGCACACTTTTAGATTTGTACAACATTTGGCCTTTAAAAAAATCTGCCGTAAAGTTTAAAAAACGACTTGCATTTTTGTTTTTCTGAGGAATTAAAGCATTTAGAATTTCGCTTGTCTTGGCAAATGCAGGTTTGTATTCGCTTAGCACAATGTCGTTATAGGTCAACATCCAATCGAGGTATTCTGGTTCGGCTTTCATTTTGCGTGCAGCCATTTTATTAGCCAAAGCAAGCAATTGTTTTTGCTGTGCTGCATCGAAAACTAATTCGTAATTTTTTTTGAATACTTGAAAGGCATTTTTAGTTTCCTCGTTTACTTTTGCATCTTTAAAATACGCGTTTAATTCTGCAATAAATTGTGTAGGATCGGCCGAAAAGCTTTTAGGCTGTGCAATAGCGCGAAAAGAAAAAAAGAATAAAACGCAAACTATTAGCAATAACTTCTGCTTCATTGATCTATTAATTTAATTTGCTTTGTTAAATTTTGCTACCACCCAATTGTTTTTAGCCGAATGCATTTGATAAACTAAGCCGTTTTCACTTGCCGCTTGTTTTATAAAACTCAAATCTTCTTCGTAAAATCCACTGAACAATATAGTGCCGCCAGCTACTAAAGAGGCAGCGTAAGCGGCCATGTCGTTGATTAAAATATTGCGGTTAATATTGGCTAAGATTAAATCAAAACTTAATCCTTGAATATCTTTTGCATCGCCACAAATTACTTCCCCAGTTATTTCGTTGATTTCGAAATTTTCTGTCGCGCTATTACTGGCAATGGGATCGTTGTCTATCGCAAGTATACTTTTGGCGCCTTTGAGACTAGCGAGGATGGCCAACACTCCGGTGCCACAGCCCATATCTAATACCGACAAACCTTCGACAGATAAGCCGAGTAATTGTTCGGCCATTTGTAAAGTAGTTTCATGATGGCCAGTGCCAAAGGCCATTTTAGGATGCATTTTAATTTGAAAAGGATACTGCGTTTGAATTGGATGAAAGTTAGCGTAGATATATACTTGCTCACTCACAATTACTGGCGGAAAATTACTTTCCCATACTTCATTCCAATTTTGATAGGGAATAATTTGCATGGTATGCGTAAATTCAAAATCTGCAGCATAGCCCGCTAACTGCTCCTGCATTATTTCTTCTTTAAATAAATGTTCGGGAATGTATGCGCTAAAGCCTGTTTCGTTGGCATCAAAAGAATCAAAGCCAATAGCAGCTAACTCGTTCATTAATAAATCAGATAAAAATTCTTGCGCTGCTCCAACCGTAAAATGGACTGCTATAAAATTACCATTCATCGTTAAATGGAATTAAATGAAGTAACAATATCTGTAAAATCACGCGATTTTAAAGAGGCTCCACCAATTAATCCACCATCTATATCGGCTTGGCTAAAAAGTATTTTTGCATTTTGAGGATTACAACTTCCGCCATATAAAATGCTACAATCTGCAGCTGCTTCGGTACCAAATTGATTAGCAATACTTGCCCTAATAAATGCATGCATTTCTTGTGCTTGCTCTGGACTTGCCGTAAGGCCTGTACCTATTGCCCAAACTGGCTCATAAGCCAATACTATTTTTGCAAAATCTGAAGCGGTTAAATGAAATAAAGATTCTTTTAATTGTTGCGCTACTACTTCAAAATGTTTTCCTGCTTCGCGTTCTTCTTTTAATTCTCCAAAACAAAAAATTGGATGTAAATGATTTGCCAAAGCGGTATCTACTTTTTTAGCTAATAATTCATTCGTTTCTTTAAAATATTGACGACGCTCCGAATGTCCTATCAGCACATAACTTGCGCCAACTGAATGAATCATACTGGCCGCAATTTCGCCCGTAAAGGCACCTGCGTTTTCTTGATGACAATTTTGTGCAGCACTTGCAAAATTCGCATGTCCATTAATTAACTTTTGCACACTGGCTAAATGTATCGCTGGGCTTGCAAAAATAGTGAGCACTTTTGCATTTAATTCATCGTTAATCATGTGCATGGCTTCGGCCACTAATTCCATTCCCTCTTGGTAATTTTTATTCATCTTCCAATTACCCGCCACTATTTTTTTTCTCATGATTTAGTATTTACGAAAGCTTTCTGTCTGCTCAAACACAGCGGTTAAAATATCTTTTTCTACTTGATTAAAATCCATCCCTCTGCGCTCAAAAACTTTTTCGGCTACTTCAAAAGCTTTGTTTAAACCGTAGGTTTCAAAACCATGCGCACCACCCCAAGAAAAATCTGGGACAAAATTGCGCGGAAAGCCCGATCCAAAAATATTACAAGAAACGCCAACTACGGTACCTGTATTAAACATCGTATTAATGCCGCATTTAGCATGATCGGCCATAATTAATCCGCAAAATTGTAAGCCTGTTTTTTGGAAGTTTTGTGAACCATAATTCCAGAGCTTTACTTCCGCATAATTATTTTTCAAATTTGAATTATTACTATCGGCACCAATATTACACCACTCGCCCAATACGGCATTACCTAAATAACCATCGTGCCCTTTGTTGCTATACCCAAAAATAACAGCGTTATGAATTTCGCCACCTACTTTAGAATGCGGACCAACAGTGGTTGCACCATAAATTTTAGCAGCCATTTTTACAATTGAATGTTCGCCTAAAGCAAATGGCCCTCTAATAATTGCGCCTTCTAATACCTCTGCATCTTTGCCAATGTAAATCGGACCCGTTTCGGTATTAAAAATAGCACAACTTACTTTTGCACCTGGTTCAATAAATAATTGATTGCCTACCAATGTAGAATTAGCGTCTAAAGCTTGCGAAGTTTTACCCGCTGTTAAAAGATCATAATCTGCTCTTAAAGCTTGATCGTTAAATGAAAAAATAGCAGATAAATTTTTAAGATAAATAAAATCCGAATCGAAAGTTATTTGTTTAGCATTAGCTATTTGAAAGTTTGCGGTATTGGTGTTTACGGCTAAGGTTAAATTTCCATGCACCAAGGCTTCGCCATCATTTAAATTTTCGATGGCTTTTTTTAATGCTGGATTTGGTAAAACAGCGCCATTGATAAATAAATTTTGTGCAGCAAGCACTTGCGGATATTTTACTTGCAAATAAGTTGCCGTGGCATAAGAATAAGTTGCATCGAAATAATGCGCCCATTTTTCTTTAATAGTTAAGATGCCTATTCTGAAATCGGCTATGGGTCGAGTAAAAGCGAGGGGCAATAAGTTTACCCTATGTTCGTCATCAAATAAGATAATATTCATAGAACAAATATAATTGAATAATTATCCTCTTTGGAGGAAAACAAAAAAAGTCCGAGTAAAACCCGAACTTTTTTTAACAAAACAATCATTTTTGGATGATTAGTCTTTTTTACCGTATCTAGTTTTGAATTTATCGATACGACCTGCGGTATCTACCAATTTCAATTTACCTGTGTAAAAAGGATGTGATTTATGCGAAATCTCTAATTTTACAAGAGGATATTCGTTACCATCTTCCCAAACTACTGAATCTTTAGTTTCAATTGAAGATTTTGTTAAAAATGAGTAATCACAAGATAAATCTTTGAATACTACCATTCTATAATTTTTTGGATGAATTTCTGCTTTCATTACTATTCTACTAATTTTGGAATGCAAATGTATGATATTCTTTCAAAAAATGCAAAGAATATTGAATTTATAAATAAAATCTATTAAAAAATTAACCAGCAATGCTTTGGCACAACTCAATTAAAACGCCATTAGTTGATTTAGGATGCAAAAAACAAACCAATTTATTATCGGCCCCTTTTTTAGGCTCTTCAGACAATAATATAAAGCCTTCTTCCTTTAATCTTTTCATTTCTGCCACAATATCGCTCACCTCAAAGGCTATATGATGTATCCCTTCGCCCTTTTTTTCAATAAATTTAGCAATAGGGCTTTCGGCATGTGTAGCCTCTAAAAGCTCTATTTTATTGTCTCCCAGCTGAAAAAACTCGGTAATTACCCCTTCCGACAAAACTTCTTCTCTTTTATAAGCGTTTTTTGCAAACAATTTAGCAAAAAGGCTTGTTGATGAATCAATGCTTTTAACAGCAATTCCGATGTGTTCTATTTTGTTCATATGCTCGGTAATTTATTGGCAAGCTAGCTAATTAATTGTCAGGAATAAAAAAAAATGAAAATTTTAACCGGCGAAATTTGGCTTTAAAGATATTAAATTCCCTATATTTGTACACAATTTATATAAAGTCTAAATAAACATGATTCAATTACCGATATACCTAGACAACAACGCAACCACTCCAATGGACCCTCGTGTATTGGAAGCGATGTTACCTTATTTCAACGAAAAGTTTGGAAATGCAGCAAGCAGAAACCATCCATTTGGCTGGGCTGCAGAAGAAGGCGTAGATTATGCGAGAGAGCAAATCGCAAAATTGATTAATTGTTCTGAAAAAGAAATCATATTTACTTCTGGCGCAACAGAATCGAATAACTTAGCCATTAAAGGTGTTTTCGAAATGTATGCTGCTAAAGGCAATCATATTATTACTGCTACTACAGAGCACAAAGCGGTGCTAGATACTTGTGCACATTTAGAAAAACTAGGTGCAACTATCACTTACCTAGAAGTAAAAGCAGATGGTTTAATTGACCTTAACGAATTAAGCAATGCCATTACCGATAAAACTATTTTAGTTTCTATCATGTATGGTAATAATGAAATTGGTGTTATTCAACCAATGAAAGAAATTTCAGCTATTACCAGAAGTAAAGGTGTTTTATTACATACCGACGCAACGCAAACAGTTGGAAAAATTCCAGTTGATGTAGAAGCAGATGGTATCGATTTATTATCTTTTACTGCCCATAAAATGTACGGCCCTAAAGGTGTTGGTGCATTATATGTGAGAAGAAAAAATCCAAGAGTAAAGGTTACAGCACAAATGGATGGTGGCGGACACGAAAGAGGCATGCGCTCTGGAACATTAAATGTACCGGGCATTGTGGGTTTTGGTAAAGCTTGCGAAATTGCGATGCAAGACATGGAAAAAGATACGATTCGTCTTTCTGCTATGCGTAATCGTTTAGAAAAATCTTTAATAGAATTAGAAGAAGCATACATCAATGGTAATACCGATCATCGCTTACCACATGTAACTAATATTTCTTTCAAATATGTAGAAGGTGAAGGCTTAATGATGGCCATGAAAGACTTAGCAGTATCTTCTGGGTCGGCTTGCACTTCGGCCTCTTTAGAGCCTTCTTATGTATTAAAAAGCTTAGGCTTAAATGACGACTTAGCCCATTCATCAATTCGTTTTGGATTAGGCAGATTTACGACCGACGAAGAAATTGATTACGCAATTGAATGTACTAAAAAAGCAGTCACTAAATTAAGAGACATGAGCCCATTATGGGAAATGTTTAAAGATGGCATCGATTTAGATGCAGTAGAATGGGCAGAACACTAATTTAAAATTTTAAAAAAAAGAAAAAAATGGCATACTCAGAAAAAGTAATTGATCATTACAATAACCCAAGAAACGTTGGTACACTAGACAAAGCGAAAAGCAATGTTGGTACAGGTTTGGTAGGCGCTCCAGAATGTGGAGATGTAATGCGTTTGCAAATTGAAGTGGATCAAAACAATGTAATCACCGATGCAAAATTTAAAACATTTGGTTGTGGTTCTGCAATTGCTTCCTCTTCCCTAGCAACCGAATGGTTAAAAGGTAAGTCGATAGACCAAGCATTAGAAATTGATAACATGGATATTGTAGAAGAATTGGCTTTACCTCCAGTTAAAATACATTGTTCTGTTTTAGCAGAAGATGCAATTAAATCTGCGATCAACGATTACCGTGTGAAAAACGGAATGGATCCAATTGAATTACCAAAAAGTCATCACTAAGAAAAACAAATGATTACGGTTACCGAAAAAGCAAAATCAAAAATTGAAGCTTTAAGAAAAGACGCCAACATTAGCGACGATTTTTTCTTGAGAGTTGCGGTACAAGGTGGCGGATGCTCTGGCTTGTCTTATAAACTCGATTTCGATAACGAAATTAAGAAAGGCGACCAAGAATTCGACGAAAGTGGTTATAAGATTGTTTTAGACATGAAAAGCTTTTTATACCTAGCCGGCACAGAACTCGATTTTTCGGACGGATTAAACGGAAAAGGCTTTAATTTCATCAATCCAAATGCGTCTAGAACCTGCGGATGCGGGGAGAGTTTTTCAGTTTAAATATTCAAATATTTTTTTTAAATTAGGTTTTTCATTCATTTGAAAAACCTTTTTTTTTACCTAAAACAAGCTTATGCAGTTAACCGATCACACCACCATTCCTCAGTTAATTAGAAATGTAGTTAAATACATTCATCCGGTAGAACATACTTTTTTAATTCACAAAGTAAACGATAACTACGAAAACATTTCGTATAAAACCGCATTAACTAAAATCGATGCGATTTCGGCGTACCTTATTAGCATTGGGGTTCAGAAGACCGACCGATTAGCCCTGATGATGGACAATTGTCCAGATTATATATTTTTTGATCAAGCATTACAGCAACTAGGTGCCACGAATGTGTCTATCTATCCAACTGTTTCGGAGCAAGATGTTGCATACATTATCAACGATTCTAGTTCAAAAGTAATCTTGGTTGGCAATCCTTTTTTATTTAAAAAAGTATTGAAAGTGGCAGGCGAATGTTCCTCGCTAAGCCATATCATACCTACCTTTGACGACTATCAAAAGATTACCAAAGATGGTCAATACAGCCAAACTATTCTTTCTTTAAACGAAGTTATTGCCGAAGGAAAAAATAAACTAAATACCTATGCGGCTACCATCGACGAAATGCGTGAAGCTGTTACACCGAACGATATTGCTGCATTGATTTACACTTCGGGTACCACAGGTAAACCTAAAGGTGTAATGTTATCACATTTAAATTTTGTGCACAATGTAAAAGTAAGTTTGATACATATTCCGCACATCAATAACGAAGAAACATTTTTATCTTTCTTACCGCTATCGCATGTTTTTGAACGCACCGGAACTTATCACATTTGTTTAGCGAAAGGTTGTAAAATTGCATTTGCACAAAGCCTCGAATTACTCGGTAAAAATATGATGGAAGTAAAGCCCTCTATTATGGCATGTGTACCTCGTTTATTAGAAAAAATTCACGATAAAGCCATGAAAACGGGCTTGTCTTCGGGTGGATTGAAAACTAAGATTTTTGTTTGGGCTATAGCCTTAGGTAGTAAGTATCGCTTTGCAACAGAAGATGGTAAAAAAGCCAATATACTTTTACAAATACAACATCGCATTGCAGACAAATTGGTTTTCTCAAAAATCAAAGCAAAAACTGGAGGCAATTTAAAATTCATGATTTCGGGTGGCGCTGCCTTACCACAAAACGTGGGAGAATTTTTCGGAAACTTAGGCATTAAAGTGTTAGAAGGTTACGGCCTCACCGAAACAGCTCCTGTAATGGCCGTTACAGAGTTTCATCGTCAGGTTTATGGTACAGTGGGTCGTGTAGTTCCCGAATTAATTATAGGTATACAAAATGCCGATACCAAAGAAATTTACACCGAACAAACTTGGCAATCTTTCGATCCTAATTTTGAAAGTGTAGAAGGTGAAATTATTTTAAAAGGACCGAATGTAATGAAAGGCTACTGGAACAAACCCGAAGAGACTGCCGCTGTAATCGATACAGATGGCTGGTTTCATACAGGTGATGTTGGAAAATTCTACAAAGGAAATTTAAAAATTACCGATCGAATTAAAA
>CAJBBN010000229.1 GCA_903951325.1 uncultured bacterium
ACTCATTGGCCAATTAACCACATTGATACCCGATTTATACCTCGATCCAATAGCTAAATCGGCTCCATTGGCACAGTTTTCTCGGAGTTTAATTAAATCTTCTGGGTTATGAGAAAAATCGGCATCCATTTCAAAAATAAAATGGTAATGATGTGCTAATGCCCACTTGAAACCTGCTATATATGCAGTTCCTAGGCCTAGCTTGCCCGAGCGCTCGATTAAAAATAATTTATCGGGAAATGTTTTTTGTAAATCTTTAATTATTTGTCCTGTGCCATCTGGCGAACCATCGTCTACCAATAATACATGAAAAGAGGGCTCCAAAGAAAGCACCTTTCGAATCATTTTTTCAATGTTCTCTTTCTCGTTATAGGTAGGAATGATGACTAAACTATCTGACATTATTTTTTTTCTCCTACGAAGATAATTAATATTTTGAAATCCGTAATTTTAGCACATGAACAAAGCCATATTTTTAGACAGAGACGGTATCATCAACGAAGAAATTGGTGATTATGTAAAGCGTTTTGAGGATTTTAAATTATTGCCTCATTTAGCTGAAACCCTCAAAAACTATCAATCTCAGGGCTTTTTAATCATTGTTATTACCAATCAAGGTGGTTTAGCCAAGGGCTTATATAACTTATCCGAACTCAATAAAATGCATCAGTATTTTTTAACAGAAATGGAAAAAGCAGGTGTTACCATAGCAGAAATTTATTTTTGTCCGCATCATCCAGATTTTAATGGCAATTGTTTATGTCGAAAACCGGGCAGTTTGCTTGTCGAAAAAGCAATGGCTAGGTTCAATATAGATCCTAAACAGTCATATTTTATTGGAGATAGGCCAAGAGATGCAGAAGCAGGAGAAAAAGTAGGGGTAAAAGGAATATTTGTTCCCAGTAATACCTTACTAAAAGACGTATTGCTGAAATAAGCTAAATTTATTTTGCGTTTGCTTTTGCATGATCTGCTAAAAACTGCGCCAAACCGCTATCGGTTAATGGGTGTTTTAACAATTGCAAAATGGCAGATAAAGGACCCGTCATTACATCGGCACCAATTTTAGCACATTGAATAATGTGTAATGGATGACGAACAGAAGCGGCTAAAATTTGTGTTTCGTATTGGTAGTTATCAAATATCAAACGAATGTCTTCAATTAAAATCATACCATCAGAAGAGATATCATCTAAGCGACCAACAAATGGTGAAACATAAGTAGCGCCTGCTTTTGCAGCCAATAATGCTTGACCTGCAGAAAATATTAAGGTGCAATTGGTACGAATTCCTTTTTTAGAAAAATACTTTAACGCTTTGATGCCATCTTTCACCATTGGAATTTTTACTACAATTTTAGGATCGATAGCAGCTAATTTTTCTCCTTCGGCAATCATGCCTTCGTAATCTGTTGCAATTACTTCTGCGCTTACTTTGTCTTCAACAATATTGCAAATTGCTTTGTAGTGTTTCATTACATTTTCTTCGCCAGCAATGCCTTCTTTTGCCATTAAAGATGGATTGGTAGTTACACCATCTAAAATACCTAAAGCTTGCGCTTCTTTAATTTGATCTAAGTTTGCTGTGTCGATGAAAAACTGCATAATAAAATATATAAAGGTGATATTGGATTCAAAAAAATGGGTAAGCAACTTATATCGCACCGCTACAACCTTTTACCCTTGCTTCCTTCCGAACCTGGGGGAGTTCAAAGGGAGCTGGTCGTATAAGACTTACCC